>NZ_PTRE01000091.1 GCF_002965065.1 Escherichia sp. MOD1-EC7003
TGTTTTGTGTTGAAGTGAGAATATCACCTTTAATCAGGTGGCCAAATTTAGTGTGCCACTACAGCGTCGCATCAGGCATTGATTTCCGGATGCGGCACAAGTGCCTTATCCGGCCTACGGGTCATCAACAGTTGTAGGCCTGATAAGACGCGGCTGCGTCGTATCAGGCATTGATTGCCGGATGCGGCACGAGTGCCTTATCCGGCCTGCGGGTCACCAACAGTAGGCCTGATAAGACGCGGCTGCGTCGCATCAGGCATTGATTGCCGGATGCGGCACGAGTGCCTTATCCGGCCTGCGGGTCACCAACTGTTGTAGGCCTGATAAGACGCGGCTGCGTCGCATCAGGCATTGATTGCCGGATGCGGCACAAGTGCCTTATCCGGCCTGCGGGTCACCAACTGTTGTAGGCCTGATAAGACGCGGCTGCGTCGCATCAGGCATTGATTGCCGGATGCAGCACGGGTGCCTTATCCGGCCTGCGGGTCACCAACTGTTGTAGGTCTGATAAGACGCGGCAGCGTCGCATCAGGCATTGATTTCCGGATGCGGCACAAGTGCCTTATCCGGCCTACGGGTCACCAACAATTGTAGGCCTGATAAGACGCGGCTGCGTCGCATCAGGCATTGATTGCCGGATGCGGCACGAGCGCCTTATCCGGCCTACGGGTCACCAACAATTGTAGGCCTGATAAGATGCGGATGCGTCGCATCAGGCATTGATTGCCGGATGCGGCACAAGTGCCTTATCCGGCCTACGGGTCACCCACAGTTGTAGGCCTGATAAGACGCGGCTGCGTCGCATCAGGCATTGATTGCCGGATGCGGCACAAGGGCCTTATCCGGCCTGCGGGTCACCAACAATTGTAGGCCTGATAAGACGCGGCTGCGTCGCATCAGGCATTGATTGCCGGATGCGGCACGAGCGCCTTATCCGGCCTACGGGTCACCAACTGTTGTAGGCCTGATAAGACGCGGCTGCGTCGCATCAGGCATTGATTGCCGGATGCGGCACGGGTGCCTTATCCGGCCTACGGGTCGTGCATCCGACAACACCGAATTAACAGGAACACAGAACATGCAAAACATTACCCAATCCTGGTTTGTCTAGGGAATGATCAAAGCCACCACCGACGCCTGGCTGAAAGGCTGGGACGAGCGCAACGGCGGCAACCTGACGCTACGCCTGGACGACGCCGATATCGCGCCTTATCAAGACAACTTCCATGCACAACCGCGCTATATCCCACTCAGCCAACCCATGCCTTTACTGGCAAATACGCCGTTTATCGTCACCGGCTCAGGCAAATTCTTCCGTAACGTCCAGCTTGATCCTGCGGCGAACTTAGGCGTCGTAAAAGTCGACAGCGACGGCGCGGGCTACCATATTCTCTGGGGGTTAACCAATGAAGCCGTCCCCACCTCTGAACTTCCGGCGCACTTTCTCTCCCACTGCGAGCGCATTAAAGCAACCAACGGTAAAGATCGGGTGATCATGCACTGCCACGCCACCAACCTGATCGCCCTCACCTATGTACTGGAAAACGACACCGCGGTCTTTACTCGCCAACTGTGGGAAGGCAGCACCGAATGTCTGGTGGTATTCCCGGATGGCGTTGGCATTCTGCCGTGGATGGTACCCGGCACGGACGAAATCGGCCAGGCAACTGCCCACGAGATGCAAAAACATTCGCTGGTGTTGTGGCCCTTCCACGGTGTGTTCGGTTCCGGACCGACGCTGGATGAAACATTCGGTTTAATCGACACCGCAGAAAAATCAGCGGAAGTGTTAGTGAAGGTGTATTCGATGGGCGGCATGAAACAGACCATCAGCCGTGAAGAGCTGATAGCGCTCGGCAAGCGTTTCGGCGTTACGCCACTAGCCAGTGCGCTGGCGCTGTAAGGAGCAAACATGATCCGCAAAGCCTTTGTCATGCAGGTTAACCCCGACGCCCACGAAGAGTATCAGCGTCGGCATAACCCCATCTGGCCGGAACTGGAAGCAGTGTTGAAATCTCACGGTGCGCATAACTACGCCATTTACCTCGACAAAGCGCGTAATCTGCTGTTTGCCACGGTAGAGATTGAATCTGAAGAACGGTGGAATGCGGTAGCCAGCACTGAAATCTGCCAACGTTGGTGGAAATATATGACCGATGTTATGCCCGCTAACCCGGATAACAGCCCGGTGAGTAGCGAGCTGCAAGAAGTGTTTTACCTGCCTTAATGAGTTGCGGTGCCGGAAAATATCCAGCACCGCGCCTTCATCAGAAGAAGTATTTAAAGCGAACGCGTGCGCCGTAACGGTCATCAGTATCATCACCGTGTTTTTTATCGCCGTCGCTATCCAGAATGGAGTAATATGTCCCGAGGTAAATATTAAAGTTCTCCATATCCATCACATTAGCGAACTGATAAGACGCATGAATGGTGTGAATGGTGTACGTCCCTTCATCATCAATCCAGCAGTCGTTATCACAAACTACACCGCTGAATTCATCAATCTTATTGTGCGCGTAGATATAACCGAGCTCGAAACGTTTCCACAGCGCGTTAATCCCGGCAGTGAAATCTTTCTCATTATTAGCATCTAAATAGGCGGTATTAAGATTAACCACAATGCCATTGTCCGGATCCGTTTTCAGGCCGTTCCAGGTCATGCTCATACCATAGCCGGTACGATCGGACTGATCGACAAAATTACCCTTGCTATCGGTATAACCATAAGCATTATTTACCACGTTCGCTTCCATCGCTGCGGAAACGGTGAATTCTTCCGTCGGCGACCAGGCAATTACTGGGCGCAGATAAGCAACATTTTTCTGCTGCTCCATATCGCGTCCATGATAATTACCGTCATTATATAAAGATGTTCCGTCTTCAAGTAACGTGTTTAATTCAAAATACCAGTTATCGAGTTGTTTGCTGACGAGGAAATTACCGCCAGCGTTAGAGCGCCCGCGGCCCTCTTTCATCATATAGATATAACCGCTGCCATCGTCATAAAGATCGTTCGCAGTATTACCGGAATGTTCAACAAAGGTATCCTGATTCAATGGGAACATATCGTAGGCTTCAAAACGGCCTACTTTGACCTTCCAGTCGTTTTCTTTGCCAAAGAAGAATACCGCATCATCGATATTTACTGAACCGTGCATATCCCCCAGCGGTTGTGCGGAGAACCCGGCGAAATAACCGTTGTCCATCTTTCGCATACCGTCAAAACCTAACAGAATACGACCATTGAGATTCCACTGTTCATTAGTGGGATCGCTATTCACATCAGCGTTGGTCATTGCCAGCAGGCCATGATTACTTTCCGCATCCATATTAAATTCTACGTCGCCGTAGATTTTTAAATCGCCATAACCTGAAAGCAAAAGATTAGGTGAGGTGGCATTTTTCTTTGCAGATTCCGCCGTTGCCTGTCCATTTACCGGCGTATTGCCCTGAGCGGCCTTAATTTCGCGGATCTCAGCGGCTTGTTGTGTCTGCAACTGTTTAACCTGGCTCTCTGCTTTTGCCGCCCGCATTTCTGCCGCTTCCAAGCGTTCTTCCAGCAATGCCATGCGTTGTTCCAGCGTTAAATGCTGTGTTTTTGCCATACCGGTACTACATGCCAATAATAAACCGATGGCTAAAGATAATGTCGATTTTTTCATTATTTACGTTCCCTGAAATAAAGGAGGCCCTACGCTTTCCAAAAGGAATACGTATATAGAGAAATATAAAGTGTGCACTTTCGAATTTTAAATCCAACTTCAGCAGGCCGATGGATAGTATCCCGCCGCATAATATGAGTAAATCCGCTGATTTCCTGGAACGTGAGGAATATAACAATAGTGCCGTTTTTAACTAAATATCGTAAAAAATATTAGATATGATTCAAACTGACTCATAAGCCACAAATATAAATAACGTGGCAGCAAAACATCCGCGACAGTTAAACATTCACAAAATCATTAAATAATGATTTTTTATTCACAACATTTATTTAACCCATCAATATGTGCCTTAGACCGCAAAATTTATCCTTCACTCTGCCTTATATTGTCACGACTTCACGACATATCCGCGCTCATCACAAAACCGCCCCGCCGTTACAATTAACTGAAATGTTTTTTCATGGAGTCCGATAATGGCTGCTCTTACTGCAAGCTGTATTGACCTGAATATTCAGGGCAATGGTGCTTATTCAATTCTGAAACAGCTGGCCACAATGGCGTTGCAAAACGGTTTTATCACCAACCCTCACCAGTTCCTGCGAACCCTGTTGCTGCGCGAAAAAATGCACTCTACTGGATTTGGTTCGGGCGTCGCTGTGCCGCACGGTAAGAGTTCCTGCGTAACCCAACCGTTTGTGCTGTTCGCCCGTAAAAACCAGCCTATTGACTGGAAAGCCAGCGACGGCGAAGACGTCAATTGCTGGATCTGCCTTGGCGTACCGCAAAGTGGCGAAGAGGATCAGGTCAAAATCATCGGTACACTGTGTCGTAAAATTATCCACCAGGATTTTATCAACCAACTGCAACAAGGTGATGCTGATCAAGTGCTTGCCTTGTTAAATCAAACCCTCAACTCATAAGGAAGTGGCGATGGAGTCATCCTTACGTATTGTCGCGATCACCAACTGCCCCGCCGGGATCGCTCACACCTACATGGTGGCAGAAGCCCTGGAACAGAAAGCCCGTTCTCTCGGCCATACCATTAAAGTTGAAACCCAAGGTTCCAGCGGCGTCGAAAACCGCTTGTCCAGCGAAGAGATTGCCGCTGCCGATTACGTTATTCTCGCCACCGGGCGTGGCCTGAGCGGCGATGACCGGGCGCGGTTTGCCGGAAAGAAGGTCTATGAGATTGCGATCTCTCAAGCCTTGAAAAATATCGATCAGATTTTTAGTGAATTACCGACAAATTCGCAGCTTTTTGCCGCAGATAGTGGCGTGAAACTCGGCAAACAAGAAGTACAAAGTGGCAGCGTGATGAGCCACCTGATGGCGGGCGTCTCTGCGGCGCTGCCGTTTGTCATCGGTGGCGGTATTCTGGTAGCGCTCGCCAACATGCTGGTACAGTTTGGCTTGCCGTATACCGATATGTCGAAAGGCGCGCCATCGTTTACCTGGGTTGTCGAATCCATCGGTTACCTCGGCTTCACCTTTATGATCCCCATCATGGGCGCTTATATTGCTTCGTCGATTGCTGATAAACCGGCTTTTGCCCCAGCCTTCCTGGTCTGTTATCTGGCGAACGACAAAGCTCTGCTCGGCACACAGTCTGGCGCGGGCTTCCTCGGCGCAGTGGTGTTGGGCCTGGCGATAGGTTATTTCGTCTTCTGGTTTCGCAAAGTGCGTCTTGGTAAAGCGTTACAACCGTTGCTCGGTTCAATGCTTATTCCGTTCGTCACTCTGCTGGTCTTCGGCATACTGACTTACTACGTTATCGGACCGGTGATGTCCGATATCATGGGCGGTCTGCTGCACTTCCTTAACACCATTCCTCCATCAATGAAATTTGCGGCGGCGTTTCTGGTCGGCGCGATGCTGGCGTTCGATATGGGCGGCCCCATCAACAAAACCGCCTGGTTCTTCTGCTTCTCGCTGCTGGAAAAACACATTTACGACTGGTACGCCATTGTCGGCGTTGTGGCGCTGATGCCGCCCGTCGCCGCAGGTATCGCTACGTTCATTGCACCAAAACTGTTTACTCAACAGGAAAAAGAGGCAGCCAGTAGTGCCATTGTGGTCGGTGCCACGGTCGCAACCGAACCGGCTATTCCTTACGCGCTGGCGGCACCGTTGCCGATGATTACCGCCAATACGTTGGCGGGGGGCATTACCGGCGTGCTGGTGATCGCTTTTGGAATCAAACGTCTGGCACCGGGTTTGGGTATCTTTGACCCACTGATCGGCCTGATGTCTCCGGTAGGTTCGTTTTATCTGGTGCTGGCCATTGGCCTCGCGCTGAACATTTCATTCATTATCGTCCTAAAAGGATTATGGTTACGCCGCAAAGCCAAAGCCGCGCAACAGGAGCTTGTCCATGAACATTGAGTTACTGCAACAATTGTGCGAAGCCTGCGCCGTCAGCGGCGATGAACAGGAAGTTCGCAATATCCTCATCAAAACGCTGGAACCCTGCGTCAATGAGATAACCTTCGATGGTCTGGGCAGTTTTGTTGCCCGCAAAGGGCATCGCGGGCCGAAAGTTGCCGTTGTCGGGCATATGGATGAAGTGGGCTTTATGGTGACGCATATCGACGAGAGCGGTTTTCTGCGTTTCACCACCATTGGCGGCTGGTGGAACCAGTCAATGCTCAACCACCGGGTGACGATACGCACCCACAAGGGAGCGAAAATCCCTGGTGTTATCGGTTCCGTCGCGCCTCATGCGTTAACGGAAAAGCAAAAGCAACAACCGCTGTCATTTGATGAGATGTTCATTGATATTGGCGCGAATAGTCGCGAAGAAGTGGAAAAACGCGGCGTTGCGATTGGCGATTTTATTAGCCCGGAAGCCAATTTTGCCTGCTGGGGTGAAGATAAAGTCGTCGGTAAGGCGCTGGATAATCGCATCGGCTGCGCGATGATGGCAGAGCTGCTACAGACGGTAAATAATCCCGAAATTACCCTGTATGGCGTGGGCAGTGTAGAAGAAGAAGTTGGGCTGCGTGGGGCGCAAACGTCGGCTGAGCACATTAAACCGGATGTGGTGATTGTGCTGGATACCGCCGTCGCTGGCGATGTCCCTGGCATCGATACCATCAAATACCCGCTGAAACTGGGCCAGGGGCCGGGAATGATGCTGTTCGATAAGCGCTACTTTCCCAACCAGAAGCTGGTCGCGGCGTTAAAAAGCAGTGCCGCGCACAGCGATTTGCCGCTGCAGTTTTGCATTATGAAAACCGGTGCGACGGATGGTGGACGCTACAACGTGATGGGTGGTGGTCGTCCGGTTGTCGCGTTGTGTCTGCCAACTCGCTATCTGCACGCCAATAGCGGCATGATTTCAAAGACCGATTATGATGCTCTGCTCACACTGATACGGGATTTTCTGACCACTTTAACCGCGGAGAAAGTCAACGCGTTCAACCAGTTCCGTCAGGTGGAATGATGCTGAATGAACGCCAGTTGAAGATTATCGATCTTCTGGAGCAACAGCCGCGCACGCCTAGCGAGCTGGCGCAACAGACTGGCGTTTCCGGCAGGACCATCCTGCGTGATATTGACTATCTCAACTTTACTCTCAACGGCAAAGCCCGCATCTCTGCCAGTGGCAGCGCGGGCTATCAACTGGAAATCTTCGAGCGCCGCAGCTTTTTTCAGTTGCTGCAAAAGCATGATAATGACGATCGGCTGCTGGCGATGTTATTACTGAATACCTTTACCCCGCGTGCGCAACTCGCCTCGGCGCTTAATTTGCCGGAAACCTGGGTAGCAGAGCGTCTGCCACGATTAAAGCAGCGTTATGAACGTACTTGTTGCCTGACCAGTCGCCCTGGTTTGGGCCATTTCATTGATGAGACAGAAGAGAAGCGCGTTATCTTGCTGGCAAACTTGCTGCGCAAAGATCCGTTTTTAATTCCTCTGGCGGGCGTCACACGAGACAACTTTCAGCATTTATCCTCGGCCTGCGACAACCAACACCGCTGGCCGCTCATGCAGGGTGATTATCTCTCCAGCCTGATTCTGGCTATTTACGCCCTGCGTAATCAACTGACCGACGAATGGCCGGATTATCCCGGTAACGAGATAAAACAAATTGTTGAACAGAGCGGTCTGTTTCTTGGTGATAATGCTGTAAGAGCCCTGACGGGTTTGATAGAGAAACAGCATCAGCAAGCGCAGGTAATTTCTACCGATAATGTGCAGGGGTTGCTGCAAAGGGTGCCGGGCATCGCGTCATTGAATATTATTGATACGCAGTTGGTTGAGAATATTACCGGGCATTTATTACGTTGCCTTGCCGCACCAGTGTGGATTGGTGAGCACCGCCAAAGCAGCATGATTAACATGAAAGCCGCCTGGCCTGCGGCCTTTGATATGAGCCTGTACTTTATTACGCTACTGCGTGAACAGCTCGATATTCCCCTTTTCGACAGCGATCTGATCGGTTTGTATTTTGCCTGTGCACTGGAGCGGCATCAAAACGAACGCCAGCCGATCATTTTGCTCTCGGACCAGAACGCGATTGCCACTATTAATCAGCTCGCCATTGAGCGCGATGTGTTACATTGTCGGGTGATTATTGCCCGTAGCTTAAGCGAACTTGTTGCCATTCGCGAAGAGATCGAACCATTATTGATCATTAATAACAGCCATTATTTACTGGATGACGCGGTTAATAATTACATCACCGTAAAAAACATTATTACTGCCGCCGGTATCGAACAAATAAAACATTTTCTGGCGACGGCATTTATTCGCCAGCAACCGGAGCGTTTTTTCTCTGCTCCCGGAAGTTTTCATTATTCGAATGTACGCGGTGAAAGCTGGCAACATATTACCCGGAAAATTTGTGCGCAATTAGTGACGCAACACCATATTACCGCCGATGAAGCACAACGGATCATCGCCCGCGAGGACGAAGGTGAAAACCTGATTGTTAATCGTCTCGCCATCCCACATTGCTGGAGCGAACAGGAGCGACGTTTTCGCGGATTTTTTATTACCCTCGCCCAACCAATTGAGGTGAATAACGAAGTCATTAACCATGTGTTAATCGCCTGCGCCGCAGCCGATGCGCGCCACGAGTTGAAAATATTCAGCTATCTTGCCAGCGTACTGTGCCAACATCCAGCGGAGACTATTGCCGGGCTAACGGGGTATGAAGGGTTTATGGCATTACTTCGCCAGGGATGAAAGTGGTCGGATGCACCGCTAACACGGCTTAACGACATTTAGGTCGGATAAGGCATTTACGCCGCATCCGACCTTATATTTCTCAGCAAAAACAAAAACGTTTAACGCAGACGGTTATAATCATCAACCATTTCGTTATACTCGCGTAATGCTTTCGGGAAAGAGTCCTGGACCATCCAGCTGGTGTTTGCATCCTGAAGTTGCTCTTTATCCCAATCAGAGTACGGGACTTTATCTCTGACGCGGCGAACATATTTTTTAGCCTCGAGTTGATATTGGTCTGCCGAATTAATGAACGAGAAATTCATACCGCCTTTATCCGCTTCTTTGGCCTGCGCCACCAGCGTTTCCAGTTCAGACACTTTCTTCATTGCCGCTTCTGTATCAAACTTATCTTGCGAAATCACGCCATTAATTTGTTTCGCTGAAATCATGACCGCCAGAGAGTAGTAGTGGAATGTTTTCCCTTCTCTTTCTTCAATATTTTTCAGTTCTGCAAGCTGGCGCTTATCATTAATTTCTTGAATCGCCGCATGATAAGATTCTGCTACAGGTTCAAAGGCTTCAAGATTTTTTAAGAATGTCTGGTGCAGCGTTTTCCCTTTCGCAAACGCATCGTCTTTATAATTCTCCTGGGTGTAATATTTATCCATTTCGTTAATAGTATTACCCAACGCTACGGCAGCATCGATATAACTCACCGCCACGCCATCAATAGGTTGCAGCGCAGGCGTTAACGCCACGACTCTTTTTATTCCTTTTTGACACTCAGAGAGATTGGATCCACTAATGCCGTAGATGCCATAAACAAGGCTCTCTTTACCCGTTGGCCCCTGTTTAAAATCTTTCAGCCAGTCAGCGTAACGCGCCAGACTGTTCTGTACTGGGATCTGTAACTTATTGTAGCACTTGATATAGACATCCATTTTTTCGTCGAAAACAGCTTGTTCATCGACCACCGGTTGCGCAGGCGTTTCAGGTTTAACTTCTGCTTTTGCAACGGGAGCTTCAGGAGCCGGTGCGGCGGGCTGGCTATTGGCGGGCGGGGGAGTTTCAGCTTTTTTATCATCGCACGCCGTGATACCGAGGGCCATGATAGCGACTATAATAGCGGAAGATAATAAATTCCTTTTCATTTAATTGCCTTATAAATATATAGATAAGAGAGATAATATTTTAAATGAAAAAATGATCCGTCACTATACACATTTTGCTTATAAACAAAGCGAAATCATTCATAGACCGAATAATTCCTGCGATTTAAAATATAAATCGCAGGCGCTATTTTAATTATCCGCTCTACTACTGGCGCAGAATATAAGCTCTCACCTACATTCCATAACGTTCAGAAATAGCAGCATGCTTCTCTTCATTCGCACCGGCAGCTTTAGCAAGACGCCACCAGCACAACGGATGTTCCCAGTCAGCGGTCAGTTGATTCAGCGTTTTATCGATATCCGCTTTGGGAACTGAACGCGGCGCACTGATAACAAAGTAGAACGCGAGGAGCGGCTCAGCACCTTCTCCCTGATGACTGTCCGTTAACGTAAAGTCATCGTTACTGTTACTCCAGTAGTACCAGTTTCGTTCACGTAGCGCCTCACGGAAGACATTGAGCTGCTCATCACCAGGTATGATGCCCTCACAGAACCATGATTCACCGTACTCGGTCGGGATAATGGTTTTCAGGCACCCATAAAGTGGGGTGAAATTCTTCTGTTCTTCCTCATCTTCAGGTCGGGTGTTCAACAGTTCCGCATCAAAAACCACTATCTCATCAACATGTTGCGGATAATCGGTGCGGTAAGTTGGCTCAATAATTCTTGCCGTCACCGGCCCAATACGCTGGGCGTAGTAATAGCGGTCTTCATAATTTTCCCGGAAGCGGATGTTTAACAGCCCCCATTTTTCGTCAATAAAACCTTCCCCTTCCGTGAGTTCGATTTCCAGTTCAGCAGCAATAGCACGAACCAAATCCCATTGTTGCAGGATGCTGGCGGTCGCCATGATATCCCACTGGAGATTACGAATATCTTCTTCACGGCTAATCATCAGTTGCTGCAATTGTTGTAAATAATCCAGTTGTCGGTCCCAGGCTTCCTGTTTTTGTGCTGCCCAGGAACACATGCGATACACGCCAACCCACTCACACCCTTTTTCGTTTTGCAGCAACTGTTGCCCAATCGACTCCAGTTCACTCCAGTCTTCCTGTTGGTTGATCACTCGCGCACGGAACCACAAGGCCATATGTAGCAGACCCGCCTGTTCATATAGCTTCGCAAGGTGCTCAATGGTTTGCAGATCATTACGGTGGAGCAATAAATCCAATAGATCGAAGCAAAGACCATTATCTTCCTGGAGGTGGCTTTCAACGTAGCGTTGCAGAAGTTCAATCGACTCATTAATCGCATTACAGGCATTTAACGCATTGACCAGTTTGCCCAGTAACTCCGCATCGTCTGGTGTGTTCAGATAAGCGCGGCGGAATATTTCGACGTCTTTTTCTGGATCTGGCTGCGTTTCTTCGTCGCTATTTTCAGGTACTTCTACAACCGGACGAGCAAGCAGTTCCGCTTCTTTGGCGGCTATTTTTTCGCTAAGTTCGAGAAACTCGCGATCGACACCCAATAATGAGCGTAATTTTGGTATGTGCTGCTGGGCCAATTTCATCGCCATTTTGGCCACCCAGACGGATTCACGCTCCAGCGCCAGAGTGATTTGCAGTTTTGCCAGATCTACCGCTTTGCGGTGCGCCCCGGCCTGCGAACGTTGCTCCAGCATTTTTTGGATGATACGCGCCAGCTGCCAGTGGTTTCTCTGCGGATGGCGAGGAAGCAGTACGGTAATAATCTTCACCCACATACCCCACGAATAGGGAGTCAGATCTGACCAACGAGGCAGTTCCTCCCAGACCTCTTCGTCCTGCCCACATAACGCCATGATGTACAGTTTTTTGAGGTGATAACCGATGTGGTCACGGCCCCAGTAATCGTTCTCTTTTGCCAGTTCATCAATCACTTCACGAGCTTCATCGTAGCGCTGAAGGGCAACCAAAATATCGGCGCGTGTTGCCTGCAGCGCTTCTAAATATTCACTCCCCGATGCTGTCACCGCCTCGATTTGCCTGTCGATATAAACCAACGCTTCTTCTGTTCTGTTAGAGTCCATCAGCGCACTGGCATATTCGCAGGATAAACACATAAAACAGCTCCAGGTCGGGTCAATCCGCGCAATGGTTTCTTCGCACACCGCCATACGCTCATTGGCCCAGCCTGGGCCATCAATATTTTCATAGCAGGCAGATAAATCCTGAGTAACACAAATGGATTGCGGACAATCTTTCGCCTCTTCCCGGTGTGCTTTTTCAAACAGCGCCACCACGTCAGGCAGCACTTTTTCACCTTCTTCATAGTTAGTCAGGCGATGGCGCATCTCCCAATGGCCGATAAATATTTCCAGCCACGGATTTTTTGCTACCTGGTTCAGCGCTTTCATCTCTGGTAATAACGAATCGCACTTTTCTATTTGCAGGTGCAAAACACTTTCTGAAAAATCATCAATAAGCTGCGGAATATACTCCTGCCCGGCATCGCGCAGCTCCTGACTATATTTGTTATACCACTCCCATGTATCCATTTTATTTTCCTTGATTAATTAAAACAGGGATAAACTGAGTAAAATCTTCCAGTGCCTGGTGCAAATCCCACTGCTGCTCTTTATTACCGCTGGAGCACAAAATCACTTTCAGCGACTTTAATAACCGTAATGCCGCCGCTGGCTGTTGTTGATGTTGTAATGCCATCACCAGTTGCATGATGCAGGGGTTATTAAGGTTGATATACAGACTTGAGGTTTTGGTCTTTTGGATTTGCGAAGTAAATTGTCGCGCCAGCATTAACGCTGCGGTGCTAATGCGTTTATCTGCGTCATCCTGTTCGAGAATTTGTTTTAATTCCGCTTCGCGGTCTGGCGTGACCACTAACGGTAAAACTGCCGGTTCGAAGCGAGAAATAATTAATTGCTCACCGTCACAGAGATGCTCTTCCAGATAAGCCACCTGCTCTTCGGGTAATTCCGCCAGGCTGAACAACTGCTCATTGCCCGTTTGCGTACCGACTTCGATAATCCGACAGTGATATAACAGCGCCCAACGGCGTAAAAATGGCACCACCGCATAACGATCGCCACGAGCAACGGGTCGTTGCAAAATATGAAACAGCATCTCTTCAAAACCGCCGTCGCGGCTTAACAGAATATGAATACTGTTATTAACGCGTAAATCTTTCGCCAGTAGCGCCCCTTTTGACGTTGGTATCTGCAAGCGGTCTTTGAGTAAATCAAACAGACGATCATCACACAAGGCCGCACCCAGCAACGCTTCGTTGTGGCGCATTAATACACGCCGCCAGATTTCTGGCTGGTTTTGTGCGAGATCGGACAAACCTGAAATCAGCGCCTCTTTTAGCGCCTCCTGTACCGCAACCCAGGTTTCATCCCGCTGGAGATCTTCCCGGCTCGCCGTCGGCGTCAGTTTCGATGACTCAATCACGCCGCCAATAAATCCGGCCCAGGGCGGTAACAACTCACGCGCTTCATCATCAAGTAACATACCGCGCAAAAACAACGACAAGTTGCGGTTATCGCTGGTGCCGTAGGTTGCGCCGTCCTGAATCCATAAAATCCCGACCGCATCGCTCATCCCCGCAGGTACTACCGGAATGGTGCAAATCGGTTCGAAGGAGGATTCAAACTGGGCGGCAAAGGCGAGATTTTTACGCTGCACCAGCGCGCGGTGCATGGTTACGCCTTCGGGGGCAACCTCACGCCACGGTGGTTGAAGTTTATTTACCGGCTCGCCGGCATCGCCGACATAGACCGGTTCGTGCAACAATATGCAGTAGCGGGAAAGAACGCGGTTCAGTAAATTGTCACTCGCCAGATGGCTGTACTCTTCTTTGAGCGTCAGAATCACCTGCGTACCCGTTTCCGAGGACTGATGCGGCGTAACGGTATATTTTTGCCCGTCGGTAGAGTGGTATTTCCAGCTCTGATCCGGTGTTTGCCAGGATGTGGTCAATACTGTGACTTCTTTTGCCAGCACAAATGCCGACAAAAAACCGAGGCCGAACATACCAATCAAACCGGTGTTGTCATCCTGCTGGCGCAACATTCGGGTATACCCCACGCCCACTGTAGCCAGGAAGCCGTGAATTTCGTTTTCTGTCAGACCCGCACCGGTATCGGTAATGGTGATGGTGGACTTCGCCACGTCTGCCACCACACGAATCGCGTTATCCTTTGGCGCATCGGGCTGCTCAATCCTGCGGCGTACGATCGCATCATGGCCGTTTTGCACCAGCTCGCGCACGGCAACCACGGGAGTGGAGTAAAGATGCTTACTGAGCACCTCAATTAAGCCGTTTAAATTAACTTCTGTAGAATATGAACTGCCAGCTAACTGTAATGTACTCATTTTTCAATACTCATAATCCATCACCTACTATTGAAAATACATTGCTGTTTTTTACAACCGGTGCAAGGTTTGTTATTTTCATTCACTCATCGGAAACATTTATTTATTGACGCGATGATTAAAACAAAATGTCTTATATAAATAATGATTAATTCTTACAGGATTAATGCGACTGGAGTATATCGATATAAACCGGAGTTAACGAGATAATTTCTTGTGATGAGGTTATTATTTAAATGCTGAATAATATATTGAGGATTATTTAATAGAAAAATAAAACCGCAATCCAGGATCAGAATTGCGGTATTTCTTTAATTATGAATCAAACGCTGCGGATGGGTATAAACCGTTGCCCGACCCGGTTTACAAAAGCCTACCAGCGTCAGATTACAGCGCTCAGCCACTTCTACAGCAAGTGTGGTCGCGGCAGACACCGCAAAGAGAATTTCTACCCCGCACATCGCCGACTTTTGCACCATTTCATAACTGGCACGACTGGAAACCAACACCGCACCTTGTTGCCAGCTTTCCCCTTCTTGCGCCCGGCGACCTAACAGTTTATCCAGCGCCACATGGCGGCCCACATCTTCATGCCCGCCAACCAGTTCGCCAGATGGCAACATCCAGGCGGCGGCGTGAGTACAACCGGTCAGTTGTCCCACTGGCTGGAAATCATGGAGATGACGTAATGCATCATCCAGTTTGTTGAGATCAAACGTCTGGGTGAACGGCAGCGGCTGCACCGGTTTTCCGATATCGCTAAGTTGCTCCACGCCACAGACACCACAGCCCGTACGCCCCGCCAGCGCCCGGCGGCGCTCCTTCAACCCCATAAAGCGGCGGCTGGAAAGCTCAATTTGTACTTCAAGACCATTACAGGAAGGAACGACATCCATGCCGAAGATATCATGCGGACTTTCGATAATCCCCTCGGAAAGCGAAAAACCGAGCGCAAAGTACTCAAGGTCTTTGGGCGAAGCCATCATCACCACGTGCGAAATGCCGTTGTAGACCAGCGCAACGGGAACCTCTTCTGCCACCTCATCTAACCGTGGGTGTTGTAAATCGTCACGCCGCCATAACTCAATTTGACGAACACCTGTGATATTTATCACATTTTCGATTTCTTTTTGCTGTGTTTTTTTCACTTTCTCTTAACCAGATAAGAACACACACACCAACATTATGGTATTCTGTTACAAACCCTTCCTGAATGGAGGGAAATTGGGCCAATTCTGGACCTTTGCGGCTCCTTCCGCAAAGAAAAATAACTCCCACTCCCTGCACACGCAGCAAGCGAATGTAAATGGGACGTGACAATGTCGAAACAAGGAGCAATCCATGCAGGTCAGCAGAAGGCAGTTCTTTAAGATCTGCGCTGGCGGTATGGCAGGCACCACGGCAGCGGCACTGGGTTTTGCACCCAGCGTAGCGCTCGCGGAAACCCGGCAGTATAAACTACTGCGCACCCGCGAAACCCGTAATACCTGCACCTATTGTTCCGTAGGCTGTGGGCTGTTGATGTACAGCCTCGGTGACGGAGCAAAAAACGCCAAAGCATCTATCTTCCATATCGAAGGTGACCCGGATCACCCGGTCAACCGCGGTGCACTTTGTCCGAAAGGCGCTGGCCTGGTGGATTTCATCCACTCCGAAAGCCGTCTGAAGTACCCGGAATACCGTGCCCCAGGTTCTGATAAATGGCAACAAATCAGTTGGGAAGAGGCGTTTGATCGCATCGCCAAACTGATGAAAGAAGACCGCGATGCTAACTACATTGCGCAAAACGCCGAAGGCGTGACCGTTAACCGCTGGCTCTCTACCGGGATGCTGTGTGCATCTGCGTCGAGCAATGAAACCGGCTATTTAACACAAAAATTCTCCCGCGCACTGGGTATGCTCGCGGTCGACAACCAGGCGCGTGTCTGACACGGACCAACGGTAGCAAGTCTTGCTCCAACATTTGGTCGCGGTGCGATGACCAACCACTGGGTTGACATCAAAAACGCCAACCTCGTCGTGGTGATGGGCGGTAACGCCGCTGAAGCTCACCCGGTCGGGTTCCGCTGGGCGATGGAAGCCAAAATTCACAACGGCGCGAAGCTAATTGTTGTCGATCCTCGCTTTACGCGTACAGCGGCGGTAGCTGACTACTATGCCCCGATTCGTTCCGGTACTGACATTGCTTTCCTGTCAGGCGTATTGCTGTACCTGCTGAACAATGAAAAATTCAACCGCGAATACACCGAAGCCTATACCAACGCCAGCCTGATCGTGCGTGAAGATTTTGGCTTTGAAGATGGCCTGTTCACCGGCTACGACGCGGAAAAACGCAAGTACGATAAATCCTCCTGGACTTACGAACTGGACGAAAACGGCTTCGCCAAACGCGATACCACGCTGCAACATCCACGCTGCGTGTGGAACTTGCTGAAACAGCACGTTTCCCGTTACACGCCAGATGTGGTTGAAAACATCTGTGGTACGCCGAAAGACGCGTTCCTGAAAGTCTGCGAATACATCGCAGAAACCAGCGCACATGATAAAACCGCGTCGTTCCTCTACGCGCTCGGCTGGACACAGCACTCCATCGGTGCGCAGAACATCCGCACCATGGCGATGATTCAACTGCTGCTCGGCAATATGGGGATGGCAGGCGGCGGCGTTAACGCCCTGCGCGGTCACTCCAATATTCAGGGGCTGACGGACCTGGGGCTGCTGTCGCAGAGCCTGCCAGGTTACATGACGCTGCCAAGCGAGAAGCAGACCGATCTGCAAACCTACCTTACCGCCAACACCCCGAAACCGCTGCTGGAAGGCCAGGTTAACTACTGGGGCAACTACCCGAAATTCTTCGTCTCCATGATGAAGGCCTTCTTTGGCGATAAAGCGACAGCGGAAAATAGCTGGGGCTTTGACTGGTTGCCGAAGTGGGATAAAGGCTACGACGTCCTGCAATACTTCGAAATGATGAAAGAGGGCAAGGTCAATGGCTATATCTGCCAGGGCTTTAACCCTGTTGCTTCATTCCCTAACAAAAACAAAGTGATCGGTTGTCTGTCGAAACTGAAGTTCCTCGTGACTATCGACCCGCTGAACACTGAAACCTCTAACTTCTGGCAGAACCACGGTGAGCTGAACGACGTTGATTCGTCGAAGATCCAGACCGAAGTGTTCCGCCTGCCATCGACCTGCTTCGCGGAAGAGGACGGTTCAATCGTTAACTCCGGTCGCTGGTTGCAGTGGCACTGGAAAGGTGCGGACGCCCCAGGGATTGCGCTGACTGATGGCGAGATCCTCTCCGGTATCTTCCTGCGCTTGCGCAAGATGTATGCCGAACAGGGCGGCGCAAACCCGGACCAGGTGCTGAACATGACCTGGAACTACGCCATTCCGCATGAGCCGAAGTCGGAAGAAGTGGCGATGGAGAGCAACGGTAAGGCGCTGGCCGATATTACCGATCCGGCAACCGGTGCGGTTATCGTCAAGAAAGGCCAGCAACTTAGCTCGTTCGCCCAACTGCGCGATGACGGCACCACCTCCTGTGGCTGCTGGATTTTCGCCGGTAGCTGGACGCCGGAAGGTAACCAGATGGCTAAGCGCGATAACGCCGATCCGTCTGGCCTCGGCAACACGCTGGGCTGGGCATGGGCATGGCCGCTTAACCGCCGCATCCTGTATAACCGCGCCTCCGCAGACCCGCAGGGTAACCCGTGGGATCCGAAGCGTCAGTTGCTGAAATGGGACGGCACTAAGTGGACCGGCTGGGATATTCCGGACTACAGCGCAGCGCCTCCGGGCAGCGGCGTCGGGCCGTTTATCATGCAGCAGGAAGGCATGGGACGTCTGTTTGCCCTCGATAAGATGGCAGAAGGTCCGTTCCCGGAACACTACGAGCCGTTTGAAACGCCGCTGGGGACTAACCCGCTGCATCCAAACGTTATCTCAAACCCGGCTGCACGTATCTTTAAAGACGACGCCGAAGCATTGGGTAAAGCCGATAAGTTCCCGTATGTCGGAACCACCTATCGTCTGACCGAGCACTTCCACTACTGGACCAAGCATGCGCTGCTTAACGCTATCGCCCAGCCGGAACAGTTCGTGGAGATTGGCGAGAAGCTGGCGAATAAACTCGGCATCACGCAGGGTGATACGGTGAAAGTCTCCTCCAATCGTGGCTATATCAAAGCCAAAGCGGTGGTGACCAAACGTATCCGCACGCTGAAAGCGAACGGCAAAGATATCGATACCATTGGTATTCCGATTCACTGGGGCTATGAAGGTGTTGCGAAAAAAGGCTTTATTGCCAATACGTTGACGCCATTCGTTGGTGATGCGAACACGCAGACACCAGAGTTTAAATCCTTCCTCGTGAATGTGGAAAAGGTGGATACCCAATAGATTTCAGATTGCAGGGAGCTGGCGACGCCATAAAGACCGGGAGCATAGAAACACTATGTGACCGGGATGAATAAGGAAGCCAGCGAACCTGCAAGCTGAAAGATGAAGGGTAAACGGAGACGAAATATGGCTTACCAATCTCAAGATATCATTCGTCGTTCCGCGACTAACGGTCTGACCCCCGCGCCTCAGGCGCGGGACTTCCAGGAAGAAGTGGCGAAACTCATCGACGTCACTACCTGTATCGGCTGTAAAGCCTGTCAGGTGGCGTGTTCAGAGTGGAACGACATTCGCGATACCGTCGGCAATAACATTGGGGTGTACGACAACCCCAATGATTTAAGCGCCAAATCGTGGACGGTAATGCGCTTCTCGGAAGTGGAGCAGAACGACAAACTGGAATGGCTGATCCGCAAAGACGGCTGTATGCACTGTTCCGATCCCGGCTGCCTGAAAGCGTGCCCGGCAGAAGGGGCAATTATTCAGTATGCCAACGGTATCGTCGACTTCCAGTCCGAGCAGTGCATCGGCTGCGGTTATTGCATTGCTGGCTGTCCGTTCGACATTCCGCGCCTCAACCCGGAAGACAACCGCGTCTACAAATGTACGCTGTGCGTTGACCGCGTGGTGGTTGGGCAAGAACCAGCCTGTGTGAAGACCTGCCCAACGGGCGCGATTCATTTCGGTACGAAAGAGTCGATGAAAACGCTGGCAAGCGAGCGCGTGGCAGAGCTGAAAACCCGCGGTTACGACAATGCGGGTCTGTACGATCCGGCGGGCGTTGGTGGTACGCACGTTATGTACGTGCTGCACCATGCTGACAAGCCGAATCTGTATCATGGCTTGCCGGAGAATCCGGAAATCAGCGAAACCGTGAAATTCTGGAAAGGCATCTGGAAACCGCTCGCCGCTGTTGGCTTTGCGGCTACCTTCGCTGCCAGTATCTTCCACTACGTGGGTGTCGGCCCGAACCGTGCGGATGAGGAAGAGAATAATCTGCACGAAGAGAAAGACGAGGAGCGCAAATGAAACGACGTGACACCATCGTGCGCTACACCGCACCGGAACGTATCAACCACTGGATCACCGCCTTCTGCTTCATCCTGGCGGCGGTGAGCGGACTGGGCTTTTTGTTCCCATCCTTCAACTGGTTGATGCAAATCATGGGCACACCGCAGCTGGCGCGGATCCTGCACCCGTTTGTCGGCGTGGTTATGTTTGCCTCGTTCATCATCATGTTTTTCCGTTACTGGCATCACAACCTAATCAATCGGGATGATATCTTTTGGGCGAAGAATATTCGTAAGATCGTCGTCAACGAGGAAGTAGGTGACACCGGGCGTTATAACTTCGGTCAGAAATGCGTTTTCTGGGCGGCGATTATATTCCTGGTCCTGCTGCTGGTGAGTGGCGTGATTATCTGGCGTCCTTATTTTGCGCCTGCTTTCTCAATCCCGGTGATCCGATTCGCGTTAATGCTGCATTCATTTGCCGCAGTGGCGTTAATTGTGGTTATCATGGTGCATATCTACGCCGCCCTTTGGGTGAAAGGCACGATTACCGCCATGGTGGAAGGATGGGTTACCAGCGCATGGGCGAAGAAACATCACCCGCGCTGGTACCGTGAGGTCCGCAAGACAACGGAAAAAAAAGCTGAATGAGTATTCGCATAATCCCGCAAGATGAGCTGGGTTCGAGCGAGAAACGTACGGCGGATATGATTCCGCCGTTATTGTTCCCTCGGCTCAAGAATTTATACAACCGCCGCGCCGAGCGCCTGCGCGAGCTGGCAGAAAATAATCCGCTGGGTGATTACCTGCGCTTTGCTGCGCTTATCGCCCACGCCCAGGAAGTGGTGCTGTACGACCATCCGCTGGAGATGGATCTGACCGCGCGCATTAAAGAAGCCAGCGCACAGGGCAAGCCACCGCTGGATATTCACGTCCTGCCACGTGATAAGCACTGGCAAAAACTGCTGATGGCGCTGATTGCTGAGCTGAAGCCTGAAATGAGCGGCCCGGCGCTGGCCGTGATTGAGAATCTGGAGAAGGCATCAACTCAGGAGCTGGAAGATATGGCCAGTGCGTTGTTTGCTTCTGATTTCTCGTCCGTCAGCAGTGATAAAGCGCCGTTTATCTGGGCGGCACTGTCGCTCTACTGGGCGCAGATGGCTAATCTAATCCCCGGCAAAGCGCGCGCAGAATACGGCGAACAACGTCAATATTGCCCGGTTTGTGGTTCTATGCCGGTTTCCAGTATGGTGCAAATTGGCACGACTCAGGGCCTGCGTTACCTGCACTGCAACCTGTGTGAAACCGAATGGCATGTGGTGCGCGTAAAATGCAGCAACTGTGAACAGAGCGGCAAACTGCATTACTGGTCACTGGATGACGAACAGGCCGCAATTAAAGCCGAAAGCTGCGATGACTGTGGCACTTACCTGAAGATTCTTTATCAGGAAAAAGAACCGAAAGTTGAAGCCGTGGCAGATGATCTGGCCTCGCTGGTGCTGGATGCGCGGATGGAGCAAGAAGGGTTTGCCCGTAGCTCGATTAACCCGTTTTTGTTTCCGGGTGAAGGTGAATAGATAAATAAGTGCAGGTTAAATCAGCCTGCATTTTGTTTAACTTTATATTTATGATATTGCAATTATATATATAAATTCACAGGCCAAATATATAAACACACACACAAATGCGAGTCCAACTAAAAATTCAAGCAATATGAAAGAGAAACCTATAAATAATACTAATGCTCTTATAATCACCTGTAAATAAGCCAAAAGATAGCCTCCCATGATGGCAGTGAGGCCAATTAAAGCGTATCTGACGCCAGAATTCATATCGTCTGACAAAATTTTATTCATGACAAAAAAAGTGACCACCGCGCCCACGATAAAAAGCCCAAACGACCATATATCTTCATCACCATCTGGCGGCGAATTTTTTGATAACCGCAATATTTTCATATAACACCAGTCATTCATAAAATCTATATATGTTCAAAGTCATTCAAGTTGCTTCTGCGTTGGCTACGCTCGCTCACCCTGGTCACGTACTTATGTACGCTTCCAGGGCTTCACGCTTGCCACCTTGAAACAACTCGAATGATTTTTAGTATATATTGATAGTTAATAGTACCAAATATCAGGGTAATTATCCGGGAACCAGTTTATCCCATCAGGATCGATACCGGATAATACCGCATAAATATTTTGCCTGTCGCTGGCGCGGCGGCGAAGCGTAGTGTACTGGCGCTTCCAGTCATGATCGCCCGGCGTAGACAGATTTAAGCAACAACATTCCAGTGCATGATACCATTTACCGGTAAGGCAGGCACAATTGGTATGTTTATGCGGTTTCGCTTTGCCATTGCGCCCCCTGTCTTTTTGGGTATTAAATGTTGACATTTTTAGTCTCCTGTTAAGGTTACTAAAAATGCGCGTCCTTAAAATAGTTCATTTCCACTCTAATCCGTATACTTTGCTTTCGCGCGAATTTCCTGCATCCGTGGGCCATGATGGTAACGCTGATGACCGCACATCCAGCAAGAACAACCACAAGGCGTACATAGACATACACCAACCGCTCTAACACTTCCGTCACCCGCAGTATGATACCGACAACGGATTTTTTTCAATCTCGCCCTATGATGGCGACGTTCAGCTCGATTTCGGGCCATAACAAAACTCCTGAGCAGGCGGCACTATGCCGCTTTCACATGAGTTCTGAATGCCTCTGTTTTCTGTATGTCATAGAAAATTCACCATCGCCGACAATAATATCATTCACCAGTGTTATATTATCGCATTAAACGATAATATAACAACTTACTCATCTCCCCCTCATATTTAATATTCGGAGCAGGTGACACATCTATTGTTGCAGGTCATCCCTCTTTGAGTCAACAGAGTATTAAACCAGGAAAGCGACAAATATATTGATTACCTGCTATCCATGGCGCATACTTCATCTCAACTAATATAGCGCATTAACAGTAAGGGATAAGAAACAATTATGGATGAGTTAAATATTTTCTATATAAGTGCTGGTTTATGTTTTGTCGGCTTTCTCTGGATGTTTATCAGTATATTCCGTTCTTTCTTCCCCAAAAAGCGCTACACCTTACCCGCGCCAGCTTTTAGCGGCACAGTAACCTTGCCCAGTACCGGACAATACGCGATAGCCATTACTATTCCTCTACGCAGCGGTATTGGCGCAGATCTGCCTGGAGCCGGATTTTATACTGCTGATTTCACCATTAAAGCATCTGGCGCTCATCTCTCTATTCCTCTACAACGTAAAGGATCGCTGGGCGCTTATATTCACAATAAAGATTTTAGCGGTAATAAAATGCATATCCTCGGCTTATTTAACGGTAACCGAAGACCCGGTAATTATGATATTATCTGTACTAACCCTGGCGTTATCAATACGAATTATAAAGTTGAAGTGGTAAGCTATATCCCGGTCGGTAAGCGGCTACTGCATATGTTACCCGGAGGAGTGCTGCTTCTTGCTGGGATTTTGACTCTTATGACTCAAGTTATTTAACCGATAAAACAGGTGATTAATTCCCTGTTCATTGCTTAAAAGGTATTACGCAAATGGAAAATGAACCTGAGTTACAGTATGCGCAGCCGATTTTTTATCAGGCAAAAGGCGAAAAAAAGCTGATAATGTGGGCCGAAGGCGATATTCTTACCAACGCTAATGGCCTGATTTACACTGCAGATTCACCAGAGGAAATGCAGAATTTCTGTGAGCAATTTCCGTTGGTTGATATCCATTGGGACGAGCCATTAATTCTGGATATAGATGCTTTTCTTATCGCAATAAACGGCCTCTCTATCCATTTTCATACCAGCAAAAGAAGATGTTCATTTATAGTAGATAATTATAATTTACTGGACGATATTGCTATCGCGCTGAAAATTCCCGCCGATGACTATCTGACCAATGAGGTCAGACATATTATAGACGGTAAACTTTTCTGGGGATGTAATCTACCCTCCATGACACCAAAAGGGAAAGTCTGGCATCCTCACTGGAATAAGAAAGAACTGTTGGCGTTGAAAAGTGGTGTGAATACACTAATAACACTGATTTCACAAAAACAGCCAGGACTTTTATAGCATGTCCTTTTTACCACAGAAAACCGTCACAACGGATTCTCTCGCATTACCCTGGCCGATACTTTTCCTGGAATTTTTCGTCCGTGAAGTCACGTTCCAGGGTAAGGAAAAGGTACGCGCCACGCTACCTTCAGCAGATGGCGATTGCCTTGTAGGCCTGATTAGCGCAGCGCATCAGGCATGTTGGCGTTTGTCATCAGTCTCAAAGGTTCTCACCCTGAAAATCTTTTCGATTATGGACAAAGTGCTCGTTGTTCATGCCGGATGCGGCGTACACGCCTTATCCGGCCTACAGAACAGCGCAAATTCAACAGATGGCGATTGCCTTGTAGGCCTGATAAGCGCAGCGCATCAGGCATGTTGGCATTTGTCATCTGTCTCAAAGGTTCTCATCCTGAAAATCTTTGCGATTATGGACAAAGTGCTCGTTGTTCATGCCGGATGCGGCGTACACGCCTTATCCGGCCTACAGAACAGCGCAAATTCAACAGATGGCGATTGCCTTGTAGGCCTGATAAGCGTAGCGCATCAGGCATGTTGGCATTTGTCATCTGTCTCAAAGGTTTTCACCCTGAAAACCTTTTCGATTATGGACAAAGTGCTCGTTGTTCATGCCGGATGCGGCGTACACGCCTTATCCGGCCTACAGAACAGCGCAAATTCAACAGATGGCGATTGCCTTGTAGGCCTGATTAGCGCAGCGCATCAGGCATGTTGGCGTTTGTCATCAGTCTCAAAGGTTCTCACCCTGAAAATCTTTTCGATTATGGACAAAGTGCTCATTGTTCATGCCGGATGCGGCGTGAACGCCTTATCCGGCCTACAGAACAGCGCAAATTCAACAGATGGCGATTGCCTTGTAGGCCTGATAAGCGCAGCGCATCAGGCATGTTGGCGTTTGTTATCAGTCTCAAAGGTTCTCATCCTGAAAATCTTTTCGATTATGGACAAAGTGCTCGTTGTTCATGCCGGATGCGGCGTACAGAATAGCGCAAATTCAACAGATGGCGATTGCCTTGTAGGCCTGATAAGCGTAGCGCATCAGGCATGTTGGCATTTGTCATCTGTCTCAAAGGTTCTCACCCTGAAAACCTTTTCGATTATGGACAAAGTGCTCGCTGTTCATGCCGGATGCGGCCTACACGCCTTATCCGGCCTACAGAACAGCGCAAATTCAGCAGATGGCGATTGCCTTGTAGGCCTGATAAGCGCAGCGCATCAGGCATGGCGTTTGTCATCAGTCTCAAAAACCTTTTCGATTAAGTAAAGCGTCTGCCCTACTCCTCCTCATTCCCGCCTTCTTCCAGCGGCCCGAATGGCTTCGCGGGCAGAACGATATACGTGCCTTCAAACACCGCACCCGGCGTCTCGTCGCCAAAGATTTCGACCTGCATCTGCACCCGCGCTTTTCGTCCGCGCGCCAGACGGTCAAGATCGCCGCTTAAGGCACCGAGGTCGGCTACCGCCTGCGGTTTGCCACTAATCGGCTTACTGTAACGAATATGCGCATCGGCAAGAATAATCGTTCCACCGAGATGGCGTTCACGCAGCATCAGCCAGATAAGCCCCCAACCGGTGAGCGTTGCCAGAGAGAATAAACTCCCGGCAAACAACGT
Source organism: Escherichia sp. MOD1-EC7003 (assembly GCF_002965065.1). GTDB lineage: Bacteria > Pseudomonadota > Gammaproteobacteria > Enterobacterales > Enterobacteriaceae > Escherichia. Next base: position 25,480 of record NZ_PTRE01000091.1, read on the forward strand.
ATGGTGCGGATTCTGATTGCCGGTTTCCGGCATGGTGGTGATAAATTTTTGCCCGGTATATTGCTGAATGCGCACACCCATTTTTTCGCTTAACGGGATATGTTCATACCACGCCTGTTGTAGCTGTGCGCACCAGTCGCCGCGATGCAAAATATCATCCAGAGTGGCGACAGGCTTAATCATCAAAAAATGGCGAATCGGCGTGGTGGTTGGTGTGGTGATTTCTCCCTGATTAACAAACCCCAGCTTGGCAAAAAACTCCACCGCGTCTTCGCGGGCGCTACAGGTCACGCGCTTAACGCCTTCCTGACGCGCCACCGATTCCAGGGTCATCGCCATCAGCGTTCCTAACCCTTTGTCCTGCACATCGGGATGAACGGCCATAAAACGGATGGACGCTTCATTATCGGCATTAATATACAGCCGCCCTACCGCCACCAGATTCCCCTGCTCATCAACGACCATCTGGTGATGCGCCATCGCATCCCACGCGTCGCGTTCAGAACCTTTTGGTTGATGCAGAGGCTTACGCAACATTTCCCAGCGAAACTGATAGTAACGCTCTAATTCTTCTTCTGTTTGTGGAACCCGAAGGTGATACATAGCGATACTCTCTCTTGTTTCCCGTGACACCCCTGGAAGCTGGCTCATACCTGCAACCAGAATGTCACGGGGCCATCATTGACCAGCGATACCTGCATATCCGCAGCGAAGCGTCCTGTTTGCGTGTTCATCTCTTGCTGACGGCAGCGTTCGACGAAATAGTTATATAACGCCTCTGCACGATCCGGTGATGCACCTTTGGAAAAACTTGGGCGCATCCCCCGTTCGGTATCTGCGGCAAGGGTAAACTGGGAAACCACCAGCACACTGCCGCCCGCCTGTTGCACGTTGAGATTCATCTTGCCTTCGGCATCGCTGAAGATGCGATAGCCGAGCACACGCTCGCACAGACGGTTTGCTTTCTGTTCGTCGTCATCCTTTTCGACACCCAATAACACCAAAAGTCCCGCGCCAATTTCGCCCGTCACTTCTCCCTCCACGGTGACGCTGGCACGGGTTACGCGTTGAATTAATGCAATCATGGTTCGTCGTCTTCTTCTTGTTCAACTGCTTGTTTTAGTTTGCGGTATTCCCCGAGAGTGACAGTAATTTCTGCGCCAAGCAAGACGATACACCATGTCCAGTAGACCCAGACAAAGAGAATGGGGATCACCGCCAACACGCCGTAAATGAGCTGATATGACGGAAACATGGTGATATAAAGCGCGAAACCTTTCTTTCCTGCTTCGAACAGGATTGCGGCGACAAACGCACCAACAATCGCGTCGCGGTTAGGGACGCGGATAGTTGGAACGATGCTGTACAGCAGCCAGAAGGAGAGCCACGACAACAGCAGCGGAAAAATACGCAGCACATTGTCGATAACGGTATTGAGATCGCTCGCCCAGCGCAGGGAGAGCAGATAGGAACTGATTGCCAGACTGGCCCCTGCCAGCAGCGGCCCCAGCGTTAAAATCATCCAGTACACGGCAAATGAGTAAATTTTTGGTCGCGCTCGTTTACTGCGCCAGATGGTATTCAACGCGCTATCGATGGAGTACATCAGCAATAACGCTGTGACGATCAGCCCACACGCCCCAACGGCGGTCATCTTGTTGGAATTGGCAACAAATTGTTCGATATATCGCTGAATAACATCGCCAGTAGCAGGCAGAAAGTTGGCAAAAATAAAGTGACGCAACTGAATGCTGACGTCGGAAAACATGGGAAAAGCGGCGAAAAGCGCAAAAACAACGGCAACCAGCGGCACTAATGAAAGCAACGACACATAGGCAAGATTACCTGCCAGAGTTGTCATATTGTCCTCATCAATGCGTTGCCAGAGTAGTTTTAGCCAGGCCCATAATGGACGGGTACGGTGCCTGGCTTTGTCCTGAATGGTTTTTAGCATAACACCTTCGCGAAATAGTCCGGGATGGTGGTTTTATCTTTCACCAGAATACTGGTAATGCCTAGCTGATTAGCTCCTTCTATATTATCGGCGTTATCGTCGAAAAAGACCGTATCGCTGGGTGAAAAACCTTCTGCCTGCAAAACATGCTGGTAAATTCGAGCTTCAGGTTTGCGCATACCCAGATCTTGCGACAGATAGATATGGTCAACAGCATCACGGATTTCCGGGTATTCTTCCGGCCAGAAGGTGGTATGCAAGCGGTTGGTATTGGAAAGCACCACCACGCGATGCCCCTGCTCACGCAGTTTATGCATGATGTCGATCACTTCCGGGCGCAGCGCGACAAACACCGCCTGCCAGCCGTGAGAGAACTGCTCGTAGCTTAGCGGTAGAGCCATCTCATGACACAGCGCCTCTGCGAACGCTTCGTCGCTAATTTCTCCACGCTCATGTTGATGAAACGCCCCCCCCATGTGGAAACTCTTCTTAAGCGATGCCAGCGGAATGCGCGTTAAATCGCTCCAGGCTCCCAGCACACGGTTAAAGTCGATATCGACAATCACATTACCTAAATCAAAGATATAGAGCATTTTTGCCTCCTTTCAAACCACAAGAAATTAACTGTAGCGGGAAAGGATAGGTTTGGCTATGTGGCAATAAGGGTAATCTTGTGATGCTGATTGCGAAAAAGCAGAGTACTTTCACTGGCTTTTTCGCAATAGATGAATGGTTAAGATTCAGGTGTAAATTGCCAACGAGTTTCGATGACCAGCGGCTTATCTGGTGTCACAAATTCCGGTGTTAGATTTATTGCGTTAGGTGCCTGAGTAAGTGGGTTAACACAGGTTGCATCAGGCTGTTTATCAAATACCACCAGACTGCTTGCAGAAGAGGTCATGGTCATCGCGAGTTTACCCGGCCACAGTAACTTAACCTTCACCCCATCATAAAAGCCAAAACAGTCATCCCAGGGACCTGGTTGAGGTAGGATGTGATTTCCTGTGGGCAGTTCATCACTGCCCGGTTCTTCTTGCCAGTCCGCATCAAAAAGTACCTGCAACGACTCTGTACCTTGCGGTTCCAACTGTTTCGCAAACCAGGGGTGCCAACCCGCAGAAGCCGGGAATATATCGGCATGTGAATGGATTTCCAGTTGCAAAACCAGCGCATCGTTCTCTAACAAAAAAGTCTGAATCACTTCCCCTTGCCAGGGCCACGGTGAAGCCAGGGGCATACGTAAAGTCAGGGAATCTTTTGTTTTGTCGATGATTTCCCACGTTGAGTAACAAGCCATACCATGCAATGCATGTGGTGGTTTATTGGCGGGTAAAGAATAACATTGCCCACCAGCATTCAGCGTCGCATTTCCTAGTCGCCCTGCCCACGGTACCATGGGGAAACAGCCGTACTGGAAAGCCCTGCGTTGTGGCTGCCATTGGCGTAATACTTCAGAACCAAATGCCCGTAACGAGGTGATCCTTGCGCCATCATGCGGATAAACCTGGAGGCGAATATTGCCTTTTTCCAGCGTCACTAACTCTCCTACAGGCCCAGGCCATGGCGCGTCAAACGCCTGTTGTAGCGCCAGGTAATGCTCGTTATTCCGTTCAGTTTTCATGAGATTGTTCCCTGATGTAGCGGTAAGAAGCGGTTTCTTGTTCATCGGTCGGCTTAATCAGCCAGACGCAAACAAAGGAAAGAACTGAGACAGCAAATAAAAACAGAGCGACATACCACGGTTTTCCACCACCCAGCGCCAGCAAACTTGAGGCAATAAGTGGGCTTAGTCCACCAAGAATCGCGGAAAATTGATAGGCAAAAGAAAGACCGGTATATCGGACTGTAGTACCAAACATGCGAGTGAAAAGTGTCGGCTGCACAGCAAACATCATCGTCGGACCTAAGTTATAGCCGAGGATCATACTGCACCAGATGATGAGCGTACTTTTGCTATCCAGTAATAAAAAGAAAGGAAACGCGAACAGGACACAAAAACCCGCTCCCGATAAATACAGACATTTTTGACCTATACGATCTGATAACCACCCGACCAACGGGCAACTGAAAATACCGATCGCCGAGGCAATCAACATACCCGTCAGGGGAACATTTCGCGACAATGCTAATTGGCTGGAAATATAGACAATACCAAAGGCGTTAATAATATTAGAGGAGACACTTTCTGCCAGCCTTGCGCCCAGTGCCAATAAAATATTTCGCGGATGTTTTTTAAATAATTCAATCAGCGGAGGAACGGATTTTTCTTTATTATTCGTCGTTTTTTGCTTTTGAAAATCCAGTGTTTCTTCGGTATGTAGGCGGATAAACAGTCCAACGATCAACATCACCGCAGAGAGCCAGAACGGAATGCGCCATCCCCAGGAGAGAAACTGCTCCGAAGTAAGAAAATGGTTACAGAGCGCAAAAATCCCCGTTGCCAGCATAATCCCCACAGACGCAGCCGTTTGCGGGAGTGAACCTAAAAATCCGCGTCGGGATTCGGGCGCTGATTCAATGGTCATCAAAGCTGCTCCACCATATTCGCCACCAAGACCAAATCCCTGAATTAAACGCAGCACCATTAATATGAGCGGTGCCCAAATTCCAATTTCCTGATACGTCGGAATAAAGCCAATCAAAAATGTAGAGCAACCGACAATAGCCAGCGTCCAGATAAGTGTTATTTTTCGCCCGATTTTATCGCCAAAATGACCAAAGATGATGCCACCTAAAGGACGAGTCAAAAAACCAACGCCAAATGTCGCAAAGGAGGCTATAAGACCTATAAAAGGATCGCTGTCTGGATAAAACAGCGGTGCAAATACCAGTCCTGCTGCCGTGCCAAAAATAAAAAAGTCATACCATTCCATTAACGCGCCTGCGAAACTGCCCATAACGACACGTCTCATGGCTTTACCGGAAAGTCCTTCACGCGGTGCGGGTAACTTTTCAGACATAATTGTCCTCTCCTGGTAGGCGAGAAATCTGGGACACAAACCACTAAACGTGGGCTGTTTGAATTCATGCGCATCGGTTTAAGCCGATGCGCATGAAATTATTTCTTCAATTCAGCCAGAACCTCTGCGTCCTCAGCATCAACATTTGCACCCAAAGGTTCCCAATTAATCAATACACAGGTCAGGAATCCAAGGAATGGCACAATTGCCAACCAGTAAAACGCCTCGGTTTTCAATGCTCCCCACAGCATCGGCCAGAAAATAAGCCCGGCAATAGCACCTGTACGCATAATAGCGCGGGCAAATCCGACCCCTGTAGGACGAATAGCAGGAGGATAAGAGAGTGTGGCAATGGTCATACCTAGCCCACCAGGCCCCGCTGAATGGAAGAAAATAATTGAACCCAATAACCCTAAAGACAACCAGGGATTAGTCGTTGCCAGCACACCTAACGACAGCAATGCTAAGGTCACAACGGCAAATCCATACATCGACTGTCGGCGAGTACCCAGTCGCTGGAGAATAAACGAGCCGATCATCCCACCAGTCACCCCACAAAGGGCATTCACGACAGCAGAACCTGTCAACGCGCCAGTAAGCCCACCGCTTATTATTCCCGCCAACGTAAGAGGAAGATAAACACCTACAGCGTTATATTGCCACGCCTGCATGGTTGCCACGACACAACCAAGGATGGTGCGTTTGCGGTAACGATCATTAAATAAGATGCCATATCCACCACGGTATTTATTCTCTGCTTTTTCCGAGAATTTCGCTTCTGCTGTACCCGATGCCGCAACGCGAGCCTGAACGCCATAACGTTTTCCCAGGATGTCGCATGCTTCCTGGTAACGCCCCACACGTGCGGCCCACATCGCTGATTCACCGATAAAAACATAACGCAAAATCATGAAGATGACTGCGAAAATAGCCCCGATGAATATTCCGTAACGCCACAACTGTTCTTCCGCGATACCTGACAGAAGCAGTGGTAAAAGCACCAGATAAACAACGGTGGTCGAAACATACCAGGCCATTTGCCAGAGGTTGACAGACGTTCCGGTTTTCTTTGAGGTCGAGCCGCGAAGTTCTGCCACAGCATTAGTTGCCAAAGGGAAGTCGATGCCTAAGCCAAAGCCCATGATGACACGGCACACCAGCACCCACCAGATACTGGGCGCAATAGCTACCGCAGCGGCACCGAGGGTGCATAACCCCATACCAATAATGAATGCTCGTTTTTGCCCAAAGCGGTTAATGACTCGATTTGCTAATAAACCGCCTATTAACGCGGCGATTAATACTGAAGCGTTGACAGTTGCGGCAAGGCCCGGAGAAATGCCAAATTGAGCGGCAATGTATTTATTGCCAAACCCCACCATCGCTGCCTGGTAGGCATCAATAAGTATGCCGCCCAGTGCGATAAAAATAACGCCGATACTGGTGTTGATTGCAGAGTTTTTATTAACAATATCAATTACGTCTTGTGGCCGACTAATTGAATAAGTTGCAGGACTGGTGATTTGACTCATCGCAGTGTCCTTTTTAATTGTTGTAGGGTGGCGCTGACATGGCGCAGCGCCAGACAGAGATTTAGATAATCATTCCAACGCAAATTGCAGCATGACTTTTATGGAATCATTTTGCTGTGCGCGTTCGAATGCCGCCGCGGCATCTTCAATGGCAAATAAATCGGTAACCAGTTCACTGGTATCAAACCGCCCATCTGCCAGCCATTCGATAACGGCATCGAAATCTTCAGGGATGTACATGCCAGAGTTGAGCAAGTCACGCTCGAAACGTTGCATCATCGGTAGTGGTATTTCACGTGGCCCACTTGGCACGCCCATGCACACGACTGTGCCACCGGCATACACGCGGGTACAGGCATCGTTAAGCGTGGCCTGCGCGGCAACGACATCGATCACCCCCGTAAATCGCACATCTGCGGCCAGTTCCCATGGTGCCCACACCTCTGCAGCCCCTAGCTTTAACGCCAGTGCGCGTTTGGCCGCGTCAGGTTCAATCACGGTGATCTTTCCTGCTCCCATAATGCGCAGTGCCTGCACAATGGATAATCCAATTGTTCCAGCACCAATGACTAATACGCTCTCCAGAGAAGTCTTTGGCATCCGGTTAACACAGTGACGAGCACAAGCCGCCGGTTCGGCAAACGCCAACACTTTTAGCGGTAAAGAGGCTGGCGCGACATGGCAATTACGCGCAGGAACGATGTGCTGTGAGCGAGCAAAGCCCGGCGCACGAAAACCAGCAACCTGCGGTGGCTCACAAAGATTAAAACGCCCTGCTTTGCAGGCTCGGCATTCCATGCAAGCCATGATGGGATCGACAACCACATGATCGCCTGGCTGCACATGTTTGACATCGCTACCCACTTCCGTCACACGCGCAGCAATTTCATGACCGGGAACAACTGGTGGTTTGGCAAACGGATGACCGCCTTTCAGAACATGCAGATCCGAACCACATATTCCGTAGAACACGGGCGCAATCCGTACTTCGTGCGGTTTAAGTTCTTGGTGTGGTACTTCAACATATTGAGTGGTAACTTTCCCAATATCTGAAAATAAAACCTGGGTAATTTTATCCATCATTATTCTCCAGAATCGTTATCCATAGGGATTAGCGTTGCGCGATACCTTCATCGACAATTTCAGCCAATCGTTGTAAGCGAGGAACAGAGACATCGCGCAGCATAGTTTGTGGATCTTGTGCACCAACAACCGACGCCCAAACCGCTCGTCCTGCCAGGAAACCCGACGCGCCACCTTTCATGGCAATACTTACTGCGCGCCCAAAAATATCGGCATCGACGCCAGAAGAAAGAATTACCCACGGCATCTTCATCTGATCGTTAAGTTTCTGGCAGGCGGCCAGTAAGGTTTTTTCATCACCTTTGCCCCCTAATGGCATCTCGGCTTTATAGAGATCTGCCTCAGTGCCACCAAGCTCTGCGGCGGCGGCAACAATGGCGTTTTCACGATCAAAGTCCCAACCGCGACGAGGTGGACGCACCACAGGTTCAATAATGCTAACCAGCCCGGCACTACGGCAGCGACGAACAAATTTATCAACCATTGCCAGACGCTCCTCTGCGGGTTCATCTTCACGCCAGAGCACAAGTAATTTCATCGCCTTAGCCCCCATTTCACGGGCTTTATGCGGGTCGACGGACATATCTATTTCAACGCTATCAACCGGGATGCCATTACCTGGGATAAAAAGATCGGCAGCAACAATCAGGCCGCAAGAATTAGCAACAGCGCCCTGTTCGACTATTTGCTCAAGACAAAATTGTTTATCCGCCAGAACGGCAGAAGCATAAGGAGAAAGGATTCGGGTCGCGGCAACTTTAAAATCGGTGAGTACACCATCGGCGATAGGTTTTGGCTGCCCTGCTGCCGCAAACATCAGGCGCATGGCTTCACGCTGATCGACAGCTAACATGGCAAATCCACCACCTGGGCGGGAGATATCTTTCAGCGTAAATGGGGTGAAATGGGATGACATAGAAACTCCTGTTAATAGATAAAATTAAAGACCAGCCTGCTGGCGAACCTGATTTAGCAGGGCGCTCCAGTCCTGCCGCCCTTTGCCGTCCTGACTTGCTGCGGCGTAATAACTTTCTGCTGCAATCCCCATATTGAGTGGCGCCCCCGTCTCCCGAGCGACATCAACTGCAATACGCAGATCTTTCAACGCCAGATCCACCATGAAGGCGGGTGAAAGATCTCCTTTCAGCACTTTGCCTGGCCAGGTGGTCGTAAAATGTCCTTTCCCTGCTGCCGTACCACTCATCACCTTGATCGCGATATCAAGATTTAATCCCAGTGACTCACATAACACAGCGGCTTCGGAGGACAGCGCATTAAGCGCAATGCTCATATAATTGTTAATTAGCTTCACGCGGATCCCCATTCCTGGGCCACCAGCCTCGACCAGCTCATTACCCATGCACATGAGAATCGGGCGTGCACGCGCAATCTGCTCATCGGTGCCACCCGCTAAAATCAGCAATGTGCCATCAATCGCATTCACGGACGTTCTGCCCACGGGGGCGTCCATCATGCTGATGCTTTTTTCTTGTAATTCCCGTATTAATGCATCGGTCTGTAAGGGATGAATGGTAGACATATCAATCAATAACGCATCAGATGATACGGTTTCACAGACACCTTTTTCCCCTAACAACACTTGCCGAACAATGTCACCATTGGGAAGCATTGTGATGATAAATTCAGCGCCTGCTGCCGCTTCCGCTGGGGTTTGTGCCGCAGTAGCCCCCTGCGTGACTAGCGCATCGACGGCCTGTGCATTGACATCAAATACCTGCAATGAATGCCCTTTTTGCAATAGATTGTTAGCCATTGGGCTACCCATCTGCCCTAGCCCGAGAAATGCAATGGTTGCCATGAATACTCTCCTGTCTGACATTGACAAAATAATGACAATTTAAAATTCGTTTTCGTCTGTTTTTGAGCATATTTGTAATTTATGTTCAAAAACACGACACGCATCACTAATTTGATCATTTGTGTCATTTAAATTGACCAGAGACGACAAAATTAAACAGGACAAGACAAATATGACCAGAATTGCATGTGTAGGTATCACTGTTCAGGACAGGATTTATTCTTTGCCCACTCTGCCTGAGGGCGGCGGGAAATATCAGGCAAATCATTATCTTGAGATTGGTGGTGGCCCAGCAGCAACAGCCGCTGTTGCAATCGCAAAACTTGGCGTAGAGGTTGATTTCATCGGTCGCGTCGGCGATGACAGTTGCGGAAATACCTTATTTGCAGAACTTGAGAGTTGGGGCGTCAATACGGCATTTTGCCGCCGATATCCGAACGCCCGTTCGTCGCAATCAGCGATCCTCGTTGATCAACATGGAGAAAGGATTATCGTTAATTATCCAAGTCCCGATCTCGGTAATGATGCTGAATGGTTAGAAGCGATCGATTTCTCTCTTTATGATCTGGTCCTGGCCGATGTTCGCTGGCATAGCGGCACCGAAAAAGCATTCTCGCAAGCGCGCCTTGCGGGTGTGACAACGCTTTTAGACGCCGATATGACACCGCAGGATATTTCTCCACTTGTCGCGCTTGCCGATCACGCCGTGTTCTCAACGCCAGGGCTGAAACGCATGACTGGCCTTCAGTCACCTGAGGAAGGCTTGTATCGGGCAACGACACAAACTGCGGGTAAAGTGTATGTCACGCTGGGTTCTGAAGGTTCATTGTGGATTGAAGATAATCATTTGTGTCAACAGGATGCATTTTCTGTCAATGTGGTTGATACGACTGGAGCAGGCGATGTTTTTCACGGTGCGCTCGCGGTAGCATTGGCAGAAAAAATGCCAACAAAAGAGGCTATTCGTTTTGCCAGTGCGGTTGCCGCGATGAAATGTACCCAGCCAGGCGGTCGGGCTGGCATTCCTAATCGTGAGCAAACCGAATCATTTTTGTCACTTTATGCGTAAAATGGTAAACATCTATCGAGGAGGGGCAAGGGAGTATTCATGAGTATCATCGAAGTGACAGGTAATCCACGCCATGACCAACTCGTTCATCTAATCGCAGAACGCGGTTATATGAATATTGAAGAACTGGCACAACTGCTGGATGTTTCAACGCAAACCGTGCGCCGGGATATCCGAAAACTAAGTGAGCAGGGGTTGATCACCCGTCATCATGGAGGGGCCGGGCGTGTCTCCAGCGTCATGAATACCGCTTTTGAGCAGCGGGAACTTTCGCTTACCTCCGAGAAACGAGCGATCGCTGAGGCGGTCGCTGATTACCTTCCCGAACGCTGTACCATTTTTATCACCATTGGAACAACCGTAGAAGCCGTTGCCAGGGCATTACTCAACAGGCGTGATTTACGCATTATCACTAACAGCTTGCGTGTGGCACAGATTCTTTATAAGAATCAGGATATTGAAGTGATGGTGCCGGGAGGTACTTTACGCGCCCATAACGGCGGGATCATCGGCCCTGGAGCCGTGGATTTTATTGAAGGTTTCCGCGCAGACTATTTAATCACCAGTATTGGTGCCATTGAGCATGACGGCACCCTGCTGGAATTTGATGTCAATGAAGCGTTAGTCGCGAGAACGATGATTAAACATGCGCGGAATACATTGCTAGTGGCAGATCATACTAAGTTTGCCGCTTCGGCTGCGGTTTCAATTGGCAATGCACGGAATGTCAGGGCTTTTTTTACTGATGCTCCCCCTCCCAATTCTTTCTGCCAGTTGTTAAGTGAAGAGAATGTTGAACTGGTGGTTGCCGAGCAAGAAATTTCCGGAAATTGAAATTTCGAAAAATCCGCTGGAGATTTCAGCGGATTTTGTTTTGCCGAATGCGACGGTTGATACGGTTTTCGTTGGCCGGATTAAGCACATCCGGCCATTAATTAAGATTCAGCCTCCAGCATCTCTTTCTTACGTTGGCTAATACGCTTAACCAGCATTACAGAAACCACCGCACCGCAGAATGCGAAGCAGGCCATAATGCCAAACACGATTTTATAGCCAATAATCCCTGGGTTTAAATCCAGAATGTAGCCGTATAGGCTGAAGCAGAACATCGCCGGAGCGTAACCGATAAAGCTACCCAGCGCCATTGCCGCACCTGTTTTATTTTCAGCAATTTTCGCTTCGCCAATAGGCGCAAAGAATACCGCTCGCTGCGTAAAGACAATTGCGCCAAAGCCCAACGTACATGCCATCCCTAAATAGACCGGCATGCTTTCGTGCGGCAGCATAATCAACAGTACGAGTGCCGCGGTGCTGATAATAAAGGTGTAGCACAGATATTTACTTGGTGATTTCAGGATTTTATCTGAAATCATGCCACCAATAGGTCCACCGATCATTTTGAGGCAGTATTGGTTAATGATGCCGTAAGCCCCCACCAGCGCAACGGGCAGCAGATAGATGTTTTTCAGGAATGGAATGAAGAATGTCAGGCCACAATACACCGCGTAGACGAAGAAAACGTTGAAAGCGATAAGCCAGATGGTTTTGTCTTTCAGCACCGAAGTCATACTGGTGTTTTGCGATGCTCCGTCTTCTTTTTTCACCTCCACGGACGGTGCCTCTTCTTTGTCATTCAGGACAAAGAAAATGATAATGCCCACGGCAATCACAATGAGGGAATAGAACCAGATGCCCGCTTTAAAGCCCAATAAGCCACTGCCGAACCAGGTAAACACTGCCAGCGCAGAAAATGCCACCACGGTATCGACAATGCCACGCCCTGTTTCGAAGAAACCAAACAAACGACCTTGTTGTTCGCTATTGCCCAGTCGACTTACCGACTTGAGCAAGACAGGCCAGTTCATCATGTCGCAAGTAACGCCAAATAGCGCCCAGACAAAGAGGATGCCCCAATAACCTGGCATTGTAGTCAGATAAACACCCAGTAATCCCGTCGCAATGAGTGAGAATGACATGGTGTATCTGCGCGGTAGTTTATCGGCAAAATAAATAGACAGAAAAAAGCCCACTGTCGTAACAAATGAGTTTACCGACATAGCATTACCAATTTGACCATTGGTCAAATGGAAATACTCCTGCATTGGGATATAAAACGCATCTTTCAGAGACGGCAATTTATAAATTGTACCGCCACACAGTGTTAATAGACTAAATAACGCCCATTTCTTTTTTGTGAGCATAACATCCCCTAAGCGATTTTTAAAATCACTATTTCAAAGGCAATAAGATACCGTCCATTCTTATAGAATGGTTTTTATTAACAGCGGATGAGTTATAACTTATTAGTTGTTCAGAAGATGACTTGCCTCTTGTTTGATTTGTTGTAGTACGTTACGCACATGATTTATCTGATTAATTGCATCTTCTTTTTCTTTACGTAACCGCTCATCCAGTAAATGATTTTCTGGTAGTGGTGTTTCACTCATCTGGCGATAAGGGATCCACGGATTATCACCTTCGTCTTCAAAACGGAATGCCGGAGCATAATAATCAACTTCTTCTTCCAGGCCATATGCCGTCACCTGCGGTTCATCATCACCCAGACAGATAAGATGCGTTAATAATGCTTTGAACGGCATATCACCCTGACCTGAAATGCAGGCTTTATGACCCAAGCCACCTTGTTCTTTAACGATCAAGGCATCTTTGATATGGACCTGGGTGATATACGGTGCCATCGTTTTTAAGGCGTCTATGGGATGCTCATTTGCATTGATCATGTTCGCAAAATCAAACAGTAAGGAAAGAGACTCCATCCCACTATCTTTGACCAGCGACACCAGCTCATGGCTTTTTAAATCTTCATGCTGCTCGATCGTAAAGGTCAGGCCGCTGTCCTGATACGTTTCCCGTACATAGGTAATGTCTTTAGCGATGAGCGATAATACGTCGCGCAAATTACCTTCATAACGCGGATAAAAACGCACGGACGATGCCCCTGTTTTCAACGCGATGGCGACGGCTTCGTCAATAGATGCCTTATCTGAGGCGCTAGTTTCAATATGAATATCAAGGTTCAGACGGCTGGCTTTATCGCCAAAGGCAGAGAGTTCTTTATCGGTCATATTACCAAGAGAAAAACGCTCGCCATCCAGAACATTAATTTTGACGCCTCGCAGATTATTTTCACTCGCAATATCAAGTAAATCAGCAGGCAATACTCTTTCCAGCCGCATATTTAAATGAAAGGCATAGGCATGTAAATAAAGAGGAAGAGTATCGACACGTTGTAGAATCTTTCTTGCGTTATTTGTTGTCAACATAAAACACCTACAGATTAATGATGAGGTCTACAGCCTCAAATCGCCAATATTCAATATCTATCTGGACAATATTACCTTGCTGATCAGCGCGATGCTTTTCAATTAAGATTGCAGGCATACCCGCAGAACCGCCAAGATACTTGCTGATATCGCCCGGCATTCTGACGGGTTTGAAAATCAATTTTTTTACTACCGTCTCTTTTTGGTAGCACTTTTCCCAGACAGCAGAAAATGAGTGGTTTTCAAGTTGCTCAATAAAACCGGGAGCAACTTCAGAATTAATATATGTTTCGTGATAGAAAACTTTATGTCCTTCCAGCGCCCCCCAGCCGGTAATGCGATAGAGTTCAGTTGATGGCGTCACTGCAATCAGTGGCGCGAGCGTCTCGGGAATGTCGCTGGTACAGATTTTCTCAGTAAAGCCCCAGGAAGGTTCCCGCCCTTGCTCAATTGCGGCCCGCTGAAAGCTCGCCGATAACTCAGGACTGTAATTAAATCGCGGCTGAGTCACGAACCACCCTTTACGATCCTTACGGAAGATTTTGGATTCTGCCTCAAGGTTCAGCAACGCCTGGCGCAGCGTCATACGTTTAATGCCCAGCAGCTCTCCCAGCTCTCTTTCTGAAGGGAGTTTTCCACCCGGCGTGGTGATGCCATCTTTCAACCACCGATCCAGTTTCTCTTTTGCATTTTCTACGGTGGATTGATTCTCGGCCATTGTTTAATCCTTTTGGTTTAAACCAGATGAGGCATCTTACGCTTACGCCAAAAAAGAAAGCAATTAACGGCGTATGACTTTGCAGATAATTGTGACAAAGCTCTCTATTGCAGTAAGCACAGACTTACAAAGGAGATACTCGCACTGGTGAGAACTTACGACAGGCAAAAAAAACCTGCCATCGCAGGCAGGTTTTTTATGACTAAAAGCGAAATTAATCGTCTTTCGGCGCACGGTTGGCGCGACGACGATCGTTTTCCGTCAGGTGACGTTTACGAATACGGATAGAGGTCGGAGTCACTTCTACCAGTTCGTCATCATCGATGAACTCCAGAGCTTGTTCCAGAGTCATGCGGATAGGTGGAACCAGAACAACGGCTTCGTCAGTACCGGAAGCACGCATGTTGGTCAGTTTCTTACCGGTCAGGCAGTTTACAGTCAGGTCGTTAGAGCGGCTGTGAATGCCGATAATCTGACCTTCGTAAACTTCTGCACCGTGACCGAGGAACAGCTTACCGCGATCCTGCAGACCGAACAGCGCGAACGCGACCGCTTTACCCTGACCGTTAGAGATCAGTACGCCGTTCTGACGCTGACCCACTTCACCCGGACGCACGTCGTCGTAGTGGCTGAAGGTGGAGTACAGCAGACCAGTACCGGAAGTCATGGTCATGAACTCAGAACGGAAGCCAATCAGACCACGGCTTGGGATCACGTAGTCGAGACGTACGCGGCCTTTACCGTCTGGATTCATGTTTTTCAGGTCGCCTTTACGTTCGCCCAGCGCCTGCATCACAGAACCCTGATGCTGTTCTTCAACGTCCAGAGTCACGTTTTCATACGGCTCTTGTTTACGACCGTCGATTTCACGGAAGATAACTTTCGGACGGGATACCGCCAGTTCGAAACCTTCACGACGCATGTTTTCGATAAGAACAGACAGGTGCAGTTCGCCACGACCAGAAACGCGGAACGCATCGGCGTCTTCGGTTTCTTCTACGCGCAGCGCAACGTTGTGTACCAGTTCTTTGTTCAGACGATCCAGGATCTGACGAGATGTTACGAACTTACCTTCTTTACCGCAGAACGGCGAGGTGTTAACGCAGAAGAACATAGAAACGGTCGGCTCATCAACAGAGAGTGCCGGCAGCGCTTCAACGTTTTGCGTGTCGCAAACGGTATCAGAAATGTTCAGTTCGCCAAGACCCGTGATCGCCACGATATCGCCAGCCTCTGCCAGATCGGTTTCGATACGTTCCAGACCGAGGTGGCCCAGCACTTTACCGACTTTCGCGTTGCGGGTTTTGCCTTCGCTATCGATGATAGTAACTTGCTGGTTCGGCTTCACTTTACCGCGCTTGATGCGGCCAATGCCGATAACGCCAACATAGCTGTTGTAATCGAGCTGAGAAATCTGCATCTGGAACGGACCGTCAAGGTCAACGTCCGGCGCAGGAACATGGTCAACAATCGCCTGATACAGCGGAGTCATGTCTTCCGCCATATCTTCGTGGTCCAGACCCGCGATACCATTCAGCGCAGAAGCGTAAACAATCGGGAAGTCCAGTTGCTCGTCGGTCGCGTCAAGGTTAACGAACAGGTCGAATACCTGATCCACAACCCAGTCAGGACGCGCACCAGGACGGTCAACTTTGTTGATAACAACAATCGGCTTCAGGCCGTAAGCAAACGCTTTTTTGGTTACGAAGCGCGTTTGCGGCATCGGGCCGTCAAATGCGTCAACCACCAGCAGCACTGAGTCTACCATGGACATTACACGTTCAACTTCACCACCGAAGTCGGCGTGCCCCGGGGTATCAACGATATTGATACGGTAATCATTCCATTTGATAGCGGTGTTTTTCGCGAGGATGGTAATCCCACGCTCTTTCTCCAAATCGTTGGAGTCCATCACGCGCTCTTGGGTTTCGGCACGAGAGTCGAACGTACCGGATTGTTGGAGCAGCTTGTCTACCAAGGTGGTTTTACCATGGTCTACGTGCGCGATGATGGCGATATTACGCAATTTTTCGATCACAACTTTGCCTCAGGCATTAGAAATAGCGCGTTATTGTACACGGATTAATCGCACTACAAAACAGGATCACAAACATCCTCCGCAAACAAGTATTGCAGAGTCCCTTTGTGATCGCTTTCACGGAGCATAAAAAGGGTTATCCAAAGGTCATTGCACCAATATGGTGCTTAATGTTTCCATTGAAGCACTATATTGGTGCAACATTCACATCATGGTGCAGCCCTTTTGCACGATGTTAAGCATGATAACGCCTTTTAGGGGAAATTTAAAAGTTGGCACAGATTTCGCTTTATCTTTTTTACGGCGACACGGCCAAAATAATTGCAGATTTCGTTACCACGACGACAATGACCAATCCAGGAGAGTTAAAGTATGTCCGCTGAACACGTACTGACGATGCTGAACGAGCACGAAGTGAAGTTTGTTGATTTGCGCTTCACCGATACCAAAGGTAAAGAACAGCACGTCACTATCCCTGCTCATCAGGTGAATGCTGAATTCTTCGAAGAAGGCAAAATGTTTGACGGCTCCTCGATTGGCGGCTGGAAAGGCATTAATGAATCCGACATGGTGCTGATGCCAGACGCATCCACCGCAGTGATTGACCCGTTCTTCGCGGACTCTACCCTGATTATCCGTTGCGATATCCTTGAACCTGGCACCCTGCAAGGCTATGACCGTGACCCGCGCTCTATTGCGAAGCGCGCCGAAGATTACCTGCGTTCCACTGGCATTGCCGACACCGTATTGTTCGGGCCAGAACCTGAATTCTTCCTGTTCGATGACATCCGTTTCGGGACGTCTATCTCCGGTTCTCACGTTGCCATCGACGATATCGAAGGTGCATGGAACTCCTCCACCCAATACGAAGGTGGTAACAAAGGTCACCGTCCGGCAGTGAAAGGCGGTTACTTTCCAGTTCCACCGGTAGACTCCGCTCAGGATATTCGTTCTGAAATGTGTCTGGTGATGGAACAGATGGGCCTGGTGGTTGAAGCCCATCACCACGAAGTAGCGACTGCAGGTCAGAACGAAGTGGCTACCCGCTTCAATACCATGACCAAAAAAGCTGACGAAATTCAGATCTACAAATATGTTGTGCACAACGTGGCGCACCGCTTCGGTAAAACCGCGACCTTTATGCCAAAACCGATGTTCGGTGATAACGGCTCCGGTATGCACTGCCACATGTCGCTGTCTAAAAACGGCGTCAACCTGTTCGCAGGCGATAAATATGCAGGTCTGTCTGAGCAGGCGTTGTACTACATTGGCGGCGTAATCAAACACGCGAAAGCAATTAACGCCCTGGCAAACCCGACCACCAACTCTTACAAGCGTCTGGTCCCAGGCTATGAAGCACCGGTAATGCTGGCTTACTCTGCGCGTAACCGTTCTGCGTCTATCCGTATTCCAGTGGTTTCTTCTCCGAAAGCGCGTCGTATCGAAGTGCGTTTCCCGGACCCGGCTGCTAACCCATACCTGTGCTTTGCTGCCCTGCTGATGGCCGGTCTTGATGGTATCAAGAACAAGATCCATCCGGGCGAAGCGATGGACAAAAACCTGTACGACCTGCCGCCGGAAGAGGCGAAAGAGATCCCACAGGTTGCAGGCTCTCTGGAAGAAGCACTGAACGAACTGGATCTGGACCGCGAGTTCCTGAAAGCCGGTGGCGTGTTCACTGATGAAGCGATCGATGCGTACATCGCTCTGCGTCGCGAAGAAGATGACCGCGTGCGTATGACTCCGCACCCGGTAGAGTTTGAGCTGTACTACAGCGTCTAATCGTTGAAGTTGTACTACCCGGCGCAACAACGCCGGGATTTAGTTGCCGTGGAAATTTCAGCCCATCTCTGCATGGGCTTTTTTCTCCGTAACTTCTCTGATGCTCCGCGCTTTTTATCCGAAAAAAGCTATAATGCACTAAAATGGTGCAACCTGTTCTGGAGACTGCTTTATGGCAACAGGCACGCAGCCCGATGCTGGGCAGATCCTCAACTCGCTCATTAACAGTATTTTGTTAATTGATGACAATCTGGCGATTCATTACGCCAACCCCGCCGCACAACAACTGCTCGCTCAAAGCTCCCGAAAATTGTTTGGTACGCCGTTACCGGAACTGTTGAGCTACTTCTCATTAAATATCGAGTTGATGCAAGAAAGTCTGGAGGCGGGGCAAGGTTTTACCGATAACGAAGTGACGCTGGTGATCGACGGACGTTCGCATATCCTTTCGGTCACAGCCCAGCGTATGCCGGACGGCATGATCCTGCTGGAGATGGCGCCGATGGATAACCAGCGCCGCTTAAGTCAGGAACAGCTACAGCACGCCCAGCAGGTTGCTGCCCGTGATTTAGTCCGTGGCCTGGCGCATGAGATTAAAAATCCGCTTGGCGGTTTACGTGGCGCAGCGCAGCTGCTCAGCAAAGCATTGCCTGACCCGTCACTACTCGAATATACCAAAGTGATTATCGAACAGGCAGATCGGCTGCGAAATCTGGTCGACCGTCTGTTGGGGCCGCAACTGCCCGGTACGCGTGTCACCGAAAGTATTCACAAAGTGGCTGAACGCGTGGTGACGCTGGTGTCGATGGAACTGTCGGACAACGTGCGGTTGATTCGTGATTACGACCCCAGCCTGCCAGAACTGGCGCACGACCCGGATCAAATTGAACAGGTCTTGCTGAATATCGTGCGCAATGCGCTACAGGCGCTGGGGCCGGAGGGTGGTGAAATCATTCTGCGTACCCGCACCGCGTTTCAACTGACCTTACACGGCGAGCGCTATCGGCTGGCGGCGCGGATTGATGTGGAAGATAACGGGCCGGGCATTCCACCTCATTTGCAGGATACGCTGTTTTACCCGATGGTCAGTGGCCGCGAAGGTGGCACCGGGCTTGGCTTATCCATCGCCCGTAATTTGATTGATCAGCATTCAGGCAAAATTGAATTTACCAGTTGGCCAGGTCATACCGAGTTCTCGGTTTACCTGCCTATCAGGAAATAAAGGTGACGTTTATGCAACGAGGGATAGTCTGGGTAGTTGATGACGATAGTTCCATCCGTTGGGTGCTTGAACGTGCGCTCACTGGAGCGGGTTTAACCTGTACGACGTTTGAGAACGGCGCGGCGGTGCTGGAGGCGCTGGCAAGCAAAACGCCGGATGTGCTGCTTTCAGATATCCGTATGCCGGGCATGGACGGCCTGGCGCTGCTCAAGCAGATTAAACAGCGCCATCCGATGCTTCCGGTCATCATTATGACCGCACATTCCGATCTGGATGCCGCCGTTAGCGCCTATCAACAAGGGGCGTTTGATTATCTGCCTAAACCGTTTGATATCGACGAAGCCGTGGCACTGGTCGAGCGCGCCATCAGCCATTACCAGGAGCAGCAGCAGCCGCGTAATGTTCAGCTTAACGGCCCAACGACCGATATTATCGGCGAAGCGCCAGCCATGCAGGACGTGTTCCGTATTATTGGTCGGCTTTCGCGCTCTTCGATTAGCGTGCTGATCAACGGCGAGTCCGGTACTGGTAAAGAATTGGTCGCTCATGCTCTGCATCGCCACAGTCCGCGAGCCAAAGCGCCGTTTATCGCGCTGAATATGGCGGCTATCCCGAAAGATTTGATCGAATCAGAACTGTTCGGTCACGAGAAAGGCGCCTTTACCGGCGCGAATACCATTCGTCAGGGGCGTTTTGAACAGGCCGATGGCGGTACATTATTTCTCGATGAAATTGGCGATATGCCGCTGGATGTGCAGACGCGTTTGCTGCGCGTGCTGGCAGACGGTCAGTTTTATCGCGTTGGCGGCTATGCGCCGGTGAAAGTGGATGTGCGGATTATCGCTGCTACACACCAGAATCTCGAACAGCGGGTGCAGGAAGGCAAGTTTCGCGAGGATCTGTTCCACCGCCTGAACGTTATCCGCGTTCATCTGCCGCCACTGCGTGAGCGTCGGGAAGATATTCCCCGCCTGGCTCGCCATTTTTTACAGGTTGCCGCGCGCGAACTGGGCGTAGAAGCGAAGTTGCTGCATCCGGAAACCGAAGCCGCTTTGACGCGTCTGGCGTGGCCAGGTAACGTGCGCCAGCTGGAAAACACTTGCCGTTGGTTAACGGTGATGGCCGCCGGGCAGGAAGTGTTGATTCAGGATTTGCCAGGCGAACTGTTTGAATCAACGGTTGCGGAGAGCACTTCGCAAATGCAGCCGGACAGTTGGGCGACACTTCTTGCCCAGTGGGCCGAGCGGGCGTTGCGTTCCGGTCATCAAAATTTGCTTTCTGAAGCGCAGCCAGAACTGGAGCGGACGTTACTGACGACCGCACTGCGACATACGCAGGGGCATAAACAGGAAGCGGCGCGGCTACTTGGCTGGGGCCGCAACACCCTGACGCGTAAGTTAAAAGAGCTGGGTATGGAGTGATTCACGGCGTGTGTGTAAAGATTGATTATTGAGCGCAAATTGCTGGTATTTTGCGCTTTACTGTTCCGATAAGTTCAGTATGATCGTGCCGGAAAACGGGGAGAGTCATTATGCTGGAATCAATAATTAATCTGGTATCGAGTGGCGCAGTTGACAGCCACACACCGCAAACTGCTGTTGCTGCCGTGCTGTGTGCCGCGATGATAGGGCTGTTTAGTTGAAGCCCGTTGTTTATGCCGGATGTGGAGAAAGTCGTAGGCCTGATAAGACGCGACCAGCGTCGCATCAGGCATCATGCTCAGATGTCGGATGCGGCGTGAACGCCTTATCCGACCTACCAAAACAATAAGTTCAACTGGTTTTGTAGGCCTGATAAGCATAGCGCATCAGGCAATCTTGTTCTCAGTACATTGATGGCACTTTCGTTTTCTACCTGGTAAACAAAGCGCCATTCACTATTTAAATCACCCGCGAGAACTGCTGCATCCGCGCTTTCTGGCGCAGACAGGTATCAATGTTCATGTCGGATGCGGCGTGAACGCCTTATCCGACCTACCAAAACAATAAGTTCAGCTGGTTTTGTAGGCCTGATAAGCATAGCGCATCAGGCAATCTTGTTCTCAGTAGGCCTGATAAGACGCGACCAGCGTCGCATCAGGCATCATGCTCAGATGCCGGATGCGGCGTGAACGCCTTATCCGACCTACCAAAACAATAAGTTCAACTGGTTTTGTAGGCCTGATAAGCATAGCGCATCAGGCAATCTTGTTCTCAGTACATTGATGGCGCTTTCGTTTTCTACCTTGTAAACAAAGCGCCATTCACTATTTAAATCACCCGCGAGAACTGCTGCATCCGCGCTTTCTGGCGCAGATAAGTATCAAAGCACATGCAAATGTTGCGGATCAGCAAGCGACCTTTCGCCGTCACCTGAATCCCCTTCTCATCCACATCCACCAGCCCATCTTTTGCTAACGGGGCGAGCAGCTTGAGATCTTGTGCAAAGTAATCAGCGAATTGCAAATCCCACTGATGCTCAATGGGAGCGTAATCCAGACGGAAATTGCAGATGAGCGACTTAATCACATCACGGCGAATACAGTCATCACGCGTTAGCGCAATACCACGCCACAGCGCATTGCCTTGTTCATCTACTTGATGATAGTACTGCTTCAACTCTTTCTGGTTCTGCGCGTAGCAGTCGCCAATCATGCTGATGGCTGAAACGCCCATCCCCAACAGATCGGTATCGCCCTGAGTGGTGTAGCCCTGGAAGTTACGATGCAGCACCCCTTCACGCTGGGCCACCGCCAGCTCGTCATCCGGACGGGCAAAGTGATCCATACCGATAAACTGATAGCCCGATTGTGTCAGGAAAGCGATGGTTTCCTGCAGGATATCGAGTTTTTGCTGCGGACTCGGCAGATCAGCATCTTTGATTTTGCGTTGAGCAGCAAAAATGGTCGGCAAATGCGCGTAGTTAAAGACACTCAGACGGTCAGGGTTCAGCTCCACCACACGTTTCAGGGTAAAGGCGAAACTTTCCGGCGTCTGTTTCGGCAGGCCATAAATCAGGTCGATGTTGGTGGAGGTAAAGCCAATCTCACGCGCATGGTTAAGCAGTGCAAAGATGAACTCTTCATCCTGCTCGCGGTTGACCAGACGTTGCACTTCTTTGTTGAAGTCCTGCACGCCCATGCTCAGGCGATTAAAACCTTCGGCGCGTAAATGATCGAGCACATCCAGTTCGATTTCCCGCGGATCGACTTCGATCGAAATCTCCACATCGGCATTGAACTGGAAGTTTTCGCGCAGCAGCTTCATCAGACGGCTGATTTGCGCTTTATTCAGATACGTCGGCGTTCCACCACCCCAGTGCAGTTGGCTCACCTTGCGCCCGGCAAAAAGCGGTGCACGATGGACGATTTCCTGCTCCAGCGCGTCCAGATACAGATCGGCCTTGTGCTGCTGGCGAGTGACAATTTTATTGCAACCACAGAAGTAACAAAGTTTATGACAGAACGGGATATGTACGTAGAGAGATAATGGACGCTCAGGATAGCGCGCCACGGCTTGTAAAAACGCCTGTTCGCCAAAGTCTTCTGAAAACTCCAGCGCGGTCGGGTACGAGGTGTATCGTGGCCCGGAATAGTTATATTTCTGGATCAGGGCCAGATCCCAGTCGATTTGCTGTACAGACATGCTCACTCCTTCCGATGGCGTCTCTGGCGGCTACGGCGTGCCGGCAGATGCCCTTTTCGGGTCATCAGCCGGTTGCGCAGCCACTTTTGTCGCCGCGACAACCGCTGTAGTTTAACGAATAACCACACCAGATAACATATAACCGGAAGAGTTATCAGCAGAACGGGAAGGCCCACGGCGGCAATCCGTTAGTTGCCCCGCAGCAAACGCATCATATCTTCTTGCTTCTCGTCTTCTTCCTCTTCTTCGTCATCGTCATAAGAGAGGCCGAGTTTCTGCATCAGCTCATCAATACGATCCAGCTTGGCATCCACCCATGATTGCTCTTCGACGCTCAGGGTTTCGCCAGCTTCCAGACGTTCCAGCAGCGCATCCAGACGCTCATCCGTTTCCAGTAACTCCAACTCCGCCTGCGGTGAAAGCATAGGTTTCTCACTCTTCGGTTTGTGCTGTTTGGTGACTTTTTCAGTCACGCCCAATGGAATAGGGGTTTTACTGCCAATACGTGGATCTTTCGGTGCGTTCTGGCCTTTGCTACCTGACGTGGTGTTACCGCCCGCGGCGCGGCTGCCCGGCGCATGACCACGACGTTTTTTCTGACGTTTGCGGTCACGAGCTTCCTGATTCAGCTCTTCGCGCGTTTTGCGACGCGCTTTTGCATGGCCTTTGCTGCGTGATGGTGAAGATGGTTTCATAATGGTTCGTCTTTTAGCCGTTTTATTCAGTATAGATTTGCGGCGGAATCTAACAGAAAGTAAGCAAAGAAAAAAGGCGACAGATTACTCTGTCGCCTTTTTTCTGACTCACAACCCTTAACGGGTCTTACAATCCTTGCAGGCCGCCAACACACCCTGTTTTTCCATTAGCCGGAACAATCCGTGTTGATTCCATTTCCGTTTAATTACGTCTCCGGACGTTTGTCTTCCTGACAATCCTCTGTCTTCGCCTCCTGGCGCTCCTGACCCTCATCCTGAGTCATTGTTCCTGTTAGCGTCCTCGCTCTATGGGGGCTACTGTACGCCTTTGCTTTACACAAACAATCAACCGCCATCAGTATTTGCACATTTTCAGAGTTTTATATAAAAGCAATCCACTGATTTATATGGATTATTTGACATTCATCGCAGAATTTTCTCTGCTATTTCGCATAAAGACTATCGGCAATGTCTCACAAAGCGTATGGCTTTTACTTACAACGCCCACACCGAAAAATCCGTCTTTTATTATGGTTCAGGTATAATCGCTGCAAAGCTTTGACTGACGGAGACGACCGCTTTGACTAATTTGAATTATCAACAGACGCATTTTGTGATGAGTGCGCCTGATATTCGCCACCTCCCTTCCGATACCGGAATTGAAGTGGCTTTTGCAGGCCGTTCCAATGCAGGTAAATCCAGCGCACTGAACACGCTGACTAACCAGAAAAGCCTGGCTCGTACCTCAAAAACCCCAGGACGCACCCAGCTTATCAACCTGTTTGAAGTGGCTGACGGCAAGCGTCTGGTTGACTTGCCAGGGTACGGTTATGCGGAAGTCCCGGAAGAGATGAAGCGCAAATGGCAGCGCGCGCTCGGCGAGTACCTCGAAAAACGTCAGAGCCTGCAAGGTCTGGTGGTGCTGATGGATATCCGTCATCCGCTGAAAGATTTGGATCAGCAGATGATTGAGTGGGCGGTAGACAGCAATATCGCCGTTCTGGTACTGCTGACCAAAGCGGACAAACTGGCAAGCGGTGCACGTAAAGCGCAATTGAATATGGTGCGTGAAGCGGTACTGGCGTTTAACGGTGATGTGCAGGTTGAAACGTTCTCTTCACTGAAGAAGCAAGGCGTGGACAAGCTGCGGCAGAAACTGGATACCTGGTTTAGCGAGATGCAGCCTGTAGAAGAAACGCAAGACGGCGAATAATTTTCTTGCCTTAATGCTTGTACCGGATGTGGCGTATCCGGCTCGTAAATTCAATAGATTACAATTCTACCGTTGGCCTGATAAGCATGGAGCATCAGGCATAACGGACCTTTTCTTTCGCCCAATAAAAAACGCCCCAGTCATTACTGACTGGGGCGGCTAAAATATTCAGCCAAATCCGATTACGTGAAGTAAAAGGTCTGAAAGATAGAACATCTTACCTCTGTACCCTACGCGACTAACTTTACTCTTTTTTGTTCAGTTCAGAAAGTATTTTTTGTAATTTTTTTTCAGTTGTTGCATAGGAATTTCTAATAGCCATCACAAAACGTGACAGCTTATGTTGCTTACTTACGAAAAAAGGGCATGTTCAGGCGAATCTTAGTGCGCCTGATCCCAGTTTTCACCACTCCCCACTTCCACCAGCAACGGCACATCCAGACGGGTACAGTTTTCCATCAGTTGATGAATCTGCTTCGCGACAGCATCGACATCATCTTTATGAACTTCAAATACCAGTTCATCGTGTACCTGCATGATCATACGGACACGCGGTTGCTCAGCCTGTAACCACGCATCAACGGCAATCATCGCCCGTTTGATAATGTCAGCGGCGGTTCCCTGCATTGGCGCGTTAATGGCTGCACGTTCAGCAGCTGCACGACGTGCCCCATTGCTGGATTTGATATCCGGCAGATACAGGCGGCGTCCGTCCAGCGTTTCGACGTAGCCCTGCTCTTTCGCCTGGGCACGGGTGCGTTCCATATACTCCAGCACGCCTGGGTAGCGTTCGAAGTAGAGGTCCATGTACTTCTGCGCTTCTTTACGTGGAATATTCAACTGCCGCGCCAGACCGAAAGCACTCATGCCATAAATCAGACCAAAGTTGATCGCCTTCGCGCTACGGCGTTGCTCGCTGGTGACGGTTTCCAGTGGCAAACCAAACACTTCTGCCGCCGTTGCCCGGTGGATATCTTTTCCTTCCGCGAATGCGGTCAGCAAGCCTTTGTCACGCGAGAGATGCGCCATAATGCGCAGTTCAATCTGCGAGTAGTCTGCCGAGACAATCACATGATCCTCTGGCGCAATAAACGCCTGGCGGATACGGCGACCTTCTTCGTTACGCACCGGAATGTTTTGCAGGTTAGGATCGGTTGACGATAAACGTCCCGTTGCGGTTACTGCCTGGTGATAAGAGGTATGTACACGCCCGGTTTTCGGGTTGATCATCAGCGGCAGCTTGTCGGTGTAGGTCGATTTCAACTTCGCCAGACCACGATACTCCAGAATCACTTTTGGCAACGGATAGTCCAGCGCCAGTTCTTCCAGTACCTCTTCCGACGTTGACGGCGCGCCACCCGGCGTTTTCTTCAGCGGTTTAATACCCTGTTTTTCAAACAGAATAGTTTGCAACTGTTTGGTGGACGAAAGGTTAAATTCCTCACCCGCAATTTCATGCGCTTTCTTTTCCAGCTCAGCCAGACGAAGAGTGAGCTCTTCAGAATGATTATGCAGCACTTTCGGATCGATCTTCACACCGTTACGTTCAATGCGCGAAAGCACCGACACCAGCGGCATTTCAATATTCTCGAAGACGTTCAACGGCCCTTTGTGTTTTTGCAGATCCGGCCACATTTTCAGATGCAACTGCAAGGTGACATCTGCATCTTCGGCGGCGTAACGTCCGGCCTCTTCGAGGGCAATCTGGTTAAAGGTCAGTTGATTTTTGCCTTTACCGGCAATCTCTTCAAAAGTGATGGTTTTGTGCTTCAACCAACGTTCCGCGAGGCTGTCCATATCGTGACGCCCGGCAACGCTATTGAGAATGTAGGACTCAAGCATGGTATCAAACGCAATCCCACGCAGCTCAATGCCGTAGTTCGCCAGAATACCGCGATCGTATTTCAGGTTTTGCCCGACCTTCAGCGCCTTTTCATCTTCCAGCAGCGGTTTTAGCAACTCGAGTGCACGCTCGCGAGAGATTTGATCGGGCGCATCGAGATAATCATGAGCAACCGGAATATATGCCGCTACGCCTGGCTCGATAGCAAAAGAAAGCCCGACCAGGTTAGCAGAGATGTTATCAAGGCTGTCGGTTTCAGTATCAAATGCAAATACCGGCGCTTTTTCCAGCCTCGCAATCCACGCTTTCAGTGTTTCTTCATCAAGGATGGTGACGTAGTTGTCATAAGAAATCACCGTTGCCGTCAATTCTGGCGCTTCGTCTGCAACACTGGTTTCCTGCGGCCTGGCGGCGGGTTTCGCCCCTTTAGCCTGTAACCATTTGCCCGCTTCGACATCAGCAGTCCAGCGTTTGAACTCATACTTTTTGAACAGCCCCAACAACTCTTCCACCGCCGGTTGCTGCACTTCCAGTTGTTCACAGGTCAGCTCCAGTTCAACGTCGGTTTTAATCGTCGCCAGCTGGTATGAGAGATAAGCCACTTCTTTGTTTTGCTCGAGCTTCGCTGCCATTGTTTTCGCGCCACGGAAGCTCAACCCAGCAATTTTTTCTGGCTCGGCATACAGCGTATCCAGCCCGCCAAGACCTTGCAGCAATGCCTGCGCAGTTTTTTCACCAACGCCCGGTACGCCAGGAATGTTATCTGAGGAGTCACCCATCAGCGCCAGGAAATCAATAATCAGTTCTGGCGGCACGCCGTACTTATTCACCACCTCTTCCGGGCCGAGGATGGTATTCGTCATAGTATTGATAAGCGTAACATTTGGCGTCACAAGCTGCGCCATATCTTTGTCGCCAGTACTGATCAGCACCGGTCGCCCGGCTTTTTCGGCTTCGTGCGCCAGAGTACCAATAACGTCGTCCGCTTCTACGCCAGAAACCGCCAGCAGCGGCAGCCCCATCGCTTTAACCATCGCATGCAGGGGTTCGATTTGTGCTCGCAGATCGTCCGGCATTGGCGGGCGATGTGATTTGTAATGTTCAAACAGCTCATCACGAAAGGTTTTTCCCTTGGCGTCAAAGACCACCGCTGCATGTGTCGGTTTATATTGCATGATCAGACTGCGCAGCATGTTGAGGACACCATACATCGCACCGGTCGGCTCGCCTGCGCTGTTAGTCAGCGGGGGAAACGCGTGATATGCGCGATAAAGATAAGATGAACCATCTACAAGGATAAGTGGATTTTGGGGGATCTGAACCATAATGTCCGTGCCTGTTTATCAGATTATGGGTAAAGGATGCCACAGACAGGATGAAAACATGAGTTTTTCACCGCTTTTCGTGAAAATCTTTTGTAGATCTTCTGGATCGCTCGCAAATTGCCATGTGGATAACTTTGTGCATAAATTATTTACATCGCTTTTAATTTATTATCATGCTTTTTACAGCATGATGTTTATCTTTGTTTTTCATGCATTTAAAAATAAAGCCATCCCTGATAATTGAGATAATGGAATTTTTTCTAATGTGGATAGATATGAATTATTTTTTCTCCTTAAGGATCATCCGTTATTTGGGTCGTTTTCTGCTAAAATCTGCGCCTTGCGCTTCTTTAGCGTACTGTCTATGGCTAACCTTTTGAATAAATTCATTATGACGAGAATACTCGCTGCGATAACCCTTTTGCTGAGTATCGTATTGACCATTTTGGTCACTATTTTTTGTTCCGTCCCGATCATCATTGCCGGGATTGTAAAACTATTGCTACCTGTGCCAGTCATTTGGCGAAAGGTTTCACGTTTTTGTGATTTTATGATGTATTGCTGGTGTGAAAGTCTGGCGGTATTACTGCATCTGAACCCACACCTGCAATGGGAAGTTCACGGGCTGGAAGGGTGTCAGCGCCAATGATATAAGACAGTAATTCACCATTTGGATTGTCCGCTCCACCCAACAT
>NZ_PTRE01000092.1 GCF_002965065.1 Escherichia sp. MOD1-EC7003
GAGCGGGCCTCAGACAGATAACAATGTGCGATTTATCATGCCGGATGCGGCGTGAACGCCTTACCCTGCCTACAAAAACCCGCAAATTCAGTATATTGCAGGATACGTGTAGGCCTGATAAGCGTAGCGCATCAGGCAATTTTGCTTTTGGTGAAAAAAAAGACCCGCAGAGCGGGCCTTGAGATAAGCAGAAAGGAATGACTTACAGAACGTCGATCGCGTTCAGTTCCTGGAATGCTTTTTCCAGACGAGCGATCATCGAAGTCTGACCGGCACGCAGCCATACGCGCGGATCGTAGTATTTCTTGTTCGGCTGATCTTCGCCTTTCGGGTTACCCAGCTGACCCTGCAGATAAGCTTCGTTCGCTTTGTAGTAGTTCAGAACGCCTTCCCAGGTTGCCCATTGGGTATCGGTATCAATGTTCATTTTCACTACGCCGTAGCTTACGGAGTCTTTGATTTCCTGAGCAGTAGAACCGGAACCACCGTGGAATACGAAGTTCAGGCTGTTGTGCGGCAGGTTGTGTTTCTTAGAAACATATTCCTGAGAGTCGCGCAGGATGGTCGGAGTCAGAACCACGTTACCCGGCTTGTAAACACCGTGTACGTTACCGAAGGAAGCTGCAATGGTGAAACGCGGGCTGATTTTGCTCAGCTCGGTGTATGCGTAATCAACGTCTTCCGGCTGGGTGTACAGTGCAGAAGCATCCATGTGGCTGTTGTCCACACCGTCTTCTTCACCACCGGTGCAACCCAGTTCGATTTCCAGAGTCATGCCGATTTTGGACATACGCTCCAGGTATTTAGAGCAGATTTCGATGTTCTCTTGCAGAGATTCTTCAGACAGGTCGATCATGTGAGAAGAGAACAGCGGCTTACCGGTAGCTGCAAAGTGTTTTTCACCCGCGTCCAGCAGACCGTCGATCCACGGCAGCAGTTTTTTCGCGCAGTGGTCAGTGTGCAGGATCACCGGAACACCATAATGTTCAGCCATCTGGTGAACGTGATGCGCACCAGAGATCGCGCCCAGGATAGCAACACCCTGCGGAACGTCAGATTTCACGCCTTTACCAGCGATAAAGGAAGCACCACCGTTGGAGAACTGAACGATAACCGGCGCTTTAACTTTAGCAGCGGTTTCCAGTACGGCGTTGATAGAGTCAGTACCGACGCAGTTTACTGCTGGCAGTGCGAAGTTGTTTTCTTTTGCAACCTGGAAAACTTTCTGTACGTCATCACCAGTGATTACGCCTGGTTTTACGAAATCAAAAATCTTAGACATATCTCTTGTCCTGTATCGTCGGGTCTTATACTCGTCATACTTCAATTTGCATGTGCTGCGTCTTGAATTATTTAGAGTATGAAAAATTGCGTGCTCTGAAAGCGCGCTGAAACAAGGGCAGGTTTCACTGCCCTGTGATTTTTTACTTCTTAGCGCGCTCTTCGAGCATCGCTACTGCAGGCAGTACTTTACCTTCCACGAATTCGAGGAATGCGCCGCCGCCAGTGGAGATGTAGGAAATTTTGTCAGCAATACCGAACAGGTCGATTGCCGCCAGAGTGTCGCCGCCGCCAGCGATGGAGAACGCTTCGCTGTCTGCGATAGCGTTAGCCACGATTTCAGTACCTTTGCGGAAGTTCGGGAATTCGAACACGCCAACCGGACCGTTCCACAGAATGGTTTTCGCATTCTTCAGGATTTCAGCCAGTTCCTGAGCGGAAGCGTCGCCGATATCCAGGATCTGCTCGTCAGCTTTCACATCGTTAACAGATTTCAGGGTAGCCGGTGCAGTTTCAGAGAATTCCGTTGCTACGCGAACATCAGACGGAACCGGAATGTTGCAGGTGGTCAGCAGACGTTTTGCTTCGTCAACCAGATCAGCTTCGTACAGGGATTTACCCACATCGTGGCCTTGTGCCGCGATAAAGGTGTTAGCAATACCACCACCCACGATCAGCTGGTCAGCGATTTTAGACAGGGAGTCCAGAACGGTCAGTTTGGTAGAAACTTTAGAACCACCAACGATAGCCACCATCGGGCGAGCTGGTTCTTTCAGTGCTTTACCCAGCGCGTCCAGTTCAGCTGCCAGCAGCGGGCCTGCGCACGCAACGTCAGCGAATTTACCAATACCGTGAGTAGAAGCCTGCGCGCGGTGAGCAGTACCAAATGCGTCCATTACGAACACGTCACACAGTGCAGCGTATTTTTTGGACAGGGTTTCGTCGTCTTTCTTCTCGCCTTTGTTGAAGCGAACGTTTTCCAGAACAACCAGCTCACCTTCAGCAACGTCAACGCCGTCGAGGTAATCTTTAACCAGACGAACCGGGTTAGACAGTTTATCTTTCAGGTAGTTAACAACCGGCAGCAGAGAGAATTCTTCGTTGTACTCGCCTTCGGTAGGACGACCCAGGTGGGAAGTTACCATCACTTTTGCGCCTTGTTTCAGGGCCAGTTCGATGGTTGGCAGAGAAGCACGGATACGCGCGTCGCTGGTTACTTTCCCGTCTTTTACTGGTACGTTCAGATCCGCACGGATAAATACACGTTTCCCAGCAAGATCCAGATCGGTCATCTTAATTACAGACATGGTGAATCCTCTCGTTGATTCTAAAAGTTTTGCAGACGCTGCTTGCGTCTTACCTGAAAGCAACAGAAGCCATAGCTAACGTCGTGTCGAGCATTCGGTTAGCAAAGCCCCATTCGTTATCGCACCAGACCAACGTTTTGATCAGGTGTGCGCCACTGACCCGGGTTTGGGTGCCATCGACAATAGCACTGTGCGGATCGTGGTTAAAATCTACAGAGACCAACGGCAATTCCGTATAGTCAACTATACCATGAAATGCACCTTGTGCTGCTTTTTGCAGCAACAGGTTGACTTCATTGGCTTTTACAGGTTTCTTCACCGTCACGCTTAAATCGATTGCCGTCACATTAATGGTCGGAACACGTACCGCAATCGCTTCAAAGCGATCGTTAAATTGCGGAAAAAATCGCGTGATACCCGCAGCCAGTTTAGTATCGACCGGAATGATCGACTGGCTGGCTGCCCGGGTGCGACGCAGGTCAGGATGGTATGCATCAATAACCTGTTGATCGTGCATGGCAGAGTGAATTGTGGTCACCGTGCCGGACTCAATACCGTACGCATCATCCAACAATTTAATGACAGGAATTATGCAATTCGTGGTACAGGAAGCGTTAGATACGATGCGGTGTTCCGCACGAAGTTGATCCTGATTGACGCCGTAAACCACGGTCGCGTCAAGATCGTTACTGCCAGGATGTGAAAAGAGCACTTTTTTGGCCCCAGCGGCAATATGCGCTTCGCCATGCTCGCGGGAACCATATACGCCGGTGCAGTCGAGAACCACATCGACACCAAGTTCGCGCCAGGGGAGCGATTGCAGTGAACGTTCATGCAATACGCGGATGGCGTCATCACCAACAAAAAGTTGATCGCGTTCCTGTCGTACTTCCCATGCAAAACGGCCATGGCTGGTGTCATATTTCAACAAATGCGCCATGCCCGCAGCATCTGCCAGTTCGTTGATTGCCACCACGGTAATTTCCGCCCGGCGTCCGGATTCATACAAAGCACGAACCACATTACGCCCGATGCGACCGAAGCCATTTATCGCTACGCGTACGGTCATAGATCTCCTGCAAGGTTTTCCCTGAGCAAATTTGCCAGACAGAGTAATCCAGCAAATCGTCCGGGGAAACCTTACCTGTCGCAAACTGCGACTGATTGGTTAATTGTCGAACATTTAATCGACTGAAACGCTTCAGCTAGAATAAGCGAAACGAGGAATAAAAGGAATGTTTGTCCAGTCAAAGAAGACAATTATCTGACTTATGTCACATTTCTGAACCTGATACGTTGGCATTTATTCCACTTTGCAGAATCACGAATAAGCGTAGCAAAATCTTTTCGTTGTGCCGTTACAACCCCTGATTTATATCGGAATATGACCGATGCAGCGTCGATACTATCCGCAATACGTCCGAGTTTCGGAGTACGTCAATGATGACACTGCCCTACACTTATGGTTGTCGTCACCAGTCTGGACGCCCTCTCTCTACCACCATTACTACTGGACGAGCCAAGTCGGGATTTTGACGAAAGCTGGCTGGAAAAGTGCCGCCAGCAAGATACGAACGTGGTAGCAATCAGTCATGACGCCGAGTTTATCCGGCGTCATTTTCCCGCCTTGCATGACGGGAAGACGGCACAGAGAGAGACGTTAATCAGCCAGACGATATTCACCCGTAGCGGTCATCATTAAGGTCAAATTTGCAGGCAGACTCTCTTCAAGCACCCGGCGAACATTCGGCCCGTCGGTACGGTCATAAAAGGCTTCTGCGTCTGCCAGCGATAGCCCTCCCGCCAGCTTGCGCCCCACCAGCCGTTTTCGCAACGCAGTTGCTGGCGCGTTGATAAAGATCGAAAAATCACAAAATTGCGCAAGCTGGCACCACTTCTCGTCGTCCAGCAACAACCAGTTTCCTTCGACGATAACGAGTGGTGCGGTAACGTGCAACGCATCTTCTACCGGATCATGCTTTTGTCGATCGTACTGCGGCCACGTACAATCCCCTTCCATTACCTGGCGCAGATTTTCGGCCAGTTTCGCCACATCGAATGTCTCTGGTGCGCCTTTGAAGGGACGCAATTGATGCGCATCCAGCCAGCTATTGTAATGGTGAAAACCATCCATCGGGAGCGTCTGAATAGCGGGCAGTTCAGGGTCTTGTTGCGCGAGATATTCCCAGAAGGTGGTTAGGGTAGATTTCCCCGTCCCCGGTGGAGCGCAAAGAAAAACCACCGTACGCCTCTGCGGATTTACCGTCTGTAAGGCCGCCAGCATACGCAGCAACGGTTTATGCACATTTTCAATCTCTTCGCTCTGGTACTGCGCCTGCACCTTCAGCCCATTCACCGTTAATTCAATTTTCACGGCGTTAATTCCTTTAAGGTTGTCGTTACTGCCAGCGTCAGCGCCGTTTTGACCATCCCGGTAAAACGCGCCTCTGACCAGACGGCAAAATCGGCGAATTTCATCGCTTTTAACGCGTCATAGAGCATCGCATTGCGGGTTATGCTATTGACGTTGCTGATAAAATCCCAGGTCATGTCATCGGCAAACCCGGGCATTTCATCCTGTTCGTTCAGGTAATGCCAGAGCTGGGAAAAATGCGTGATATCGGCGTACAGCCATTTATCCATTTTCCCCAGCGCATAAATCAAACGCAGCGCAACATCAATATCGTCAAGCGGGCCACTTTGGGCGAGTAACGGCTTCACTGCATATTCCACGATCTCTTCATCGTTATCGACAAACAGCGACGGCAGAAACTGGCGTATCCCCTGGAGCAAAATGGTATGCGCAGTTTTCATAAATGAAAATAAATTGTCCTGTGCATCCAGTTGCTCAAGCACATCATCTTCTGTCAGCGTCGCCATTCGTCTTCCGATAGATCACCATCAATGCAGGGAGTCTATTATATTACACGTTTGGTCCGCGCCGCCGATCAGTAATGTCTGCGTCCGCACCCCATTCGCCGTCTGTTGGATACCGTTCACCAACTCGCCGCCCGTCACACCCGTGGCGCTAAAGAGAATATCTTTGCCTTTCACCAGTTCGTCGAGCGTGTACACACGGTTCACTTCAACGCCCATTTCCCGACAACGCCGGCGTTCCTGTTCTGCCACCTGGCGATTTTCCGTGTAATCCCCTTTGGCCTGACAAAAATCAATCAGCTCAGCCTGCATATCCCCACCTAATGCTTTAACAGCACAGGCAGAAATCACGCCCTCGGGCGCACCGCCGATGGTGTACATCACGTCGAAAGGATTATCCTGCCAGCAGGTCAGCACGCTGGCGGCGACATCACCGTCCGGCAGGGCGAAAACTTTCACCCCCAGCTGCGTTGCTTCCTCAATCGCGGCACGAAGACGAGGTTTATCCAGCGTAACCATGCGTAACCGCTCCAGCGGTTTGCCTAACGCTTTCGCCACGTTACGCAAGTTTTCTGCTAGGGGCAAAGATAGATCAATCGTCCCGGAAGCCAGTCGATTAACAACCAGCTTTTTCATATACATATCGGGCGCGTGTAGCAGGCTACCTCGTGGTGCGAAGGCCATGACCGCCAGTGCATTACTCTGCCCCATCGCCACCATCCGGGTGCCTTCAATCGGGTCAACCGCGATATCGACTTCTGGCCCATCGCCTTTGCCCACCTCTTCGCCAATCCACAGCATCGGCGCATGGTCAATTTCCCCCTCGCCGATAACCACTCGCCCACGAAAAGCGACGTCGTTTAATGCCTGCCGCATCGCAGTGACCGCCAGGCCATCAATTTTATTTTTGTCGCCACATCCGGTTTGCGGCCAGGCAGCCAACGCTGCCTGTTCCGTAACGCGAAATAATGGCCACGCCAGGGACATCATTGCGCGGCCTCCCCAATATCAACGCCAAATTGCGCCAGCAGATATTTCTCGGCCTGCTCATTCCAGATACCGTGCGTTTCTTCAACCAGCCGCGCCAGTTCTTTAAACAGCGGATCGGTTTTGCCTTTTTCGGCAAAATCAGCAATGGCGGTGAGAGGCATGGTGACACCGTTGTAAATGAGCTTTTTACCGCCGGGGATATCCGGCAGATTGAGCACGGTATCTGGCACCGCATCCAGCCCACCAATATGCGTCACCATAAACGACGGCTGCAACTGCCCCGTGGCACTTAGCGCAATTGCCTCTTTCATATCGTCCGTTGAACCGCCGGATGTACCGACGACGTGCGAACTGT
Source organism: Escherichia sp. MOD1-EC7003 (assembly GCF_002965065.1). Lineage (GTDB taxonomy): Bacteria > Pseudomonadota > Gammaproteobacteria > Enterobacterales > Enterobacteriaceae > Escherichia. Next base: position 6,811 of record NZ_PTRE01000092.1, read on the forward strand.
TGTAATGGACGTTGTAGAAATTAAACGGCACTTTGAAGTTTTTATCCGTCGGCCCGGCAAAGAAGTTCAGGCAGCCATCTTCTGCCAGCAACTCATCGGCCATCTCAACAACCGAAGACACCGCAGCATAGACAAAAATGTCATCGAATCCGGCGTCATCTGTAAGTGCGCGTAGTGTCTGTACCGGATCGTCCATCCCTTTGGTATTCACATACACCAGCTCAATACCTTTACTGGCCGCCAGCTCCACCGGCAGCAGTTTCTGTACCTGCGCCAGGCGTTTGTCGTCGATATCCACCACCACTACCCGCGACGGTTGTATACCGCCGTTAATGGCATAATCGATAGCGCCAATCCCCATCGGGCCTGCACACGCCAGCAGCGCAATATTGCCACCAGGTTTGACACCCATGCGATGCTCATAAACATATTGCGTGGTGTGATAATTGGCATGATAAGCGCCAATAATGCAGCACATAGGCTCTGCCAGCGATGCCGCAGCAAAATAAGAGCCGTGATACGGTAATACGCAACCCAGGTTAATGGCGATCTCGGGAATAATCATATAGGTGGCATTACCGCCGAAATATTCGTAGCTGTATCCCGCAGAATATCCGCTTGGTAACCCCATCGCCGGTTGCAATACAAAACGTTGGCCTTTTTTATATTTGTCGGTGAGATTCTTACCCACTTCGACAATAACCCCGGCACATTCATGCCCGGTAATTACCGGATGATTTTCTAAATCGTCAGGCACCCGTTTATGTTCGCTACCCAGTAACGCCGCTTTCCAGGTCGATAAACAGACGCTGTCAGAAATTACACTCACCAACAGTTCATTATCGGTAATTTCGGGCAGTTCAAATTCGCGCAGACGGACATCCCGCTTGCCATAAATAGCAGCAACTTTGGTTTTCATTTTTACCTCGGCAATCAGTTTTTATGTTCAGCGGTTAATTGATTAAATAAAGTATCGAGTTTTGGATCGCCAATATAGTTATTAATCAATACCAGCGGCTTATCCGTCACTCTTTTAACTCGTCCTTCCAGGCTGGCGTGAGTAACAACGATATCGGCATCAGCAGGTACGTTTTCTATGGCGTAGTGTTTAACTTCAATTGCCAGTCCCGCTTTTTCCAGACGTTTACGGAAGGTGGTTGCCCCCATCGCGCTGGAGCCCATACCGGCATCACAAACGAAGGCAATACGCTTAACACGGCTTAACGAAAACGCGCCTTCTTGTTTCATCGCCTTAACCGCATTGGCTGACTGGGCAAACTCATCTTCATTGTCAGTTTCCACCGCTTTGTCCATCTTCAGTATCAAGGAAGTAATGGCAAAGGACACCAGGGTTCCTACCGTAACACCGGCAATAGTCGCCAGGAATGATCCTTTCGGCGTCAGCGCCAGATAAGCAAAGATAGAACCAGGACTTGGGCCAGCAACCAAACCGCCATCCAGTAAATTGAAAATCCAGGTGCCAGACATACCGCCTGCAATCATAGAGATAATGGTCAACGGCTTCATCAACACATACGGGAAGTACAATTCGTGGATACCGCCCAAGAAGTGAATAATCATCGCGCCAGGCGCAGAGCGTTTACTCATCCCCTTACCAAACAAAGTAAATGCCAGCAGTAGTCCTAAACCCGGCCCAGGGTTTGACGCCACCATGAAGAAGATGGATTTGCCGTTAACCGATGCCTGCTGCATCCCTAATGGGTAATAGACACCCTGATCTATCGCATTATTGAGGAAAAGTACTTTCGCAGGTTCATTGATTACCGACAGTAATGGTAAATAACCCGCATGTACCAGTGCCTCAATACACTCTTTAACAAACGTATTGGCAATTAATACCGCTGGGCCGATGACTTCAAAGCCCAACAGACAGAGAATCATCCCAGCTATACCTAATGAGAAGTTATTGATAACCATCTCAAAACCGGCAGGGATTCGCTTTTCCAGTGCCTTATCGATGTATTTAATGACCAGACCACCCAGTGGCCCCATAATCATCGAGCCGAGGAACATAGGAATATCTGCGCCAACGATAACGCCAATAGTACCGATTCCCCCCATTACCGCACCGCGTTTACCGCCGATCAAATGACCGCCAGTAGAACCAATCATCATGGGTAATAAATAGGTAATCATCGGGCCGACAATTTTGGCGAAATGTTCATTCGGCAGCCAACCGGTGGGAATAAATAATGCAGTAATAAAACCCCAGGCAATAAAAGCACCGATATTGGGGATGACCATTGCAGTCAAAAATCCCCCAAAAGCCTGGACCTTTGCACGAGCAGACTTGTTTTCCATAATATTATCCTGTAGAGGAGAGAGTTATTATCCGCGGCTGATAATGTCCGCTAATTGTTTTTCTGATGATGCTGTTAAGAGTTTTTCGAGTATTTCTTCTTCGCACAGTAATTCACTCAATGCCTGAATAGCACCAATGTGCGAATCGGCATCGGCAGCAGAAAGACCGATTAATAATTTGATTGGCTCGTCATTTTCCGGGAAATAAACTGGCCGATTGAGTAACGTCAGTGACATCCCGGTTTTAAGCGCCCCACATTCTGGTCGCGCATGAGGCATTGCCACGCCAGGTGCAAGAATATAATAAGGACCATTGCTGATAGTCGAATCTTTAATGGCCTGGATATACTTCTCGTTGACATAGTTTATTGCTAACAGTGATGCCATCGAAAAATCGATAGCTTCTTGCCAGTCTTTTGCTGCATGAATAACTGAGATTGATGACTCTGGAAAATAATCTATAAGCCGCATAAATCATCCTTATTTTATTCTTAGGGTACCGTCCAGCGGTGAAAATAAAATACTCGTGCGGTTTAATGAAAGCAATTGAGTACGCGAGAAGAAAAAAACCACAAAGCAAAATAATAAAATGTTAAATAACAATAACATGAGATTTGCATTTTAAAAGTCAACTTTGTATTTGAGATGCATATCACAAAATAAGCATATTATTAGTTTATGTGTTTGTTATGCATGTCACAATTTATATATTGAAAGTCCGAAAACACACTTATTTAACTCAATATTTTTGCTCGCCACCTTTATAGATTCTGAATTCTCACCTGTCGGCTGTTTTCTCCTCACCTCATGTGACATATTCCCACGTTTTACTCAAGGAAGATTCTCATGAAAGCACCTGTTTCAATAACCTCATTCCGTCCACAAAAATCTATTGCTATCGCCATTGGCGTGCTTGCCGCGGTTGTGCTGCCATTTCTCTCGTATTACACCGTTAATGAAGGCGAACGCGGCATTTTGCTGCGCTACGGAAAAATCGTAAAAGTTGCCGATCCGGGGCTGGGTTTTAAGATCCCGTTTATGGAAAGCGTGGAGAAAATATCCACACGTAATCAAGCTGTGGTCTATCAGGGATTACAGGCCTACAGCCGCGATCAGCAACCAGCACAAATGACAGTATCAGTCAGCTTCCACATTAAACCTTCAGAAGCAGGCGCGGTTTATACCACCTACAACACCATTGAAGCATTAAAAGATCGTCTGATTGTCCGTCAGTTGCCAACTCAACTGGAGAACGTTTTCGGCCAATATACCGCCATCAGCGCCGTACAGGATCGAACAAAACTGGTTCAGGATCTACAAAATGCCATGCGCAAAGCCGTTGTTGGGCCAGTGGTAATTGACGGTGTCCAGATTGAAAACATTGATTTTTCTGACGCTTATGAAAAGTCGATTGAAGACCGAATGAAAGCAGAAGTCGCCATTGCCACACGTAAGCAAAATCTGGAAACAGAGAAAATCCAGGCACAAATTGCAGTAACTCAGGCCCAGGCAGAAGCAGACAGTAAACTGGCGGCAGCCAAAGCAGAAGCAGAGACCATTCGCGTAAGAGGCGCGGCCGAGGCTGAAACTATTCGTTTAAAAAGTGCTGCAGAAGCTGAAGCTATCCGTTTACGAGGAGAAGCTCTGCGGGATAATCCGGGTCTTGTAGCCCTCACCACTGCCGAACGTTGGGACGGAAAATTGCCTGATACCATGATCCCCGGCAGTACAGTTCCGTTTATCTCCACCAAGTAAAAAAGGGCTGCTTTCGCGGCACCTGGGGCTGATGGCAAAGGCAAAACTGCCTGATGCGCTACGCTTATCAGGCCTACATACTTCCTGCAATATTTTTGAATTTGCACGCTCCTGTAGGTCGGATAAGGCGTTCACGCCGCATCCGACATGCACAACGCGCACTTTGCCAATAAATCAGAAGGGCTGCTTTCGCGGCCCCTGGGGCTGATGACAAAGGCAAAACGGCCTGATGCGCTACGCTTATCAGGCCTACATACTTCCTGCAATATTTTGAATTTGCACGATCCTGTATCTCGGATAAGGCGTTCACGCCGCATCCGACATACACAACGCGCACTTTACCAATAAATCAGAAGGGCTGCTTTCGCGGCCCCTGGGGCTGATGGCAAAGGCAAAACTGCCTGATGCGCTACGCTTATCAGGCCTACATACTTCCTGCAATATTTGAATTTGCACGATCCTGTAGGTCGGATAAGGCGTTCACGCCGCATCCGACATGAACAACGCGCACTTTGCCAATAAATCAGAAGGGCCGCTCTCGCGGCCCTTCTCACAAAACGTCTTACTGATTACAGCAACGCTTTTGCTTTCGCAACAACGTTGTCAACGGTGAAGCCGAACTCTTCGAACAGTTGCTCGGCAGGAGCAGATTCACCGAAGGTGGTCATACCGATAATGGCACCGTTCAGGCCAACATATTTGTACCAGTAGTCAGCAATACCCGCTTCCACCGCAACGCGTGCAGTAACCGCTTTCGGCAGTACAGACTCACGGTAAGCCGCGTCCTGCTTGTCGAATGCGTCGGTAGACGGCATGGAAACCACGCGCGCTTTCACGCCTTCAGCAGTCAGTTTTTCGTATGCCGCTACAGCCAGTTCAACTTCAGAACCAGTGGCGATGAAGATCAGTTCCGGCTGACCGCCACAGTCTTTCAGCACATAACCACCGCGCGCGATGTTTGCCAGCTGCTCTTCAGTACGTTCCTGCTGCGCCAGATTCTGACGGGAGAGGATCAGCGCGGTCGGGCCGTCCTGACGCTCAACACCGTATTTCCACGCGACCGCGGATTCAACCTGGTCACACGGACGCCATGTAGACATGTTCGGGGTCACGCGCAGAGAAGCGACCTGCTCTACCGGCTGGTGAGTCGGGCCATCTTCACCCAGACCGATGGAGTCGTGGGTGTAAACCATCACCTGACGCTGTTTCATCAGCGCAGCCATACGTACGGCGTTACGTGCGTATTCGACAAACATCAGGAAGGTGGAGGTGTACGGCAGGAAGCCACCATGCAGGGAGATACCGTTAGCAATCGCGGTCATACCGAACTCGCGAACACCGTAGTGGATATAGTTACCCGCAGCATCTTCGTTGATAGCCTTAGAACCAGACCACAGGGTCAGGTTAGACGGCGCCAGGTCGGCAGAGCCGCCGAGGAATTCTGGCAGCAGCGGACCGAACGCTTCGATAGCATTCTGAGACGCTTTACGGCTGGCGATTTTCGCCGGATTAGCCTGCAGTTTAGCGATGAACTCTTTCGCTTTCGCGTCGAAGTCAGACGGCATTTCACCGTTCATACGACGAGTAAATTCAGCCGCTTCCTGCGGATAAGCTTTCGCGTAAGCCGCGAATTTCTCGTTCCATGCGGATTCTTTCGCCTGGCCTGCTTCTTTTGCATCCCACTGAGCATAAATTTCAGACGGGATTTCGAACGGCGCGTATTTCCAGCCCAGTTGTTCGCGGGTCAGGGCAATTTCAGCGTCGCCCAGCGGTGCACCGTGGGAGTCGTGAGTACCGGCTTTGTTCGGCGAACCGAAACCGATGATAGTTTTGCACATCAGCAGGGACGGTTTATCAGTCACTGCGCGCGCTTCTTCTACTGCGCGTTTAATGGATGCTGCGTCATGACCGTCGATGTCGCGAATAACGTGCCAGCCGTAGGCTTCGAAACGCATTGCAGTGTCGTCGGTGAACCAGCCTTCAACGTGACCATCGATAGAGATACCGTTGTCATCGTAGAACGCAATCAGTTTGCCAAGCGCGAGCGTACCCGCCAGAGAGCAAACTTCGTGGGAGATGCCTTCCATCATGCAGCCGTCGCCCATGAAGGCGTAGGTGTAGTGGTCGACAATATCGTGACCCGGACGGTTAAACTGCGCCGCCAGCGTTTTTTCTGCAATCGCCATACCGACTGCGTTGGCAATACCCTGCCCCAGCGGACCGGTGGTGGTTTCCACACCTGCGGTATAACCCACTTCCGGGTGGCCCGGCGTTTTGGAATGCAACTGACGGAAGTTTTTCAGTTCTTCCATCGGCAGATCGTAACCGGTGAGGTGCAGCAGGCTGTAGATCAGCATGGAGCCGTGGCCGTTGGACAGCACGAAGCGGTCACGGTCAGCCCAGGACGGATTCTGCGGGTTGTGTTTCAGGAAATCACGCCACAGGACTTCGGCAATGTCAGCCATACCCATTGGGGCACCCGGGTGACCGGATTTGGCTTTCTGTACTGCGTCCATGCTCAGCGCACGAATAGCATTGGCAAGCTCTTTACGTGAGGACATTTTGACTCCAGATCGGATGATGAAGGGCACGCCCTTAACGACTTGACGACAGCGCGTTTTGGGCTACGCCGGAAAATTTGCCAACAATTTACCGCAAGCCACGCGTCATGTACATGGAACATCCTTTTGCCGCTTCAGAAATCTCTGGATCATGCTCGCATGTTACGCAATCTGCTCGCCCGTCCGCTGCGCTTTTCCTTATACTGGGACTGAGCGTCGGTTCACCTGCAAACGACGCCTTTTTAGAATGATCCTGACCTTGTGCGGAAGAGAAAACATGAAAATTCGCGCCTTATTGGTAGCAATGAGCGTGGCAACGGTGCTGACCGGTTGCCAGAATATGGACTCCAACGGACTGCTCTCATCAGGAGCGGAAGCTTTTCAGGCTTACAGTTTGAGTGATGCTCAGGTGAAAACCCTGAGCGATCAGGCATGCCAGGAGATGGACAGCAAGGCGACGATTGCGCCAGCCAACAGCGAATATGCTAAACGCCTGACAACCATTGCCAACGTGCTAGGCAACAATATCAACGGTCAGCCGGTGAATTACAAAGTGTATATGGCGAAGGATGTAAACGCCTTTGCAATGGCAAATGGCTGTATCCGCGTCTATAGCGGGCTGATGGATATGATGACGGATAACGAAGTCGAAGCGGTGATCGGTCACGAGATGGGGCACGTTGCGTTAGGCCATGTGAAAAAAGGGATGCAGGTAGCACTGGGCACCAACGCCGTGCGAGCAGCTGCGGCATCTGCGGGCGGGATTGTCGGCAGTTTGTCACAATCACAACTTGGTGATCTGGGCGAAAAATTAGTCAATTCGCAATTCTCCCAGCGCCAGGAAGCAGAAGCCGATGATTATTCCTACGATTTGCTGCGCCAACGCGGCATCAGTCCGGTGGGGCTTGCCACCAGCTTTGAAAAGCTGGCAAAACTGGAAGAAGGCCGTCAAAGCTCAATGTTTGACGACCATCCGGCATCTGCCGAACGCGCCCAGCATATTCGCGATCGTATGAGCGCGGATGGGATAAAATAAGTCAGACATACCGATCTACAACATAATTGTAGGTCGGTAACGCCTGAATCCCCGATCAGAGTAGTGATTTCACTTTATTCAGCAAAACGGCTACATCATCCGGTCGGGTATATCCCGTATCAGGGTCTATAATCGAGCTGTAAACATGCGGCATAATGCGCGGCACACCCGCCTCCAGACAAGTTTTCAGAATCACACTGAAGTTATCCAAATCAATCCCGCCGGTCGGCTCAATCAGCGTCATACCATTGCGCGCCGCCGTGGTCGCCAGCGCGTATAGCTCCGGAAGCGACTTCTCGCCGCCCATCGGAAAGAACTTCGCCGCGTGTGCGCCCATATCTAGCATCATTCGCACCGCCGTATCGCAGGAGACGCGGGCAGGCGTACCTTGGCTGCTGCTAACGCCGGTGGAAATCAGCACTTCGCCCGGCGTCCCCGCCGGACTAACCAGCGCGTTGACATGGGTCTGCTCACCGCCCGTCGCCGCAAGCGCGCCTGCAGCGAAACCACAACCGGTAAAGGTCTGGTTAACGTGTGCTGGATGAACCTGCGCCGCAATCATCGCAGCTTTGTAATACTGCGCCGGGTCACCCGCCCCCAGACCTACTGAAATGGACGGTATTTCCGCCATCCAACGTTTAACTTCCTGGATCCCCTCATCCACCGAGGAGAACTGCGCGGAAAGCACGCCAATCACTGCGTGGCCTTCGGCGGCATCATAGATTTCACGGGCATTGGCGATATCTTTCGCCAGCACATTAATTGCCACGCGATTACGATAGAAATTAATCTTTTGCATGATCTGCAATCTCCTTCAGTCGCGCCACGATAAGCGCCATCTCCCCTTCTGCCACCGTACGCGGATCAAGGCTAAAAACGCCCTGGTGGAGGTTATACCGCCGTGCATAAATCGCGATATCGCCACCACGCAGTTGCGCTTCGACGACGCGAGCGTCAACTCCCAATTCCTGCGCATTTACCCGAATACGAATACGCCAGATTGCACGCCCGGCTTCATCCTGCTCAATATCAGCCGTTAACCCGTGAATCACCGAAATCGCTTCAACCACTGGCTGGAGCTGTTCCGCGGTGATGATTGCCTGCCCCTGGTGATAATTCTCCAGCGCGTAAACCAGCCCAACCATGTTCTCCTTGCCGATTTTCATCGCCCTGGCAATGCCGTGATGCTGCGCTTTGCAGGCTGCAATCCAGGTTTTTTTACCAGTGATAAACCCGGAGGTCGGTGCGTTAAAGGCTTTTGCGCCGCTGTAGACCACCATATCCGCTCCGCTCACCACCCAGGCACGTAAGTCCTCTTCGGCGGCGGCATCGACAATCAGCGGCAGGTTGTGCATCTGCGCGACTTGTGCGAAGTCCTCGATGTTCAACATTCCCTTCTGCACGCAGTGATGCGACTTCACATACAGCAGCGCGGCGGTCGCGTCGGTAATGGCACTCTCCAACTGCCAGAGAGCCGCCAGGTTACTTGACCCCACCTCCACCACGCGCCCGCCACCTAAACGGATCGCGCTGAGGATCGATGCGCCGTAATCGACGTTATGGCCGCGCAGCATCACCACTTCATTGGCCATGCTGGAGCTATCCGGCATGAGCGCCACCCGGGCCTTGTCGCCGCGGGTAATGGCGGCGGCTACAGCGATGGCGATCCCTGCCGAGGCGCAGGAGGTAACGTAGCTATCCTCCGCCCCGGTAAAGCGAGAGACCAGCTCGCCGGTTTTGTCCACCAACTGGTCAATCTCCACGAAAGAGGATGCCGCACACGCGGTGGCCTGCATCACCTCCGGCGCGACACTGGAGACGCCGAGAATCGTCATCTTACCGCAGGCGTTAATCACTTGTTTCAGCCCCAGTTGTTGATAGATATTCTGCGTCATGGCTTACAGCACTCCCAGCAGCGAGCAGACCACGCTCAACGCCACAATTGACAGCAAAATCGTGGTGTAACGCGGCCCCTTTTTCACTAGATAGAAGTAGATCGCGAACACTGCCGCCAGCGGCAGTAGGCCGGGCGCGATGGAGTCAAGAATCTGCTGTACTACCACTTCAGAGCCTTTCAGTGCGCTAATTTTTAAAGGTGAGGTTATCTTGACAAAGCTCGCGGATAGCGCACCCATCATGATAAGCCCCAGTACGTTAGCGCCGTAGATAAGCTCCTTGATGCGCCCCCCCTGCAGCAGGCTGATAATCGAATCTCGCCCTAGCGTATAGCCCTTGTGCACCATGCCGTAGCTGATTGCCAGCGTAATCGCCGGGTAGAGAATCAGCGGCAAAATACCGCCCATTGAGCTGCCATTGGCGGCGAACGGGATAAAAATAGCAATCAACAGCGGCATCACGGCCGCCCAGATGATGGAGTCGCCCATTCCGGCCAGCGGCCCCATCAGGCCGGTTTTAATCCCGGTGATAGAGGCATCGTTAATCGCCTCGCCGCGGGTCTTTTGCTCTTCCATGGCGATGGAGATCCCCTGGATCACCGCGCCAAACGTCTGCTCTGAGTTGAAAAAGTTCAGATGGCGTTTTAACGCCTCCACCTGCTCCTCTTTTTGCGGATAGAGTTTTTTGATAATCGGCGTCATCGAGGCGCAGAAAATCAGGCTCTGTAAACGCTCATAGGAGCTGGAAACCTCCGCGCCCAGCCAGTAGATAAACCACGCTTTGGTGATATCCGCTTTGGTCAGCGCCCCGGACTCCCGCGCGCGCTCCACCAGTTCATGCTGCATTACGTCGCCGCTCATTATGCCGCTCCTTCATTTTTCGCCAGGCCTTTAATCAGGAAGGCCACGCAGGTGCCGAAAATCGCCATCGCCATGATGTCCACCTTGAGGTACAGCACCGCGAAGAATCCGCCGATAAACCACGGCAGTAGGCTCTTTTTACCAATTACCATAATGGTGATGGCGAAGCCCAGCGCCGGGAGAATCCCGCCCATGATTTCAAACGAGTGGGTCAGCCAGTGCGGCATCAGCTTGAGGAAACTTTCCACTACGTTCTGGCCGAAGTAGTTGGCGGCGAACACCACCGGGAAACGTAGCACCAGCCCCAGCAGCGCCGGGTAGAGAAAGGCGCAGCGCATAATGGCTGACATATTGGCCGTTTCCGCGTGTTTGTCGGCCATATGCACCCAGGCCGCATTTAGCGTGCGACGCAACTGGTCGAGGAATACGCCGATAACGCCAAATGGAATCGCCAGTGCAATCGCCAGGTTAGGGTCCATATTGGCCTTAACGGCGATAGGAATGGCGATACAGGCCGCCAGCGACGGGTCTGACGGCACATTGCCGCCTGGCGTTGAGGTCACGCCCAGATAAACCAACTGCATCCCCGCGCCGATAATCATCGCCGCGGGCATATTGCCGAGCAGCAAGCCGACAAAGACCGCCACCACCACCGGCTGTAACAGCATGGCGGAGAAGGTATAGCCAAGGCGCAACCGGGCAAACCAGTAATACAGCCCCATCAGGCTTGCAAAAAGTAAGGTATCCATAATGTGTTATCCCATGTTCAGAGGGTCAGAATTTTTTCAGGATATCGTCCAGCGACTGCGGCTTATCTTCCGGGATGGTCTGGAAAACAGCCTTAATGCCACGACTTTTCAAATCGTTAAGAATGCCAACGTCTTTTTCATCCAGCGTTATGTTCTGGAACACTGCTTTACGGTTTGGCCCGCCACCTAAGCCGCCAACCTGAATATCAGCCACGTCAAAGCCCTGCTGCACCGCTTCCTGAATCGCCGCCAGCGACGGGAACAGCACCAGCACGTTGCCATCGCCCAGTTGGTTCTCTTTCCACGCGGCCGCGAAGCTCTGGTTGCTGAAGCAGTCCACTTTGATATTCGGCGGCGCGGCCATCAGGTAGATATTTTTCATAAACGGATCGGCGTCCAGCTCGTCGCTGACCACCGCAATACGGTTGGCCCGGGATTGCCCCACCCACTTCGTCACCACCTGCCCGTGGATAAGACGGCTGTCAATGCGACATAACACGATGTTTGCCATACGATTTTCCTTACTGTTGTAATTGACGAATATGGGAGACGACGTCCAGGCAACTGTTGCGCCCAGCCTCCACCAGATCGGCCACGCAGGCGGTCAGTGGGCCATGTTCGCGCTTGTCCAGCGCCTCCAGCAGCAGCGAGGCATTAAGCCCGGAGATCACCGCCACCGGATAATCGGCGCTCAGCCGCGCCGCCACGTTAGAGGTAGTGCCGCCGATAAAATCGGTCACGATAAGCGAACCTTCCGGCATGGTTTTCACCACGGCTTCGACGCGCTGGTAAAACTCGCCCAGTGTATCGACGGGCATCAGCGCGATTTCCGTCACGCCTTCGATTTCGCCCATCACCATGCGCAGGCTGTTGCAGAGCTGCAGCCCCCAGCCGCCGTGAGTTAGCAGCAGAATTTCAGGTAACGGATGAATAGGTACAGTTGTGGTCAAAATAGCCTCCTTTGCTCCAGTGTTTACATTTCGTCAGGAGCAAAGGACGTGCCAGAATTTGTGTCACGCTCAGAGGAAAAGAGATTGGATGGGACGTTAAGCCCTGTAAACCAGGGGATCAGCTGTAGAGCAGTTCGTAGATATAAAAATATTCTGCGTCCGATAAACGGATAGCGTAAGCCTCTTCAATCGGCAAAAAGGAGGATTTGATGACGCTAAAGGCACGAGCGTCCAGATCAAGCCGTTTTTCCAGCGCCATCTGTAACGGTTTGCGGTTAATCACGATACGCTCGACCATGCAGCAGCAGTGGATCAGAAAACGTAGTGTCACCTGGCGGCTCGGTTTCAGGGAGAGTGTGTTGGTTAAGTGGTTCAGAACGTCCTCGATCTCTTTCAGAATTCGCTGCGGGTTGAGCACCGAAATATGGTTGATGATGCTCTCCATGGTCAGCGCGCTGATAAAGCGCATGGCGCTGCGCTCCATCTCCAGTCGGCGCTCGCTGCTTGAGAGATCCGGCGTCAGCAGGCTGAGTACCAGCTCCGGCCCTTGCTCGGAAAACAGTTCCTCCAGCGAGATAAACGGAATATCCGGCAGTCCCGGCTGAAAAGTGCCGACGATCCCTGCCAGCCGTTCACTGGCGTTAAGCGCCTGCTGAATGCGCTCCAGGCTGCGCACCTCATTATAGTCGAGAATCACCATGCGCGTATCCTCCGACATCAGCTCGCCAAAGCTCTCCTCCAGCACCTTTTTGATCTTTTCCGCCGTCCCCATTCCGGTAATACATGAGATAACCAGCACTTTGCCACCGCTCTCTTGCTGCGGCGTACAGAGCCGACAAGGGATATTTTTACTCTGCATGAGCACCGCCAATTGCGATAGATCGCCAGTTTCGTAGCTTAAATCCAGCCCCACCTCCAGCAGGCTGGTCAGAGTGATATTTGGCAACAACAGAACGTCAATCTGGAACAGCTTGCTGATAGTGCTGCCAAAATGGACCAGCGATCCGATATCCACCATCAGTATCAGCCGATGCCAGCACCGGTCCTGAATCATCCGAGTCATAGTTTCCAGGGTGTCATGCACCGACTGCTCAAATGGCATATCAATTGCGTAGAACAGCTCGCGCTCCAGCACCCGGTTCACATATTGCGCCTGGCTCGTTGCGGTGGTCGCACCGTGAGCGATTAGAATCACGCCGCAGTCAGGGCTGGTGTCGATGCGCTGGCGATAGTGGCGACACTCTTTCAGGAACAGGCACAGCCAGACCACCTCCGTCGCCGGGCACTGAATATGCAACAGCTCATTGATTTTGCGGCACAGAACCGTGGCATTGTCATACTCATCTTTACAGCGATCCAGAATCAGGCTGGATGAATAGAGTTGAGGTATAAGCCCTCGCCGCACATAGCCAATCAGCGCAAGGAAGTGTTTACGTAACGGGTTCGCTAGGTTTTCTGGCAACGTAAATCCTAATACCTGCTCCACGTAACCGATCAGCAGCGTCACCCGCTCCTCAATTTGATCGCCATAGCGCGGTGGATGTGCCGTACTATGGCGGCTATAGAGACCGTATTCAAAAATCGAACTGAGTTTGTTTTTCAGGATAGCCAGCGTTTCTGCGGGCGGCACGTTACTGTTGCGCAGATTGACATATTCACGAGTCAGGAAACTGTAAAACAGGTCGCTCTCTTCTATTTCCGCACTGGTCGCCAACGAATTTTTTAACGCGGGCAACGTACGCGCATCCACGTTCAGACGATCTTTACCGCCAAACAACGCATCGACCAGCAGACGCTGCTCTGGCGTAGTATTAAACGACATCTCTGCCAGTCGTTTATCTAACTCTAGCGTATCGTTACGCTCAGTCATTCCCGACGCCCACGCCTGCGCGCACAAGAACTGAATATCGCTTTTAAGCTGGCCGATATTGCCTTCCAGGGGTTTACTTAACAACCAATGCAAGAGCGTTTTATCAAGGCTTATGGTACGTTCAATTTTACGACTTTCACGCTGGAAGAAGCCGATAATCAATTCGAGCTGCTCCTCGACCGAACGCTGGCGAATACCCGGTAAGTCAATACATACCTGGATACGCCGCTGGAAGGTACGCAATAGTGCCGAGTTGACCGACTCTGTGGTGGCGCAAATAAGGCGCACCGAAATTGAATATGTTGTCCCACTTGAACCAAGTGGGCGGTATTCACCTTTATCGAGAATAGAAAAGAGCTTCTCTTGTCCTTCGTACGGGAGGCGATGCACTTCATCCAGAAGTAAATAACCTCCGTCAGCTTGCTCCACCAATCCCGTTTTATTCTCACTTGCCCCGGTAAATGCCCCCTTATGGTGACCAAACAGATGTGAGGAAAGCAACTCCGGATTATGAGCATATTCGGCACAGTTAAAGTAAACCAACGGAGGTGGCGAACCTATGGTGTGCTTGCAAGCGAAGCAATGCATTAACTCAGCAAAGAATGTTTTGCCAACACCAGATGCCCCGGTTAACAGCACATGCAGTCCGTGGGGATAGAGCACCGCTGCGCGGCCTTTTTCTACCGCATCACGGAGACTACGGTCGTATCCGATAAGTCCGGAAAACGGATCATCATCTGTATATTTTTCTTTCTTTGGCAATAAACTAGCCACTGAATGAACTATGCATTCGCAATCATCCAGTTTTCGATTAATGAGCAATTCTAGTGCGTGACGATGTAGAAAAAAAACAGGACGTCCCTGACTTTTTACCACCAAGCCTTCATTCCATAATTGATTAAGATCTTTACTAACCGAGTTGCGTGCCAGCCCAAGGTTAAAACCAATCGCCTCAGCAGTAAATGCTTTCTCCTTCGCTAAATCAGACAGTTCCAGCCCATACGTCAGTCGCTCCAGCTCCTTGCAAATAACATCAATCCGTCTCATTTCTTTACCGCTTAAAAAACAATAGTTGTTCAGAACATACACTATTTGTAAACGTAAGAATGAGAACTACCGGGAAGAATTAATGTTCCTTGTGGCAATCTGGTTTCTGAATATTCGTGTTTTAAATATTACTTATGTTCTGAAACAACCAGGCAGGTGAACAGAGCTAAGAAAAAGTAGCGTAGAAATATAAAAACATATATCGCACTGATGAATGTTTCCCGGCATGACTATGCACACCGGGAAATATTTAGCGAATTACTCGCCCTTTTTCGCCGCCTGAATATAGAGCATCTCCAGCGCCAGCGTCGCTGCTGCCAGAGCGGTGATTTCCGACTGATCGTATGCCGGAGCCACTTCCACTACATCCATCCCAACAATATTGAGATCTTTCAGGCCGCGTACCAGTTTAATAGCGCGATCGGAGGTCAGGCCGCCAATTACCGGCGTACCGGTGCCCGGCGCAAAAGCAGGATCCAGACAGTCGATATCAAAGGTCAGGTAAACTGGCATATCACCCACAATCTGTTTCACCTGGGCGATAACGTCATCCACGCTGCGATCGTTCACCTGGCAGGCGTCCAGCACGGTAAAGCCGTTGTCTTTATCAAACTCGGTACGAATACCAATCTGCACGGAATGATTCGGGTCGATCAGACCTTCTTTCGGCGCGGTATAGAACATGGTTCCGTGGTCAAATTCACAACCATTCGCGTAGGTATCGGTGTGGGCATCAAAGTGTACCAGCGCCATTTTGCCGAAATGCTTCGCATGAGCACGCAGCAGCGGCAGCGTAACAAAGTGATCACCGCCGAAGGAGAGCATACGCTTACCGGCAGCCAGCAGCTTCTCGGCGTGCGCCTGCAGCTTCTCACTCATCTCACGAGCATCGCCGAAGGCATACACCAGATCGCCGCAGTCCACCACGTTCAGACGCTCGCGCATATCGAAATTCCACGGGAAGCGATTGTGTTCCCAGGCCAGATTCGTCGAAACCTGACGGATCGCTGCCGGACCGTGACGCCCACCCGCACGACCAGAAGTGGCCATATCGAACGGCACGCCGGTAATCACCCAGTCGGCATCGCTGTCGTACGGCTGGAAGTTCATCGGCAGGCGTAAAAAACCAAAGGCGTTGGAAACCAGTGAGTTATCGTATTGATGACCTAAGGTGCTCATGGATGGACTCCTATTACAAAGTCGATATAAAAAAACCCTTCCGCGTCGTTAGGCCCGACGAGGAAGGGTTGGATTTGCGAAACACAAGTTTGTGCTAATTATCGCCTTAAATGAGCGAGGCATCAAGCGAGGTTGCTATTTCCGACACGGTGGCGGCGCATAGCCATTGTTATCTGCCGGGAAGGCTTGCCCAGAGCACGGCGGCAGCGCGTTTTGCACCGGGCCTTGCAATTCGAAAGCGGCAAAGCCGATTACGCCAGTATTACGCACATTACCTTGCGCCGAATTGGCTGCGTAGGAATCGGCAACGTTGGCGAACTGAAAAGCCGCTTCGGTATGTTTATCTTTGCGGAATCCTTTAATCGCTAACGAATCTCCGGCATTTACAATATAGCCGTTGTTATTCAGCGAACCTTGCTTGCCGTTCAGCACATCCAGACCATCAACCGTAGCAACGATCTCGTAGTTGGTGTTACGACTGTAATTACGAACATATAATTGATAATTCATTCCTACTCTGGCATGGACAATATAGCGTGGTTCATTATTTGATGAATCATAAATTCGAGTGATAGGAAGCGAATTGAAATTAGCATCACGAATAGCATATTCCAGTTCGTTAATACGAATGCTATAAACGCGGTCGTAGCCGGAAGGAATATTAGTCGAATAACTAATAACGATCATCTCTGCGGGGTCGCGCCAGGCACGTTCAGCAGAAACACCTTGTACCGACGAGTGGACATCTCCCCCCCATGCGGTGCCAACATTACCCGATGAACGACTATTATACTGCGCGTTACTGGCGCAACCGGCCAGCAGCACGACTAATGCCACCAACGCGCTACGTACTTTCCATTTTTTCATAACCGTTCCCTCTGCATTTAATTAATGCAACGATTGTAGGGAAACAATATTAAAAGGAAAGCTGCCGGATTACTTTTAAGAATATATAAAAAGAAAACGGACCGATTTAAAAAAACAAATCGGCCCGCCAGTGGAATAATCTTAATTATTCATCTTCAAGATAGGTATAACCGTACAAACCTGCCTCGAACTCTTCAAGGAACTGTTGTTGCAGTTCAGCATCAAGATCGGTTTTCTTCACCTGATCACGGAACTGGGTTAACAGCGTTTTCGGATCAAGCTGTACATATTGCAGCATGTCTGCCACGGTATCGCCTTCGTCAGACAGTTCGACCTCTACGCTACCGTCAGGGAAGACGAACACATCAACCGCTTCGGTATCACCGAACAGGTTGTGCATGTTGCCGAGGATCTCCTGATATGCGCCGACCATAAAGAAACCGAGCATCGGTGGATTCTCTGGATCGTACTCCGGCATAGGCATTGTTGTGGCAATACCATCACCATCGATATAGTGGTCGATAGCACCATCAGAGTCACAGGTAATATCCAGCAGCACGGCGCGGCGCTCCGGAACTTGATTCAGCCCTTCCAGCGGCAGAACCGGGAACAATTGGTCGATCCCCCACGCGTCCGGCATCGACTGGAACAGCGAAAAGTTGACGTACATTTTGTCCGCCATACGTTCCTGCAATTCGTCAATAATCGGGCGATGGGCGCGGTTTTGCGGATCCAGCTGCTTTTGCACCTCATGGCACATGCTCAGATAAAGCTGCTCAGCCCATGCCCGCTCTTGCAGGCTAAAGGTGCCAGAAGAGTAGCCGATATGAATATCATGCAGATCCATCTGGCTGTCGTGCAACCATTCACGCAGAGAACGGCGAATTCCCGGTTCGTGCATTTCCTGCCAGGTTTCCCACATGCTTTGCAATGCGCGCGGCGCGTCTTCTGCAGGCGCGGTCGGCACCGTGTATTCGTTACGTTCCACGCCGATGATATTAGACACCAGCACGGTGTGATGCGCAGTCACTGCACGACCCGACTCGGTGATTACCGTCGGATGCGGCAGACCATTTTCTTCACAGGCATCGCCAATCGCCCAGATGATGTTGTTGGCGTATTCATTGAGGCCATAGTTTACGGAGCAGTCAGACTGCGAACGGGTGCCTTCATAGTCAACCCCCAGACCGCCGCCAACGTCGAAGCACTGAATATTGACGCCCAGCTTGTGCAGTTCCACATAGAAACGCGCAGATTCACGAACGCCTGTCGCGATATCGCGAATATTCGCCATCTGCGAACCAAGGTGGAAGTGTAACAGTTGCAGGCTATCGAGACGCCCTGCTTCACGCAGCGTTTCAACCAGTTGCAGTACCTGCGTCGCCGCCAGACCGAATTTCGACTTCTCGCCGCCGGAAGACTGCCATTTGCCAGAACCTTGCGAGGCCAGACGGGCACGCACGCCCAGACGAGGAACGACATTCAGACGTTCTGCTTCATCCAGCACAATGGCGATTTCCGACATCTTCTCAATGACCAGATAGACCTTATGGCCCATCTTCTCGCCAATTAACGCCAGACGGATATATTCGCGGTCTTTATAACCGTTGCAGACGATGACGCTACGGGTCATACCTGCATGCGCCAGCACCGCCATCAACTCAGCTTTGGAACCGGCTTCCAGGCCCAGCGGTTCGCCCGAATGAATCAGGGACTCAATCACGCGGCGGTGCTGGTTAACTTTGATCGGGTAAACGAGGAAGTAATCGCCGTTATAGCCGTAGGATTCCCGCGCGCGTTTGAACGCAGCGTTAATAGAACGCAAGCGGTGCTGCAAGATCTGCGGGAAGCAGAACAGTGCAGGCAGACGCTGGCCCTGCGCTTCGCGAGTCTTCACCAACTGCGCGAGATCGACCCGAGCTTCCGGGACGTCCGGGTCCGGGCACACGCTGATGTGACCCAGCTCGTTAACGTCATAGTAGTTATTGCCCCACCAGGCAATATTGTAAGTACGCAGCATCTTGCTGGCTTCCTGGGAGCTCATTGCAACCTCCTGCATGGAGCGTAGTACACCGTGTTCGCCCGCTGACGAAGGCAAACCCATAGACATGTCGTCAGACATAGCGAACCTCAAATTATTTTATTAAGTGTAAAACAGTTAACGACTATCGCAGCCTGGAACTGCGATAACAACCCATAAACACATAGATTTTCCAGCAGTGAATGCTGACGCTCCAACTGCGCAACCGGTTTCTTTTTCATAACATTATTAAGCACATAACCGAACGTAAGTGTGACAGTTCGGCGAAACCACGAGAAAACTCTTGTTTTTACAAGAGCGCCCTTGTTCAGTCCTCAGTAACTGTAACCAGCTCTTGAATCCTGAGAAGCGCCGAGATGGGTATAACATCGGCAGGTATGCAAAGCAGAGATGCAGAATGCGGGGAACGAATCTTCACCAGAACGGTGAGACAGATTAAGCAGCAGACAACGGTTCATTATTTCGTATCACCTCCACGGCCGCCTGTTAAGACGAACCCTCAAGCCAAAACTCTGATTTCAACCCGGCTGGAAGTGGCAACACGAAAGAAACGTCGTGTGCTTTTTATTTAAGCCGCGCGCCGCGTTTTATACCCCACAATGGCAGAAAATTGCAAAAGATAAATACGCAGAATGCCAGCATTGTCAGGAAAAATTTCCAGCCACGTTTTTAACAGAATGAGACATTACTCAAAAAAAAGTGGAAATTGGGTGATGAATTGACCTAAAATAGCCGTCCAGATGTTAATCCATCCATACTGATTAACACTCAGACTGCCAGTGTTTTTAACCTGCAGAGTCGTGGTAGGATCCGCTACCACAGAAAATCCACACAACAGTTTGAGCTAACCAAATTCTCTTTAGGTGATATTAAATATGGCAAAACACCTTTTTACGTCCGAGTCCGTCTCTGAAGGGCATCCTGACAAAATTGCTGACCAAATCTCTGATGCCGTTTTAGACGCGATCCTCGAACAGGATCCGAAAGCACGCGTTGCTTGCGAAACCTACGTAAAAACCGGCATGGTTTTAGTTGGCGGTGAAATCACCACCAGCGCCTGGGTAGACATCGAAGAGATCACCCGTAACACCGTTCGCGAAATTGGCTATGTGCATTCCGACATGGGCTTTGACGCTAACTCCTGTGCGGTTCTGAGCGCTATCGGCAAACAGTCTCCTGACATCAACCAGGGCGTTGACCGTGCCGATCCGCTGGAACAGGGCGCTGGCGACCAGGGTCTGATGTTTGGCTACGCAACGAATGAAACCGACGTGCTGATGCCAGCACCTATCACCTATGCACACCGTCTGGTACAGCGTCAGGCTGAAGTGCGTAAAAACGGCACTCTGCCGTGGCTGCGCCCGGACGCGAAAAGCCAGGTAACTTTCCAGTATGACGACGGCAAAATCGTTGGCATCGATGCTGTCGTACTTTCCACTCAGCACTCTGAAGAGATCGACCAGAAATCGCTGCAAGAAGCAGTGATGGAAGAGATCATCAAGCCGATTCTGCCCGCTGAATGGCTGACTTCTGCAACCAAATTCTTCATCAACCCGACCGGTCGTTTTGTTATCGGTGGCCCGATGGGTGACTGCGGTCTGACTGGTCGTAAAATTATCGTTGATACCTACGGCGGCATGGCACGTCACGGTGGCGGTGCGTTCTCCGGTAAAGATCCATCAAAAGTGGACCGTTCCGCAGCGTACGCAGCACGTTATGTAGCGAAAAACATCGTTGCTGCTGGTCTGGCCGATCGTTGTGAAATTCAGGTGTCCTACGCAATCGGCGTGGCTGAACCGACCTCCATCATGGTGGAAACTTTCGGTACCGAGAAAGTGCCTTCTGAACAGCTGACTCTGCTGGTACGTGAGTTCTTCGACCTGCGCCCATACGGTCTGATTCAGATGCTGGATCTGCTGCACCCGATCTACAAAGAAACCGCAGCATACGGTCACTTTGGTCGCGAACATTTCCCGTGGGAAAAAACCGACAAAGCGCAGCTGCTGCGCGATGCTGCCGGTCTGAAGTAATCTTTCTTCACCAGCTTTCAAAGGCCAGCCTCACTCTGGCCTTTTTCTTATCTAAAAAATGCCCGATGCGCTACGCTTATCAGGCCTACAACCATCGCGACATAGAGGTGGATAAAGCGTTCACGCCGCATCCGGCAAAAGCCGCTACCACGATAGCAACATTCCGTTGCTGAACACGTTTACCCGCAAATCATCACCACTATTGAAACCGTTTACACCAACCACATCAGCCAAATATTTGTACTATTTTCATATTATTATTCAGTTATTACATTTTTTTCAGTAAAGTCTTAATTGCAGATAGCTGAGTTTAATTTATGGTGGTATAACTCAATTATTTTCATATACTTAAATCATATCTAAGATAAATGCTTGTGTAAACGATTACACTGATGTGATTTGCTTCACATCTTTTTACGTCGTACTCACCTATCTTAATTCACAATAAAAAATAACCATTTTGGAGGGCATCATGCCTGACGCTAAAAAACAGGGGCGGTCAAACAAGGCAATGACGTTTTTCGTCTGCTTCCTTGCCGCTCTGGCGGGATTACTCTTTGGCCTGGATATCGGTGTAATTGCTGGCGCACTGCCGTTTATTGCAGATGAATTCCAGATTACTTCGCACACGCAAGAATGGGTCGTAAGCTCCATGATGTTCGGTGCGGCAGTCGGTGCGGTGGGCAGCGGCTGGCTCTCCTTTAAACTCGGGCGCAAAAAGAGCCTGATGATCGGCGCAATTCTGTTTGTTGCCGGTTCCCTGTTCTCTGCGGCTGCACCAAACGTTGAAGTACTGATTCTTTCCCGCGTTCTGCTGGGGCTGGCAGTGGGTGTGGCCTCTTATACCGCACCGCTGTACCTCTCTGAAATTGCTCCGGAAAAAATTCGCGGCAGTATGATCTCGATGTATCAGTTGATGATTACTATCGGGATCCTCGGTGCTTATCTTTCTGATACCGCCTTCAGCTACACTGGTGCATGGCGCTGGATGCTGGGTGTGATTATCATCCCGGCAATTTTGCTGCTGATTGGTGTCTTCTTCCTGCCAGACAGCCCACGTTGGTTTGCCGCCAAACGCCGTTTTGTTGATGCCGAACGCGTGCTGCTGCGCCTGCGCGACTCCAGTGCGGAAGCGAAACGCGAACTGGATGAAATCCGTGAAAGTTTGCAGGTTAAACAGAGTGGCTGGGGGCTGTTTAAAGAGAACAGCAACTTCCGCCGCGCGGTGTTCCTTGGCGTACTGTTGCAGGTAATGCAGCAATTCACCGGGATGAACGTCATCATGTATTACGCGCCGAAAATCTTCGAACTGGCGGGTTATACCAACACCACCGAGCAAATGTGGGGGACAGTGATTGTCGGCCTGACCAACGTACTCGCCACCTTTATCGCAATCGGCCTTGTTGACCGCTGGGGACGTAAACCAACGCTAACGCTGGGCTTCCTGGTGATGGCCGCAGGCATGGGCGTACTCGGTACAATGATGCATATCGGTATCCACTCTCCGTCGGCGCAGTATTTCGCCATCACCATGCTGCTGATGTTTATTGTCGGTTTTGCCATGAGTGCCGGTCCGCTGATTTGGGTACTGTGCTCCGAAATTCAGCCGCTGAAAGGCCGCGATTTTGGCATCACCTGCTCCACCGCCACCAACTGGATTGCCAACATGATCGTTGGCGCAACGTTCCTGACCATGCTCAACACATTGGGTAACGCTAACACCTTCTGGGTGTATGCGGCGCTGAACGTGCTGTTTATCCTGCTGACATTGTGGCTGGTGCCAGAAACCAAACACGTTTCGCTGGAACATATTGAACGTAATCTGATGAAAGGTCGTAAACTGCGCGAAATCGGCGCTCACGATTAATCAACTCAGGCTTCCTCCCGCCGTGGAGGAAGCCACCTCTTGCAGTCATCTTTTCTTCGCTCTATCCTCTGGCGCTATGAAAACATCCCGTCTCCCTATCGCCATCCAACAGGCCGTTATGCGTCGCCTGCGGGAAAAACTCGCCCAGGCCAACCTGAAGCTGGGGCGTAACTACCCGGAGCCAAAACTCTCTTACACCCAGCGCGGAACCTCAGCCGGAACAGCCTGGCTGGAAAGCGATGAAATTCGCCTCAATCCCGTTTTGCTGTTGGAAAACAGCGGAGCCTTTATTGAAGAAGTGGTGCCGCACGAACTGGCACATTTGCTGGTATGGAAAAATTTTGGCCGCGTAGCGCCACATGGCAAAGAGTGGAAGTGGATGATGGAAAGTGTGCTGGGCGTTCCCGCCCGTCGTACGCATCAGTTTGAACTGCAATCCGTGCGTCGCAACACCTTTCCCTACCGCTGTAAGTGCCAGGAACATCAGCTTACCGTACGCCGCCATAATCGCGTAGTTCGTGGTGAAGCCGTCTATCGCTGTGTTCACTGCGGTGAACAACTGGTCGCGAAATGACCATCTGAACTATCAGGAACTTTCCTGATCTGGCTGATTGCATACCAAAACAACTTTCGCTACGTTGCTGGCTCGTTTTAACACGGAGTAAGTGATGTACCGTTATTTGTCTATTGCTGCGGTGGTACTGAGCGCAGCATTTTCCGGCCCGACGTTGGCCGAAGGTATCAATAGTTTTTCTCAGGCGAAAGCCGCGGCGGTAAAAGTCCACGCTGACGCGCCCGGTACGTTTTATTGCGGATGTAAGATTAACTGGCAGGGTAAAAAAGGCGTTGTCGATTTGCAATCGTGCGGCTATCAGGTGCGCAAAAATGAAAACCGCGCCAGCCGCGTAGAGTGGGAACACGTTGTTCCCGCCTGGCAGTTCGGTCACCAGCGCCAGTGCTGGCAAGACGGTGGACGTAAAAACTGCGCCAAAGATCCGGTCTATCGCAAGATGGAAAGCGATATGCATAACCTGCAACCGTCAGTTGGCGAGGTGAATGGCGATCGCGGCAACTTTATGTACAGCCAGTGGAATGGCGGCGAAGGCCAGTACGGTCAATGTGCCATGAAGGTCGATTTCAAAGAAAAAGCTGCCGAACCACCAGCGCGTGCACGCGGTGCCATTGCGCGTACCTACTTCTATATGCGTGACCAATACAACCTGACACTCTCTCGCCAGCAAACGCAGCTGTTCAACGCGTGGGACAAGATGTATCCGGTTACTGACTGGGAGTGCAAGCGTGATGAACGCATCGCAAAGGTGCAGGGCAATCACAATCCGTATGTGCAACGCGCTTGCCAGGCGCGAAAGAGCTAACCTACACTAGCGGGATTCTTTTTGTTAACCCCTACCCCGCGCGAACAACCGCGTGGGGAAACGACGCGGATTTTTAACTATGCGTATCCCCCGCATTTATCATCCTGAACCACTGACCAGCCATTCTCACATCGCGCTTTGCGAAGATGCCGCCAACCATATCGGACGGGTACTGCGCATGGGGCCGGGACAGGCGTTGCAATTGTTTGACGGCAGTAACCAGGTCTTTGACGCCGAAATTACCAGCGCCAGCAAAAAAAGCGTGGAAGTGAAGGTGCTGGAAGGCCAGCTCGACGATCGCGAATCTCCGCTGCATATTCACCTCGGTCAGGTGATGTCGCGTGGTGAAAAAATGGAATTTACGATCCAGAAATCGATCGAACTCGGTGTAAGCCTCATTACGCCACTTTTTTCTGAACGCTGCGGCGTTAAACTGGATAGTGAACGTCTGAACAAGAAGCTCCAGCAGTGGCAGAAGATTGCAATTGCTGCCTGTGAGCAGTGTGGTCGTAACCGGGTGCCGGAAATCCGTCCAGCGATGGATCTGGAAGCCTGGTGTGCAGAACAGGATGAAGGACTGAAACTGAATCTTCACCCGCGCGCCAGTAACAGCATCAACACGTTGCCGTTACCGGTTGAACGCGTCCGCCTGCTGATTGGCCCGGAAGGTGGTTTATCGGCAGATGAAATTGCCATGACTGCCCGCTATCAATTTACTGATATCCTGTTGGGACCTCGCGTTTTGCGTACAGAGACAACTGCGCTCACCGCCATTACCGCGCTACAGGTGCGATTTGGCGATTTGGGCTAACGGAGAAGAATAATGATCAAGCTCGGCATCGTGATGGACCCCATCGCAAACATCAACATCAAGAAAGATTCCAGTTTCGCTATGTTGCTGGAGGCACAGCGTCGTGGTTACGAACTTCACTATATGGAGATGGGCGATCTGTATCTGATCAATGGCGAAGCCCGCGCCCATACCCGCACGCTGAATGTGAAGCAGAACTACGAAGAGTGGTTTTCGTTCGTCGGTGAACAGGATCTGCCGCTGGCCGATCTCGATGTGATCCTGATGCGTAAAGACCCGCCGTTTGATACCGAGTTTATCTACGCAACCTATATTCTGGAGCGTGCCGAAGAGAAAGGGACGCTGATCGTTAACAAGCCACAGAGCCTACGCGACTGTAACGAGAAACTGTTTACCGCCTGGTTTTCTGACTTAACGCCAGAAACACTGGTCACTCGCAATAAAGCGCAACTGAAAGCGTTCTGGGAGAAACACAGCGACATCATTCTTAAGCCGCTGGACGGCATGGGCGGCGCGTCGATTTTCCGCGTGAAAGAAGGTGATCCAAACCTCGGCGTGATTGC
Organism: Escherichia sp. MOD1-EC7003; assembly: GCF_002965065.1. Classification (GTDB taxonomy): domain Bacteria; phylum Pseudomonadota; class Gammaproteobacteria; order Enterobacterales; family Enterobacteriaceae; genus Escherichia. The sequence goes on from NZ_PTRE01000092.1 coordinate 32,591, forward strand.
CGAAACCCTGACAGAGCACGGCACTCGCTACTGCATGGCGCAAAATTATCTGCCAGCCATTAAAGATGGCGACAAACGCGTGCTGGTGGTGGATGGCGAGCCGGTGCCGTATTGCCTTGCGCGTATTCCGCAGGGGGGCGAAACTCGTGGCAATCTGGCTGCCGGTGGTCGCGGTGAACCTCGTCCGCTGACGGAAAGTGACTGGAGAATCGCCCGTCAGATCGGGCCGACGCTGAAAGAAAAAGGGCTGATTTTTGTTGGTCTGGATATCATTGGCGACCGTTTGACAGAAATTAACGTCACCAGCCCAACCTGTATTCGTGAGATTGAAGCAGAGTTTCCGGTGTCGATCACCGGAATGTTAATGGATGCCATCGAAGCACGTTTACAGCAGCAGTAACCCACCTTAGCGAGAAGGATCTCTTTGAGACTCTGAGTGACAGCGCCCTTCTTTCCACGCATACTGGGCGCTGTTGCTTTTTTGAACCAGGAAACAGAACCTCTGACAATGAATTTACAGCATCACTTTCTTATTGCCATGCCTGCTCTCCAGGATCCGATTTTCCGTCGTTCCGTGGTCTACATTTGCGAACATAATACCAATGGTGCAATGGGGATCATCGTCAACAAGCCGCTGGAAAATCTCAAAATTGAAGGGATTCTGGAAAAGCTGAAGATCACGCCGGAGCCGCGTGATGAATCAATCCGTCTGGATAAACCGGTTATGCTCGGTGGCCCGCTGGCTGAAGATCGCGGGTTTATTTTGCATACTCCACCTTCCAATTTTGCTTCCAGCATTCGCATTTCAGACAACACGGTGATGACCACTTCCCGCGATGTGCTGGAAACGCTCGGCACCGATAAACAACCGTCTGACGTATTGGTGGCACTGGGCTATGCCTCCTGGGAGAAAGGCCAACTGGAACAAGAAATTCTCGATAACGCGTGGCTAACCGCTCCGGCAGATCTGAATATTCTGTTCAAAACGCCGATTGCCGACCGCTGGCGCGATGCGGCAAAACTGATCGGTGTTGATATTATCACCATGCCTGGCGTTGCGGGGCATGCCTGATGAGTGGAACCTTACTCGCCTTCGATTTCGGCACTAAAAGCATTGGCGTCGCGGTCGGCCAACGTATTACCGGCACCGCTCGCCCTTTGCCTGCAATTAAAGCACAGGACGGTACGCCGGACTGGAACCTTGTCGAGCGTTTACTGAAAGAATGGCAGCCGGACGAAATCATCGTCGGTTTGCCACTGAATATGGATGGCACCGAGCAACCGTTGACTGCCAGGGCGCGCAAATTCGCCAACCGTATTCATGGCCGTTTTGGTGTGGAAGTAAAGCTACATGACGAGCGTCTTAGCACCGTGGAAGCGCGTTCCGGTCTGTTTGAACAAGGCGGCTATCGGGCGCTAAACAAAGGCAAAGTCGACTCTGCCTCTGCGGTTATCATTCTCGAAAGTTATTTCGAGCAGGGATATTAAAGCGATTTAAAAGCCTGGTGGATAGCCGTTACCGCCATCTTGCCGGATGCGGCGTGAACGCCTTATCCAGCACACATCTGGCAGCGGCTGTAGGTCTGATAAGACGTGTTAGCGTCGCATCAGACATTTATTGCCGGATGCTGCGTTTGTAGGCCTGATAAGCGTAGCGCATCAGGCATATTTACGATGTTAATCAACCACTTTATCCTCACAAGCGCCCTTCTTTCATCCGCTGCTGATAACTCTGCTGAAACGTTAACATCCCCACCTGCTGCCCGGTTTGAATAACATGTGGTAACTGGTGGGTTTTCCCTTCGCGAATCAAATTCCCCACCGCGGGCGTGTTAATCAGCAATTCAAACAGCGCCACGCGTCCTTCCTGTTTATCCACTTCCAGCTTTTGTGACAACACTGCCCGTAAACTACCCGCCAGTTGATTACGTACGGGATCTTTTTCCTGCGCCGGAAATGAATCCACCAGCCGCTCAACAGCCTGTGCTGCACCGCGTGTATGTAAGGTCGCCAGCACCAGATGTCCGGTTTCTGCCGCCGTCAGCGCCAGACGGATTGTCTCACTGTCACGCAACTCCCCAAGCAAAATCACATCAGGATCCTCCCGCAATGCGGCACGCAGTCCCGATGCGAACGTCATACAATGCAAACCAATCTCCCGCTGCTGAATCAAACATCGCTGGCTGGCATAGAGATATTCCACAGGATCTTCCAGCGTCAGAATATGCGCATCGGCATGTTGATTGAGATAGCCAACCATCGCCGCCAGCGTGGTAGATTTGCCGCTCCCCGTCGCCCCCGTCACCAGAATCAGGCCATTCTCGCTCTTGAGTAATTCCGGCAATACCGGTGGTGCGCCAAGCTGTTCGAGCTGCGGGCAGTGCGAAGGTAACAGCCGTAACGCCAGAGAAATACCTTGCCGTTGTGCGAACGCACTGCCTCGCAATCGCTGGTTTTCCACCAGCGACACGGCAAAATCCAGCTGACCGTTCTCAAGCAACATCGCCCGCTGATCGTCATCCAGCCAATCCCGCAGTAGCTCTTCAACGTCCGGCGCATCAAACGGCGCAGCCTCCATTCTGCCGCGAATGCGCCATCGTGCGGGCCAGACGCTGCACAGGTGTAGATCCGAGACATTATGCTTTACACTAAGAGCCACAATTTCTTCCATATTCATACTAAGATCCTCGGAAAATGAACGATATTGCGCATAACCTGGCACAGGTCCGGGACAAAATCTCAGCGGCTGCAACGCGTTGCGGCCGTTCTCCAGAAGAAATTACGCTGCTTGCAGTCAGTAAAACAAAACCTGCGAGCGCCCTCGCAGAAGCCATTGATGCCGGGCAGCGTCAATTTGGTGAAAACTACGTTCAGGAAGGGGTAGATAAAATTCGCCACTTTCAGGAGCAGGGCGTAACAGGATTAGAATGGCATTTTATTGGCCCGTTGCAGTCTAATAAAAGCCGCCTGGTGGCAGAGCATTTCGACTGGTGTCATACCATCGATCGTTTACGCATCGCTACCCGCCTGAACGACCAGCGACCGGCAGAACTGCCCCCTCTTAACGTGCTGATTCAAATTAACATTAGTGATGAAAACAGTAAGTCCGGGATTCAACTGGCTGAACTGGACGAGCTGGCAGCTGCGGTCGCTGAACTACCGCGTTTACGTCTGCGCGGGCTGATGGCAATCCCGGCGCCTGAGTCAGAATATGTAAGGCAGTTTGAAGTTGCACGCCAAATGGCTGTAGCATTTGCCGGACTGAAAACGCGCTACCCGCATATTGACACGCTCTCTCTGGGAATGTCAGACGATATGGAAGCCGCCATTGCGGCAGGTAGCACGATGGTTCGTATCGGCACTGCAATTTTTGGTGCGCGTGATTACTCTAAAAAATAAGGAATTAAAGGAACGCCATGAATACGTTGACTTTCCTGCTTTCAACGGTCATTGAGCTGTATACCATGGTGCTGTTATTACGCATCTGGATGCAGTGGGCTCATTGTGATTTTTACAACCCCTTCTCACAGTTTGTGGTGAAGGTGACACAGCCAATTATCGGGCCGCTGCGCCGTGTTATTCCGGCAATGGGAGCAATTGATAGCGCCTCGCTGCTGGTTGCCTATATTCTCAGTTTTATCAAAGCCATCGTGCTGTTTAAAGTGGTCACTTTCCTGCCAATTATCTGGATTGCCGGTTTACTGATTCTACTGAAAACCATCGGCTTGCTGATTTTCTGGGTCCTGCTGGTGATGGCGATTATGAGCTGGGTAAGCCAGGGTCGTAGCCCGATTGAATACGTGCTGATTCAACTTGCCGATCCGCTGCTGCGCCCGATTCGCCGCCTGCTACCGGCAATGGGTGGGATTGATTTCTCGCCAATGATCCTCGTTCTGCTGCTGTATGTCATCAATATGGGTGTCGCAGAAGTATTACAGGCGACCGGAAACATGCTGCTGCCGGGACTGTGGATGGCGTTATGAGTGCCGTAACAGTTAACGATGACGGTCTGGTTTTACGGCTCTATATTCAGCCGAAAGCCAGCCGTGATTCAATTGTCGGTTTACATGGCGACGAAGTAAAAGTCGCCATTACCGCGCCGCCGGTTGACGGCCAGGCCAACAGCCATCTGGTGAAATTTCTCGGTAAGCAATTCCGGGTAGCCAAAAGCCAGGTGGTAATTGAAAAAGGCGAACTTGGCCGCCACAAACAAATTAAAATCATTAATCCGCAACAAATCCCGCCAGAAATCGCGGCGTTAATTAATTAGGTATCCTATGCAAAAAGTTGTCCTCGCAACCGGCAATGCCGGTAAAGTGCGTGAGCTGGCGTCGCTGCTTAGCGACTTCGGTCTTGATATCGTGGCCCAAACAGACCTCGGCGTAGATTCCGCTGAAGAAACCGGCCTGACCTTTATCGAAAACGCGATTTTGAAAGCGCGCCATGCGGCAAGAGTGACCGGTTTACCGGCGATTGCCGACGACTCTGGTCTGGCGGTAGATGTGCTTGGTGGCGCGCCAGGCATTTACTCCGCGCGTTATTCCGGTGAAGACGCGACCGATCAAAAGAATCTGCAAAAACTGCTGGAAACACTGAAAGACGTACCGGACGACCAACGTCAGGCGCGTTTCCACTGCGTGCTGGTATATCTGCGTCACGCGGAAGATCCCACTCCGCTGGTGTGCCACGGCAGCTGGCCGGGCATGATTACTCGTGAACCTGCGGGTACTGGTGGCTTTGGTTATGATCCAATTTTCTTCGTTCCTTCCGAAGGGAAAACCGCTGCCGAACTGACCCGCGAAGAAAAGAGCGCCATTTCCCACCGTGGTCAGGCATTGAAACTGCTGCTGGACGCTTTACGTAATGGTTAAATTACCGCCGCTGAGTCTCTACATTCACATCCCGTGGTGCGTGCAGAAATGCCCGTACTGCGATTTCAACTCTCACGCGTTGAAAGGAGAAGTACCGCACGACGATTATGTTCAGCATCTGCTTAACGATCTGGACAACGATGTGGCTTACGCCCAGGGCCGTGAAGTACAGACGATTTTTATTGGCGGTGGTACGCCGAGCCTCCTTTCTGGCCCAGCGATGCAAACACTGCTGGACGGCGTGCGTGCGCGTTTGCCGCTGGCAGCGGATGCAGAAATTACTATGGAAGCAAACCCTGGTACAGTTGAAGCCGATCGCTTTGTTAATTACCAGCGTGCTGGCGTGAACCGCATCTCTATTGGTGTGCAGAGTTTTAGCGAAGAAAAGCTGAAACGACTTGGGCGCATTCATGGCCCGCAAGAAGCGAAACGAGCGGCAAAGCTGGCGAGCGGTTTAGGGTTACGTAGCTTTAACCTTGATTTGATGCATGGGCTGCCGAATCAATCACTGGAAGAGGCGCTAGGCGATCTGCGCCAGGCCATTGAACTAAATCCACCGCATCTTTCCTGGTATCAACTGACCATCGAACCCAATACGCTGTTTGGTTCGCGCCCACCGGTGCTGCCGGACGACGATGCGTTGTGGGATATATTCGAACAGGGGCATCAGTTATTAACCGCAGCGGGTTATCAGCAATATGAAACTTCCGCTTACGCCAAGCCAGGTTATCAGTGCCAGCACAATCTCAACTACTGGCGATTTGGTGACTACATCGGTATTGGCTGCGGCGCGCACGGCAAAGTGACCTTCCCGGATGGGCGCATTCTGCGTACCACCAAAACGCGTCACCCGCGTGGTTTTATGCAAGGAAAGTATCTGGAAAGCCAGCGTGATGTAGAAGCCGCAGATAAGCCGTTTGAGTTCTTTATGAATCGCTTCCGTCTGCTGGAGGCCGCGCCACGCGTGGAGTTTAGCCAGTATACTGGCCTTTCTGAAGAAGTTATTCGCCCTCAATTAGACGAGGCGATCGCTCAGGGTTATCTCACTGAGTGTGCGGATTACTGGCAGATAACCGAGCATGGGAAGTTGTTTTTAAATTCGCTGCTGGAAGTATTCCTCGCTGAGTAATCATTAATGCGCCTGCGGGCGCATTAATCACTTCTTTTATCCCCCGCGTTAATTTACTTCGGCAAAAATATATTTCCTTACTGAATAAATATCGATGACATTTATTATATATATTTAGTGAATATTTACTCATCATTTATTGATTATAAACATGTACAACCTGGCGCACAAAATTAATATTTAATTTCTGACTTTATTTCAAGTTGTGATAAACATAGACAAGTTGTCAGACAGGTTAACCAATTTGTCGCACAAAGCACTGATAAGCACAATTAGATATCAACCAATTTCCATTCTTCAACAGGGAGTTTTTTTATGAAAATGAGGTCATTTACCCGCTCATTAGTCTGCGCATCCTTGCTGGCTCTGGTTAGCACTGGCGTAAACGCCGCAGAAAAAGTGACGTTAAAGTTAGCACACAACCTGGAAAGAAGTCATGTTGTACATCAGAGTTTTGAAGAGCTGGCGAAAGAAGTAAAACAGCTGTCAAAAGGTAATATGGTGATCCGTATTTATCCCAGCAGCCAGATGGGTAATGCGCGAGAAACTATGGAGTTGTTGCAAAATGGCGCACTGGATATGACCAAAGGTTCCGCCAGTGATCTGGAGTCTTTTGATAATATTTATGCTATCTATAATTTGCCGTTCTTATTTAAAGATCAGGCGCACTTCAACAAAGTTGTTTTTGGTGAAGTTGGTAAAGAAATTATGGACTCAACAAAAAACAAAGGCTTTTTTGCTTTATCAGCTTATGTAGCGGGTACTCGCAGTTTCTATGCGAAAAAACCGATTACTAAGCCAGAAGACCTTAAAGGACTGAAAATTCGTGTTCAGCCAAGTCCGACCACCATCAAAATGATTGAACTGATGGGTGGTTCACCCACTCCAATTTCATTTGGCGAAGTTTATACTGCGATGCAGCAAGGTGTAGTAGATGGCGCAGAAAATAACGTGCCTTCCTGGGTGCAGACTCGACATATCGAAATTGCCAAAGTCTTTTCTGAAGATGAACATGCCTCAATTCCTGACTTTTTGGTTATCTCCACCAAAACATGGAATAAATTAACCCCAGAACAGCAACAAATCCTCGAAACAGCGGCGAAGAAATCCGAAGCTTATCAACAAAAATTGTGGGAAAAAATTGACGCTGACACACGTGCTCAGGCGAAAGCTATGGGGGGTGAAATTGTAAAAGTGGATAAAGCACCATTCCGTAAAGCCGTGCAACCTCTGTTTGACGATTTCAAAAAAGATCCAAAACAAGCTGCTTTGTTAGAGAAATTCGACAACGCTGCTCAATAATATTCCGGGCCAGTCTCTGGCCCTGATTTTCCAGGATGCTTACAATGATATTTAACCGCCTGAAACTTGCGGTAGACCGCGTCATTGCCGCGTTTTCTGTCGCCGTAATGCTTGCTCTGGTTGTATGCGTAGTCTGGCAAGTATTTAGCCGCTACGTACTTAACCAGCCAAGTACATTAACCGATGAGCTGGCACGCTTTTTGATGATCTGGGTAGGATTATTAGGTGCTGCATATACCGTCGGCGCGCAGCGACATCTCTCTATTGATTTATTTGCTCTCGCCCTGAATAAGCGCAAGCAATTACTTCTTAGTATAGTCATTAACATTCTCATTTTAGGTTTTGCCGGTTCGGTCATTGTGACTGGTGGCCTGAAATTAATTGATAAAACGCTGGCAACATCACAAGTATCTGCCGCGATGCAAATACCGATGGGATACGTATATATCATTCTGCCATTAAGTGGAGTGGTGATGATGTTTTATGCCTTGTGTTTTATTAATCAAAGCATTCAACAACTGAAACAATCTGCGCAGGAGGCCAGTTAATGGATAGTTATATCGCGCTTACACTGTTTGGCTGTTTTTTTGTGCTGGTCTTTCTTGGTGTGCCCATTTCGTTCTCAATCGGTATTGCGACTGTAGCTTCAATGCTTTTGATGTTTCCCTGGGATATCGCGGCAATCACTGTTTCGCAACGACTGGCGAATGGACTGGATAACTTTGCCCTGTTGGCAATCCCCTTTTTCATCTTTGCCGGTACGCTGATGAACAGCGGCGGTATTGCGATACGTTTGATTAACCTCGCCCAGGTAATGGTTGGCCGCGTTCCAGGTTCGCTTGGTCATGTGAACGTCCTGGCGAATATGATGTTTGGTTCCATTTCTGGTTCAGCCGTTGCGGCAGCTGCTGCCGTTGGTGGCACACTTAATCCCATTCAGACCAAAGAAGGTTATGATCCGGCATTTTCTACCGCTGTAAACGTCTCATCCTGTATTACTGGATTACTGATACCGCCCTCAAACGTGTTAATTGTGTTTTCCCTGACAGCTGGCGGCGTTTCTGTAGCATCGCTATTTATGGCGGGATATTTGCCAGGGATCTTAATGGGTCTCGCGGTAACGATAGTCTGCGGCATTATTGCTAAACGCCGTGGCTACCCGCTTTCAGAAAGAGCAACCTTTGCTCAGGCCTGTAAAGCGTTTCTGGATGCCTTACCAAGTTTGCTTCTAGTGTTCATTGTGATGGGCGGCATTCTGGGCGGCATTTTTACCGCAACTGAAGCGTCAGCAATTGCCGTTGTCTACACATTTATTCTCTCGGTGCTGATTTATCGGGAAGTAAAATGGCGCGACTTACCCAAACTGATTCTGGAATCGGTTGTTACCACTTCGATTGTATTACTGTTGATCGGTTTTTCCGTGGGCATGTCCTGGGCAATGACCAATGCTGATATTCCTTATATGATCAGCGATGCATTGATGGGGATTTCTGATAACCCACTGATCATATTGCTGCTGATTAATATCGTCTTATTAATTGTCGGCATCTTTATGGACATGACACCGGCTGTACTAATCTTTACACCGATCTTCTTGCCGATTGCACAAGAGCTGGGAATGGACCCTGTACATTTCGGTATTATGATGGTGGCCAACCTTTGTATTGGGCTGTTAACACCGCCGGTGGGTAGTGCGCTATTTGTTGGTTGTTCTATCTCGGGTGTGAAGATTCAACATTTAATCAAACCATTGCTGCCATTTTATGCTGCATTGCTAGTAGCGTTGATGATGATCACTTACATTCCGCAAATATCCTTATTCATTCCACAGCTATTAGGGCTAATGTAAAAAATAATTTGCCGGATAACTTTTATATTATCCGGCAAAGGTACTTAACATGAGTTACTTAATCACCCCATTGCGCCGCAATTGTTCGGTATCTTTTTTCCAGCGTTCATTAGCCTGATTGATATCGTCAATTTTCATCAAAATCGTGACTTTTTCACGGTTTATTTCTGAAACTTTCATCGTTAACGGATACTGCCCTTTCTCAAGGTTTGCCCAGTCATCCTGCAATTTACGGCTGAGTTTTTGTGATTGCAGAAAAGTCTGTCGCCGTTGTTCGTTGATATCGAAATCTCTTTTCTGCTGAATAGGCACTTCATAGCACTCTTCACTCTGTTTATGGCATGCCGCAAGCGCTGGTTGATAGACCTCTTTGTCATATTTAGCAACGAATGCCTCGCTATCATTCTGTTTATTAAACTCATCACGCTGTTGATGAATTTTTTTAAAGGCGTCTTCGCGGGTCATTTGCTTGCCGTTTGCATCTTTTCCCCAATATGCATCCGCTGCTTTCTGCGCCGCCACCATTTTCTTATCAAGCTCTTTCACTTCCTTTTCCAGCTCAGGAATCGAGTTCTTCTGGTTATTCAACGCAGACTCAAGCTGACTAAAGCGATAATTGAAATCTTCGCTATTCACGATCAGATATTTATTATTCGTTTTGATATCGTCGATCACCCGTCCACGATCGCTGGCTGCCGCCTGAAAAGAGTAAAAGTTCACCGTCCAGCCAGATGCAGGCGTTCCTTTACTGGTTAACATCGCCGAGAATTTTACCGGTTTATCTTTCGTCCAGGTCTGTTCGAGCAGTTCGTAATCTGTCAGTTGACCGACCCAGGTATAGAGATCATCGCTGGAAGAGACATCGCCCTCTGCCGACCAGGTGGCCTGATTACCTTTTACATCAAGGTTTTTTACGTTGATGGCATCAAGTTTGAGAATGCCGTGATACTGCTTTTTGAATTGATCTTTTAAGACATTTTCAGTTGGCGGTTCGCCATCTGCCCAGACATTACCAGACATCAACATAAGCAGCGCTGTGCCGACAATCCATTGCTTTTTCACCCGAAAACCCTCGTGCGTAATAATTTATTCTAGTGATTATCATCAAGGTAATAAAAATTAGCAATGGACGTGAGTCTGAAGTGAAAAAGCCCCGGCACAATACCGGGGCGAGGTGATTAGTACTGATTGAAGATCTGCTGGATCTGCTGCGGATCTTTGGTTTGCGTCAGAGCCAGTTGCAGCAGAACGCGCGCTTTTTGCGGGTTCAACGTGCCAGAGGCGACGAAGCCGTATTTCGCATCATCCACTTCGGCATCCTGAGTGGTAGCGCCCGTCGGTACGCGGGAAGAACGCACGACCGCAGTGCCATTTTTCGCGGCGGTTGCCAACGTGTCGAACACGGATTTATACAGGTTGCCGTTACCCACACCGGCGCTTACGATGCCGTCATAACCTGCATCAACCAGGGCTTTAGCCGGAAGATCAGATGCATTAGCGTAGTTATAAACGATGCCGACTTTCGGCAGCTCATTCAGCTTAGAGACATCGAATGGCGTATCGCTGGTGTGCTTACGTGCCGGGGTACGCTGGTAGTCAATCTTACCGTTGTGAATGTAACCCAACGGACCGTAGTTAACAGACTTGAAGGTCGCTACGTCTGTGGTGTTGGTTTTGGTAACGTCACGGCCATCAAGCACGGTGTCGTTCATCACCACCAGCACGCCACGATTAGCGGAGGCTTTATCAGCTGCGGTCACTACTGCGTTATACAGGTTGAATGGGCCGTCTGCGCTCATGGACGTGGACGGGCGCATTGCGCCGACCATCACCACCGGTTTGTCGCATTTCACCGTCAGGTCGAGGAAGTAAGCAGTTTCTTCCATCGTGTCAGTACCGTGGGTAATGACGAAGCCGTCGGTTTTATCGCAGTCGGTATTAATTTTTTTCGCCAGTGTTAGCCAGACATTATCGTTCATGTCCTGGGAGCCGATATTCACTACCTGCTCGCCTTTAACGTTCGCAATGTCCTTCAGTTGCGGCACCGCATTAACCAGATTTTCTACGCCAACTTTACCCGCGGTGTAGTTAGATTTGGTTGCGGAGTCACCGCCACCAGCAATGGTCCCGCCGGTGGCTAAAATGGTGATATTGGGTAATGCCAATGCTGCACCACTAAAACCCATAACCAGTGCGGCAAGTGCCGTCTTTTTGAAAAACTCCATTTTATTCCTCCAGTTACGTGAACTCAACGCATTATCCCTTAGCTTTGTATGGGAAGTTTGACGTTAAACAATTTACAACGTGAATATATTTTGGAGATCTACAAAGTTAGAGGCAGGTAACAAAACGAAGAATTAAACGGCATAAAAAAGTATTATGCCGTCTTAAAATAGAGGATTATTTCAAATTCCCGACCAGGGCTTTGCGGCTATCTTCCAGAGTCACAACACGGCTACAGACATCTTTGCCAAACTGCTGGAAATCCTTTTCCTGTTTTTTCCACTCGGTTTGGATTGAGGATTGCAGCCCCCCCAGGCTTCCCAGCACGTTCTGTAATGGGTTACCGCCGCTTTTCAGCACCGCTTTCGCGCCCATTTCATTAATGCTGTCTTGTAAAATTCCCCCCATTGCCTGATTCACTAATTGCTGGCCTTCGGCGCGAACCTGATCAATGGCTTTATAGTGAAACGTCAGGCCATCGCTGCGCGTTTCGATAATGCGGTTCATCTGCTCTTTCAACTGCGCATCAAGTTTGGTCAGACGGCTGCGCATTTTGCTGTTTTCGCCCATCTCCTGAACGATAATTTTATCCAGCGAGACGCGGGCTTTCTCGACGCGGCTTTTCGCGCCTTCATCAATCCACGGCAGCGTACTACGCAGTTCAGCCTGATAATCCTTCGCCTGCTCGCGCTGGGCGGCGTTCAGGGAATATTGCTTGCCGTTATACATCACGTTGCCGTCTGGCGTGATCACCAGATTGCCGTTTTCGCCCTTCACCTGCACAGTTTGCGGGCTGACAATCACATCGTCACGTGGCGTGACGCTGCACTGGTAGTCGGCGTGAGCGGTCATTGCCGTCACTGAAAGTGCTGCCGCCAGAAGCATTTTGCGCATCATAGTCTTCCCTCAAGAACAAATCAGGCCAGCATTTGCTGGCCCCAGATTGATAACAAAGTACACGTTATCCATGCCGGATGCGGCGCGGCAAACGTCGCATCCGGCATCTGCACCGCTTCACTGGTGGATTCGGCGTAAACGCCTTATCCACCCTACGTGTACATTCCGTAGGCCGGATAAGACGCGACAAGCGCCGCATCCGGCATCTGCACTGCTTCACTGGTGGATGCGGCGTGAACGCCTTATCCACCCTACATGTGCTTTCCTGTAGGCCGGATAAGGCGCGGCAAGCGTCGCATCCGGCATCTGCACCGCGCCACTGGTGGATGCGGCGTAAACGCCTTATCCACCCTACATGCACGTTCCGTAGGCCGGATAAGACGCAGCAAGCGCCGCATCCGGCATCTGCACCGCGCACTGGTGGATGCGGCGTAAACGCCTTATCCACCCTACGTGTGCTTTCCTGTAGGCCGGATAAGGCGCGACAAGCGCCGCATCCGGCATCTGCACCGCGCCACTGGTGGATGCGGCGTAAACGCCTTATCCACCTTACGTGTGCTTTCCCGTAGGCCGGATAATGCGCGGCAAGCGCCGCATCCGGCATTTGCACCGCGGCACTGGTGGATGCGGCGTGAACGCCTTATCCACCCTACATGTACGTTCCGTAGGCCGGATAAGACGCGGCAAGCGCCGCATCCGGCATCTGCACCGCTTCACTGGTGGATGCGGCGTAAACGCCTTATCCACCCTACGTGTGCTTTCCTGTAGGCCGGATAAGGCGCGACAAGCGCCGCATCCGGCATCTGCACCGCGCCACTGGTGGATGCGGCGTAAACGCCTTATCCACCCTACATGTGCGTTCCGTAGGCCGGATAAGGCGCGGCAAGCGCCGCATCCGGCATTTGCACCGCGCCACCGGTGGATGCGGCGTAAACGCCTTATCCACCCTACATGTGCAATCCCGTAGGCCGGATAAGACGCGGCAAGCGCCGCATCCGGCATCTGCACCGCTTCACTGGTGGATGCGGCGTAAACGCCTTATCCACCCTACATGTACAATCCCGTAATTCCGTAGGTCTGATAAGCGTAGCGCATCAGACAGTTTTGCATTTGTCATCGCCCGTATGCTTTATTAGTCCCACCAAACGTCGAAAAGTTCGCTGGTGCGTACCTCTTCCAGTTTGCGTTCTTCCAGCCACTTACGCACAATCGCCTGGTGCTCTTCGGTGCATTTGCCGATTTCCTGCATGCAGAGCAGACCTTCCCAGGCCAGATAACCGCTGCCGTCAAAGGCCAGTTTGTTCGGCTCGATAACCTCGTTAATAAAATCATCAACGGTTTTATCAATCTGTTCTTCCGATGTACCATCCGGGAATCGCCATGCCACCGAAAATCCTAATTCCTGGAATTCGTCGATGTGCATTTTTTTACGCAGACGACGGCTACGGTTCTTTGCCATTATTTCACCCTCTCGAACATTAAGTCCCATACTCCGTGACCAAGACGATGACCACGTTGTTCAAATTTCGTCACCGGACGTGATGCCGGACGCGGAACGTAATCATTGCTCTCCGACAGGTTGTTATAACCGTCAATAGAAGACATCACGTCGAGCATATGTTCCGCATAAGGTTCCCAGTCGGTCGCCATATGAAATACGCCCCCCAGTTGCAGTTTGCTTTTTACCAGTTCGGCAAACGGCACCTGAACGATACGGCGTTTATTATGGCGAGCTTTGTGCCACGGGTCAGGGAAAAAGAGCTGCACCATGCGCAATGAATTGTCAGGAATCATTTTATGCAGCACTTCAACCGCATCGTGACACATCACACGCAGGTTGCTTAAGCTCTCTTCATGCGCAGAAGCCAGGCACGCACCAACACCCGGTGAATGCACTTCAATGCCGAGGAAGTCCTGCTCGGGGCGATCTTTGGCCATTGCCACCAGCGACGCCCCCATGCCAAAACCAATCTCAAGCGTCACTGGCGCTTCACGGCCAAAAAGCACAGGGAAATCCAGCATATCTTCGCTGAACTCAACGCCCATCACCGGCCAGTAGTTTTCCAGCGCATGTTCCTGGCCTTTGGTCAGTCGCCCCTGGCGGCGCACAAAACTACGGATACGGCGCAGCGGGCGGCCGTTTTCATCAAATTCCGCTGAGATGACGTCGTTTTTCATAAAGATTTAGTCGCTTGTGAAAGTGTTCTGAAAACGGGCATTATCCAAAGTTAGTTGTCGGATGCAAGCATGATAAGGCCGTATCTGCGGAAAGTTCCGGTTTACACCCTGCCGTCGCTGTGCTGCAATCTTGCCCCCAACAACAGTGAATTCGGTGACCATGCAAGCGTCGCAATTTTCAGCCCAGGTTCTGGACTGGTACGATAAATACGGGCGAAAAACTCTGCCCTGGCAAATTGACAAGACGCCCTACAAAGTATGGCTCTCAGAAGTGATGTTGCAACAAACTCAGGTTGCGACCGTTATCCCCTATTTTGAACGCTTTATGGCGCGCTTCCCGACGGTGACCGATCTCGCCAATGCGCCGCTCGACGAAGTTCTCCACTTGTGGACCGGCCTTGGCTATTACGCCCGCGCGCGCAATCTGCATAAAGCGGCACAGCAAGTTGCCACCTTACACGGCGGTAAATTCCCGGAAACCTTTGAAGAAGTCGCTGCGCTGCCGGGCGTCGGGCGTTCCACCGCAGGCGCAATTCTCTCGCTTTCTCTGGGTAAGCACTTTCCGATTCTCGACGGTAACGTCAAACGGGTGCTGGCACGCTGCTATGCTGTAAGCGGCTGGCCTGGGAAAAAAGAGGTCGAGAATAAACTGTGGAGTTTGAGCGAGCAGGTGACGCCAGCTGTCGGCGTAGAGCGCTTTAATCAGGCGATGATGGATTTGGGCGCGATGATTTGCACGCGTTCAAAGCCGAAATGTTCGCTCTGTCCGCTACAAAACGGGTGTATTGCCGCCGCCAACAATAGCTGGTCACTTTATCCGGGCAAAAAACCGAAACAGACGCTACCGGAGCGTACTGGCTACTTTCTGCTGTTACAGCACGAAGATGAAGTATTGCTGGCACAGCGTCCACCGAGCGGATTGTGGGGCGGGTTATACTGTTTCCCGCAGTTTGCCGATGAAGAAAGTTTGCGGCAATGGCTGGCGCAACGGCAGATCGCTGCCGATAACCTGACGCAACTGACCGCGTTTCGCCATACCTTCAGCCATTTCCACTTAGATATTGTGCCTATGTGGCTTCCCGTGTCGTCATTCACCGGCTGCATGGATGAAGGCAATGCGCTCTGGTATAACTTAGCGCAACCGCCGTCAGTTGGCCTGGCGGCTCCCGTGGAGCGTTTGTTACAGCAGTTACGCACTGGCGCGCCGGTTTAGCGCGTGAGTCGATAAAGAGGATGATTTATGAGCAGAACGATTTTTTGTACTTTCCTGCAACGTGAAGCAGAAGGTCAGGATTTTCAGCTGTACCCCGGCGAGCTGGGAAAACGCATCTATAACGAGATATCCAAAGAAGCCTGGGCGCAATGGCAGCACAAACAAACCATGCTGATTAATGAAAAGAAACTCAACATGATGAATGCCGAGCATCGCAAGCTGCTGGAGCAGGAGATGGTCAACTTCCTGTTCGAGGGTAAAGAGGTGCATATCGAGGGCTATACGCCGGAAGATAAAAAATAAAGACAGTGCCGGAGTACGCCTCCGGCAACTTGCATAAAAACAAACACAACACGCACCCGGAATGATGAAAAAATATCTCGCGCTGGCTTTGATTGCGCCGTTGCTCATCTCCTGTTCGACGACCAAAAAAGGCGATACCTATAATGAGGCCTGGGTCAAAGATACCAACGGTTTTGATATTCTGATGGGGCAATTTGCCCACAACATTGAGAACATCTGGGGATTCAAAGAGGTGGTGATCGCCGGTCCTAAGGACTACGTGAAATACACCGATCAATATCAAACCCGTAGCCACATCAACTTCGATGACGGTACGATCACTATCGAAACCATCGCCGGAACAGAACCTACCGCGCATCTGCGCCGGGCAATTATCAAAACGTTGCTGATGGGTGACGATCCGGGGTCGGTCGATCTCTATTCCGACGTTGATGATATTACGATTTCGAAAGAACCTTTCCTTTACGGTCAGGTGGTGGATAACACCGGGCAGCCGATTCGCTGGGAAGGCCGTGCGAGCAACTTCGCGGATTATCTGTTGAGAAACCGTCTGAAAAGCCGTAGTAACGGACTGCGTATCATCTACAGCGTGACCATTAACATGGTGCCGAACCACCTTGATAAACGTGCACATAAATATCTCGGTATGGTACGCCAGGCGTCGCGGAAATATGGCGTCGATGAATCATTGATTCTGGCGATTATGCAGACCGAATCCTCCTTTAACCCATATGCGGTTAGCCGTTCCGACGCGCTGGGATTAATGCAGGTGGTACAACACACTGCCGGGAAAGATGTGTTTCGCTCGCAGGGGAAATCCGGCACGCCGAGCCGCAGTTTCTTGTTTGATCCTGCCAGCAATATTGATACCGGCACCGCGTATCTGGCGATGCTGAATAATGTTTATCTCGGTGGAATTGATAACCCAACGTCGCGGCGTTATGCCGTCATCACCGCCTATAACGGCGGCGCAGGCAGCGTGCTGCGAGTCTTTTCGAATGACAAGATTCAGGCTGCCAATATTATTAACACCATGACGCCGGGCGATGTTTATCAGACGCTGACGACCCGCCATCCCTCTGCGGAATCTCGCCGTTATCTTTATAAAGTGAACACCGCGCAGAAATCCTACCGCCGCCGATAATTCCACTTACCGCCCCTGACGATGCTCAGGGATGGCAAAAGTGTTACCTACATCACAATTTTGTTTTGCAAATTGGGAATGTTTGCAATTATTTGCCACAGGTAACAAAAAATCAGTCCGCGTAATTGATAGAATCGCATCATCTCGCACGGTCAAATGTGCTTTTTCAAACACTCATCCGCATCACGATGTGGGGAAGTTGGTTGACGACCCTCGGCTCCTATATGTTTGTTACCCTGAAGTTTGACGGTGCTTCTATCGGCGCAGTTTATAGCTCACTGGGTATCGCCGCGGTCTTTATGCCTGCGCTGCTGGGGATTGTGGCCGACAAATGGTTAAGTGCGAAATGGGTATATGCCATTTGTCACACCATCGGCGCTATCACGCTGTTCATGGCGGCACAGGTCACGACGCCGGAGGCAATGTTCCTGGTGATATTGATAAACTCGTTTGCTTATATGCCAACGCTTGGGTTAATCAACACCATCTCCTACTATCGGCTGCAAAATGCCGGGATGGATATCGTGACGGATTTCCCGCCAATCCGTATCTGGGGCACCATCGGTTTTATCATGGCGATGTGGGTAGTGAGCCTGTCCGGTTTCGAATTAAGCCATATGCAGCTGTATATTGGCGCAGCTCTTTCTGCCGTTCTGGTTCTGTTTACCCTGACTCTGCCGCATATTCCGGTTGCTAAACAGCAAGCAAATCAGAGCTGGACAACCCTGCTGGGCCTCGATGCCTTCGCGCTGTTTAAAAACAAGCGTATGGCGATCTTCTTCATCTTCTCAATGCTGCTGGGCGCGGAACTGCAGATTACCAACATGTTCGGTAATACCTTCCTGCACAGCTTCGACAAAGATCCGATGTTTGCCAGCAGCTTCATCGTGCAGCATGCGTCAATCATCATGTCTATTTCGCAGATCTCTGAAACTCTGTTCATTCTGACCATCCCGTTCTTCTTAAGCCGCTACGGTATTAAGAACGTAATGATGATCAGTATCGTGGCGTGGATACTGCGTTTTGCGCTGTTTGCTTACGGCGATCCGACTCCGTTCGGTACTGTACTGCTGGTACTGTCGATGATCGTTTACGGTTGCGCATTCGACTTCTTCAACATCTCTGGTTCGGTGTTTGTCGAAAAAGAAGTTAGCCCGGCAATTCGCGCCAGTGCACAAGGGATGTTCCTGATGATGACCAACGGCTTCGGCTGTATCCTCGGTGGCATCGTGAGCGGTAAAGTTGTTGAGATGTACACCCAAAACGGCATTACCGACTGGCAGACCGTATGGCTGATTTTCGCGGGTTATTCCGTGGTTCTGGCCTTCGCGTTTATGGCGATGTTCAAATATAAGCACGTTCGTGTACCGGCAGGTACACAGACGGTTAGCAAAATTGCCTGATGCGCTACGCTTATCAGGCCTACGTAATCTCTGCAATATATTGAAATTGCATGTTTTTGTAGGCCGGATAAGGCGTTCACGCCGCATCCGGCATGAACAACGCGCACTTTGTCAACAATATGAACGGGTCGCCAGACGGCGACCTGTTTTTTTATTCTCACCTCAAAACATATCCGTACAGGCGTTTCATACCATCAGCATCGGTTTCGCTATAGACGCCTTGTAGCTCCGGCGAAAATCCCGGCAGTAAATTCACGCCTTCTTCCAGCGCCAAGAAATAACGCTGAACCGCCCCACCCCAGACTTCCCCTGGTACCACGCAAAGCACACCGGGTGGATAAGGCAACGCCCCTTCTGCCGCAATTCGCCCTTCGGCATCACGAATCCGCACCAACTCCACTTCACCGCGAATATAAGTGCTATGCGCGTCCTGGGGGGTCATCACCACTGACGGGAAATTCTGCTGGCGGAACATCGCTTTTTGAAGATCTTTAACGTCGAAACTGACATACAGATCGTGCATCTCCTGGCACAACTGGCGCAGGGTGTAGTCGCGATAGCGCACCGGATATTTGTTATAAACGCTCGGCAACACCTCAGCAAGCGGCGAGTCATCCTCAATATGCTGTTCAAACTGCGCCAGCATCGCCACCAGTTGTGCCAGCTTCTCGTGGCTTTCCGCTGGCGTTAATAAGAATAGAATAGAGTTGAGATCGCACTTCTCCGGCACAATGCCGTTCTCACGCAGATAGTGCGCCAGAATCGTCGCCGGAACGCCAAAGTCGCTATATTCGCCGGTTTCAGCATCAATACCCGGTGTGGTCAGTAACAGCTTGCACGGATCAACAAAATACTGATTCGCGGCATATCCTTCAAAGCCGTGCCACTTCGCCCCCGGTTCAAAACTGAAGAAACGGCGGTCGCTGGCTAACACTGAAGTGGGATAATCCTGCCACAATTTGCCATCAACGACAGGTGGGATAAACGGGTGAAACAGCTTACAGCGCGCAAGAATCGCCTTCCGCGTTTCAATCCCCATCTCAACACACTCAGCCCACAGCCGACGTCCACTCTCCCCTTCATGAATTTTGGCGTTAACATCCAGCGCGGCAAACAGCGGATAGAACGGGCTGGTAGAAGCATGAAGCATGAAGGCATTATTTAACCGCTTATGCGGGCAAAAACGCGCCTGCCCGCGAATGTGATTATCTTTTTTATGAATCTGCGATGTCTGCGAGAAGCCCGCCTGCTGTTTGTGCACCGATTGGGTAACAAAAATGCCTGGATCGTTTTCGTTAAGCTCTAACAGCAACGGTGAGCAATCTGCCATCATCGGGATAAACTGCTCGTACCCGACCCATGCAGAATCAAACAGAATGTAATCACATAGATGCCCAATGCTATCGATCACCTGACGGGCGTTATAGACCGTGCCGTCATAGGTTCCCAGTTGAATAATCGCCAGGCGAAACGGGCGCGGCAGTTCGGCTTTTTCTGGCGCCACGTTGCGAATTTGCTGGCGCAGATAGTCTTCATTAAAACAGTGCGCATCAATACCGCCAATAAAACCAAACGGGTTACGTGAAGCTTCCAGATAGACCGGCGTCGCCCCCGCCTGAATCAACGCGCCGTGATGATTCGACTTATGGTTATTACGGTCAAAGAGCACCAGATCGCCACGCGTTAACAACGCATTCGTCACCACCTTATTCGCTGCCGATGTGCCGTTCAGCACAAAATAGGTTTTATCGGCATGAAAGACTTTGGCTGCGAATTTCTGCGCATCCTTCGCTGATCCTTCATGAATAAGCAGATCGCCTAATTTTACGTCAGCGTTACACATATCGGCGCGAAAGACGTTCTCACCAAAGAAATCGTAAAAATGGCGTCCGGCAGGATGCTTTTTAAAGAACGCACCATGTTGATGCCCTGGGCAAGCAAAGGTGCTGTTGCCCATCTCAACGTACTGCGTCAGCGTGTCGTAAAACGGTGGCAGCAAATCCTCTTCATACTGACAGGCTGCGGATTCCAGCTCGAGCCACTGCTGCTCGTTGCCATTGATTACCGCCATAACGCCCGCAGGTAATTCAACAGCATGTTCGGAATACAAAAACACCGGTAAATGAAAGCCGGTGCGCTTAAGTAACGCAAGAATGCCACTGCGACTATCCGCAGCGGTAATGACAACTGCCGCGACGTCCGTAAAATCAGTGTCTCCCAACGCCACCACGCGGCGATGGGTAGAAAGTCGGGATACCAGTTCGCCACTGGCGGCAATATTCATTGATTTCATAAGCGCAAAACCCGTTTCGGGGAAGTAAAAATACCAGGCAAGGTGGAAAACCCTGCCTCATGAGATGTGGGTCAAACTGGTCACCAGCTCCGACCACCAGACATCAGTAAAAGCAGAAACGCTCTGATTTTACTGTTGTCCTGCAGTGAGCGTGCATTAACTTCACCGCATGAGCAGAAAACGGCGATAAGCGAGAGAATGTATGGAGGTGGCGAGCATCGGGCAAACTCCGTACAGGAAGGAGAAAATTCGCGCAATCATTACACCTTTCACCAGAGCGTGCAAGCCAGGAGTTTGCGAACAAACAAGTCATCTGGCGGGAAATACGTTCATAATAAGGACATCTGAAAATACAGTTAACAGGAACTCTTGTGATAATTGGTCCCTTTATCAATGCAGGCGCAGTATTAATTGGTGGCGTCCTTGGCGTTCTGCTTAGCCAACGTTTACCAGAGCGGATACGCATCTCAATGACGTCCATTTTTGGGCTGGCATCGCTGGGAATTGGTATTTTACTGGTGGTAAAATGCGCTAACCTTCCCGTCATGATATTAGCAACGCTCTTGGGTGCATTGATTGGTGAGCTCTGTTTGCTAGAGAAAGGAATCAATAACGCAGTTACTCAAGCGCAAAATCTGTTTCGCTTCTCACGTAAAAAGCCAGCGCATGAATCGTTTATTCAGAACTTTGTGGCGATTATTGTTCTGTTCTGCACCAGCAGTACCGGGATTTTCGGTGCGATGAACGAAGGAATGACTGGTGATCCAAGTATTTTGATCGCTAAATCATTTCTCGATTTCTTTACTGCAATGATTTTCGCCTGCTCGCTCGGCATTGCGGTATCGGTGATAAGCATCCCATTACTGATTATCCAGTTAGCCCTTGCCAGCTGTGCCACGCTGATATTACCGCTGACCACACCAGCAATGATGGCCGACTTCAGTGCCGTAGGGGGATTATTGTTGTTAGCAACTGGCTTGCGCATCTGCGGCATTAAAATGTTCCCGGTGGTCAACATGCTTCCAGCACTCCTTCTGGCAATGCCGCTTTCTGCCGCCTGGACCGCCTGGATTGCCTGATCGTACGTGCAATAGCGGCAAAGTGATGATAGATTGTGCAGTCTGCTGTAAATTGAAGAAATTTGATTGACGAGAAGAGGCGAATCAGGTTTAATGCGCCCCGTTGCCCGGATAGCTCAGTCGGTAGAGCAGGGGATTGAAAATCCCCGTGTCCTTGGTTCGATTCCGAGTCCGGGCACCAAATTCATATCAACGGACCTCTACGGAGGTCCGTTTTTCGTTTCAGAACGCCAGTATTTAAGCCTTCTGCCTCCAAATCAATTCAGCCTCGTTGTGTGGGTATAATTGCGGGAATCCCTCAGTTCGACAAAATTTGTACCCTCTTTCACGCATCCAGAAGGCTGAGTTATAGCTCTGACTGACGCAAAAATCCGGGTTACAAAGCCCACTGACGGGGCTGGCACGTTCCTGCGGGTACATCCTAATGATTCCCGTTACTGGCGTCTCCGTTATCGTATTCTGGGTAAGGAGAAGACTCTGGCACTTGGTGTGTATCCGGAAGTGTCTCTCTCCGAAGCACGTACAAAACGGAATGAAGCCCGAAGACTGATTTCGGAGGGGATTGACCCTTGCGAACAGAAAAGAGCTAAAAAAGTAATCCCTGATTTACAACTCTCTTTTTAAACATATTGCACGACGCTGACGTGCCGGTAATAAACAATGGGCACAGTCACACAGCAATTAAGTTCTCAGAAGCCTCTATCATTCATGTTGTGGCTATGCTGGAAAGATCCATTGGGTATTGCGGCAAAAGCAGCGCTAATACGTACGCAACTGCCAATAAATCAGCGCTACCACCGATAGCTTAAGCGCTTTAACTAATTGAAGACAATACCCGTTTTCTCTACAATTGGTCATCAACCGAATCAAAAAAGAGATCCAGTCCAACCTCAAATAACTCCCCTATATTAAGTGGATTTGATGGGTCAAGCATTCCGTTGTGGACAATACCTAGCCAGTTCGGGGACAATAATATATGTGGATAAAGGGCTAGTTTATTATTTTTGAGTTCCCCTTCCTTAAAGGCAGCCTCTAATAAAATTTTCAAACTATCAATGAGTGGCTGGTGGACTTCCTGTAGATATGCTTTAGCTAATACTGGAAAACGGGCACTCTCAGTTATTACTAATCTGGCAATCTGAGCGCGACCTGATGATTCAAGCGTTTTTATTACAGGTAAAAGCACACGCCGCAGATACTGCTTTACACTTTCCCCATGCTTTCGCGGCTCGGACCTGAGTTCCATTGGTGCAGCGACAATAAATTCTCGTAAAACACTTTCAAAAAGGCTTTCTTTGGTCTGAAAGTAATTATAGACAGTCCCCTTAGCGACTCCTGCTTTTTTGCTTATTTCGCTTACTTTTGCATCAGCAAAGCCATGCTCAATAAACACCTCCATCCCTGCTTTGATGATTGACTCGCGTGTTTTTCTGGTTTTCATCAAACTAGGACTGCGCTTTTTTCTTGCCGGCGCTACATTGTCTTGGTTGCTCATACTTTCCTCCTTTCCATATTCATCACAACAAAGTTAACTTACGGGTCACTTTTGATCAAATATTGTATACAGCTTAATGTAACTGGGTGCTTATTATCCATTGTATCTAAGTGAGATGAATCCCGTGAGATTATTGACTAAGGTTAACAAAACATTAATGCTTTTGCTTGCCCTGATTGTTCTGGGGATGAATCTAAGAAGTCCACTAACGGCTGTTCCTCCAGTCCTTCAGCCACTGCTGCATGATTTGAAGTTAAATGCTACGTTAACTGGACTGCTGACCAGTATACCTGTCTTATGTTTTGGAACTCTAACTCCGATCATTTCTGTGCTCATATCGAAAATCGGAATTAACAAAAGTATGTGGCTCACGCTAATTGGTGCCAGTATTGGGATTTTATTGCGCCCCTATACTGGTGAAATCGGTATATTAGCTGGAACATTTATACTTGGTGCAGCTCTGGCAACAGGAAATATTGTTAGTTTAATGATCATCGGGCGAGATTTTCGTCATCGAATGGGGGTAGTAACAGGCATATATACATCCTCACTTAATATCGGAACGATGATTACCAGTTCAATGACAGCACCAATTGCACACATAATGGGATGGCAATTTGCATTGGCCAGCTGGGTATGGTTACCTGTTCTGGCATTGTTACTGTGGCAGCTATCACAATCACAGAATAAAGAGGTAACCAGTACACCAGGATATTCCTTAACCCAGCAGAAATATTCACATTTTTTTTCGGCGCATCAAAAAATCGTCATTGCATCTCTGAGTGCTGGATTTGCTGCTCATTTGTTCATTTACTACGGGATTACAGCATGGTTACCTGTATATTTGATGTCAGTAAGTGGTGCCAGTGCTTCAAGTGCTGGTGTCATTGCCTCAATATTTCAAGGGTTAGCCCTGTCTGGGGCACTGATTATTCCAGTACTAGGACGTTATATCAAATATGAATATCTGCTGGTTGCTATGGGAGGATGTTGGATAGTCTCTATTTCCCTGATATTACTTTTTCCCAGTTTTTGGATAATTTGGTGCTTTACTGGTGGGATAGCACAAGGAGGCGGATTTGTTGTAATTTTTACTCTAATAATGAAATTATCCACAAACCTGGACGATAACAAGCGCATATCTGTTATTGTTCAGGGTATTGGCTACACATTAGCTTCTCTTGGGCCGATCTTTATGGGGTATATTTATGAGTATTTTCATAAATGGTCACAATCATGGCTTCTTTTAGTATTAATATCTTTTATCATTGTTTTATCAGGTCTGACATCTATTATTGCATTATCAGAAAAAGCAAAAAGTAGAGTGAATTAATTTTTTACTTTGTTTGGCACACTATCTGCTATGCACAATAGTGTGGAGTTGAGCATTATCTGGTAGTGCATGCAATTAGTAGAACATATATTTTTCAATGAAGGCCCTGATAACCTTTTCATGCCGCTCAATTGAGCGTGAGAAGCAGATTGTTTTTCGGGCCAGACGCTTGATGCGGGTTCTCAGCGTCAGGTTGTTACGTTCAATACGCTGAGTGAATATTTTGCCGGTCAGATGCTTCGCCTTCGGCACTTTTCTGGCATAACTGCCCCAGTCATCGCGGGTTATCATGCCGATATTAAACGGCGCGAGCAGCGCCAGAAGTTCGCGGCAGCTTTCATCCGTGCGTGGGCCAAATGTATAGTTTTGGTGTTGTATGTATACCAGAGCCAGTGCTGCCGGGCTTGCGGGCTTCATAGGTGTAGGTGAGCAGACTGACAACGGGGGCAATGAACAGTAACGCTGGCCATAAGAAAACCTCAAAAGCGGCATTATACATCAATTCAACTAATTAGAGGCATTGCCGATTCATTATCAAATTTGATAAAGTAGATATTATTCTGGAGTAGTGTGATATGAATGATGAAGAGTTAATTAATTCACTAAAATATCTTATCATTAAGTATATTGATGATAATGAGCGTGAGAGTGTCTTAGATTATCTGAAAATGCAAGATATTCCAGTTAAAGGTATATTGTCGGATATTAATAAATATAAAACTAAAGAGATTGAGAGTAGTGATGGTGGTTTAATAAAAAACATATACTATTACTTCTGCTAATCGATAGATGGTGTGTCGGTTATGTGACAGTAAAACCTCAAGTAAGTAAAAGATCATGAGGCATGATATTATTCAAATTGATATAAGGACTATAAAGATACCAGGCGTTTCCCCCTGGAAGCTCCCTCGTGCGCTCTCCTGTTCCGCCCCTGCCGCTTACCGGATACCTGTCCACCTTTCTCCCTTCGGGAAGCATGGCGCTTTCTTATAGCTCACGCTGTTGGTATCTCGGCTCGGTGTAGGTCGTTCGCTCCAAACTGAGCGGTGTGCATGCCCCCCGTTCGGCCCGACTGCTGCGCCTTATCCGGTAACTATCGTCTTGAGTCCAACCCAGTAAGACACGACAAAGCGCCACTGATAACTGGATAAGGTGGATTAAAATATTAAGATTTCTTGAAGTGGCGGCCTAACTGCGGCTACACTAGAAGGACAAATTTGGTATCTGCGCTCCACTAAGCCAGCTACCTTCGGAAGAAAGAGTTGGTAGCTCTAGATTCCGGCAAACAAAACCACCGCTGGTAGCGGTGTTTTTTTTTGTTTACAGGCAGCAAATTACGCGCCGCAAAAAAGGAGCTCAAGAAGATCTTGAGTCACTCTATGAAAATTTTGTTTTAGCGCCGTATTTGTTGATGTTATCAGCCTGAGATTCTTCTATGAGAATAGACATATCACGTCAAACACTACACACCCCGCCAAACATGCTTCCTCGAAAAAAAATTGCGTAGCAATGGCACTATCTGCATGCTTTAGACAGCAACTAAACCCTGTGGTAAACACCTTATTAAAAGAGGGGATAATACACTCACCTAAAGAGTTGGAGTATGACCACGTAGTAATCAAAATCCTGCAAACATTACAAATCCAAGATCTTTGTAATAACATATTTTGGGAAGCAGCCAAACAACAACTAATTCAAAAACCTGATGGAAGGTATTTTGCCATCAACTCTAAACACTCAGACTTTCCAGGCTCAGGAGAATCTCACGCCTTCTGTTGCATCAAATACAAAAATGCAATTGGCATTAACGGAAACAATGCCGAAACCAACTCTAACCACTACAATCCCTATCCGCATGATAAAGTCAGTATATGGGGGCCATTCCCTGAGCCAGACATTGCGAGTTAACATAATGTCTCATTACGCGCACGGCTAAAACACACTCAGAGCGATTCTGACGCAAACACCGCAAAAAGAGATATCCCCCTGGTAAAGCCATGAAATGCTGCCAGAATCATTTTCAGCGCGTTGCATAGCTATGAATGAAAGCGAATGGTGATCACTTTGGGGGCTTACGGTGTTCATACCGTCCGTTTTCGACTGTTTTCCCTCCGGGAAGTTAATCTGCCATAAGCCTGGATAACAGTTCACGGTGATACTCCGTGAACTGCGAACCAGACCGCCGGAGGCATCTGTGAACCCGTACCGCATATCAGTAACCCCGGCAACCAGCCAGATTTTGCTTCCTGCGGGTAAAGAGATCACCGGCGTTCTCCCTTCAGTTCGTCGAGCAGCATTCTCAGCAGAGTCGGGGGGACTGCGCCACTCAGTTTTATCGTGCCTTCGGGTAAAACCACTTCACAGCACAGTGTATTACCCGGCTCAGCCGGTGCAGGTTGCAACGGCGTGACATCAACGATGGCAGACCAGGGCTCTGCGAGCTCCACCGGCATCAGAACGAGGGCGGCATCCTGCCTACTCTTACTCTGTGTTGTATGGACAGTTTGACAAGATGGCGTTTAAATTCCGGGGAAAAGTTAGGCCGCCGACGTATTCCGGAAGGTAATTTGCTGGCGCGGGTAGGATTAGATTTTGGGGGGTAGAGCTTTTGCTCCAGCTCAACAGGGGTCATTTCATCTGGCAAAGGCCAGGAGAGGCCACTTTCCTCAAAACGGCGAAAGAACTTATACGCCGTTGATTCATTAATCTCCAACTGTTTGCATGCCGCGCCACGACTGAAATGTTGTTCGTAGTGGAGGCGCAAAAACGGGTGGTGTTCTGGCCTACACGTTCGGGCCGCGAACGGATGAAACCTGTCGTGAATTGCTGGCCCTGCTCGCGCCCTTTAACATCGGCATGATAACCAGTGATGACTGGGGCAGTTATGCCAGAGAAGTCCCGAAAGAGAAGCATCTGACGGGTAAAATATTTACTCAGCGTATTGAGCGGAACAACCTGACGCTGAGAACCCGCATCAAGCGTCTGATTCGCCAGACTATCTGCTTCTCACGCTCTGTTGAATTACATGAAAAAGTCATCGGAGCTTTCATCGAAAAATACATGTTCTACTAATTGGAGGCATTACCATTTTGTTACCCCCTGATAATCGTTCCGGTTATTTCCGGGATAAATGTACTACCGCAGTGACTATCATAGCCCCGACAATAAAACTTGCCGGGGCTTTTTTTGACGCTATTAATGACTTTCTTTTTCGCGTAAACGCCAGGCGTGCAATAACGGTTCGGTATAGCCGTTTGGCTGTTTCACGCCAAGGAAGATTAAATCGCTGGCAGCTTTAAAAGCACACGAGTTAGCGAAATTCCCCACCATCGGACGATAAGCCGGATCACCAGCGTTTTGTTGATCAACCACTTTCGCCATGTTCTCCAGCGATGCCTGCACCTGTTCTTTGGTCAGAATACCGTGACGTAACCAGTTGGCGATATGCTGGCTGGAAATGCGCAGCGTTGCACGGTCTTCCATCAGCGCCACGTTGTGAATATCTGGTACTTTTGAACAACCAATTCCCTGCTCCACCCAACGCACCACGTAACCCAGAATCCCCTGCACGTTGTTATCCAGCTCTTGTTGGATCTCTTGCGCAGACCAGTTAGCGTTTTCAGCAACCGGAATAGTCAGCAGATCGTCCAGCAGCGGTTCAAATTCAGCATTGAATTCGCTCTGAGCAATGTTGGCTTGCACGCTCTGTACGTTGGTTTGATGGTAGTGCAGCGCATGAAGCGTAGCGGCGGTTGGCGACGGAACCCAGGCCGTGTTCGCCCCGGCACGCAGCTGGTCGCCCTTCTGGCTGTACATGTCTGCCATCAGATCCGGCATTGCCCACATGCCTTTACCGATTTGCGCTTTGCCACGCAGCCCACAGAACAGACCGGAAAGCACGTTATTGCGCTCGTAGGCTTTGATCCACGGTGTTGATTTCATCTGGTTTTTACGCAGCATCGGGCCCGCTTCCATCACCGAATGCATTTCGTCGCCGGTACGGTCGAGGAAACCGGTATTGATGAACGCCACGCGATTGCGCGCCTGAGCAATGCAGCTACGCAAGTTCAGCGAGGTCCGGCGTTCTTCATCCATAATGCCCATTTTCAGGGTATTCGGTGCCATGCCGAGCATTATCTCTATGCGGGTAAACAGTTTGTTGGCAAATGCCACTTCCTGCGGACCGTGCATTTTCGGTTTCACAATATAAACGCTGCCGGTGCGCGAATTTTTCTGCACTTTTAAGTCATAGAGGGCAATCGCGCCAGTCATTACGCCATCAAGAATGCCTTCCGGGATTTCATTACCTTCGCTGTCCCAAATTACGGGAATGGTCATCAAGTGACCGACGTTACGGATAAACAGCAGCGAACGTCCGTGCAGAGAAATGTCAGAACCATCGGCGGCGGTGTAATGACGATCGTCATTTAATTTACGTACGATTTGCCGACCATTTTTCTCCATTGTCTCTTGCAATGTGCCCTGCATCAGGCCCAGCAGGTTGCGGTACAGCAGGATTTTGTCTTCCGCATCAACCGCAGCGACCGAATCTTCACAGTCGAGAATAGTACTGATAGCAGCTTCGACGATAACATCGTTGATGTGCGCCGGATCGTCCTTGCCAATCCGCCCGTTGGCATCGATTTGTAGCTCAATATGCAAGCCGTTATTTTTCAGCAAAATGCAGGTCGGCGCATCGACACCGCCACGGTAACCGACAAACTGTGCCGGGGTACGCAACATGGTTTCTGTACCATTTTTCAACAAGATACGTAATTGTTTGTCGACTACGCTAAACGCCACCGCATCCTGATAGCTGCCATTTTCCAGCGGGAACGATTCATCGAGGAAACACCGAACCCAGGCGATAACCTGCGCACCACGCTGCGGATCGTAACCGCTGACCAGCGCCCCTTCCTGCGGGATGATGTCACTGCCGTATAGCGCATCGTACAGTGACCCCCAGCGAGCGTTCGCCGCGTTCAGTGCGTAGCGGGCGTTCATCGCCGGAACCACCAGCTGTGGCCCCGCCTGGCTGGTGATTTCGCTGTCGATGCCCGTGGTTTCCACCGCCACGTGCTCCGGTTGCGGCACCAGGTAGCCCAGTTCACGCAAGAAAGATTTATAAGCCGCTTTGTCTTTTACCGGCCCCGGATTGCAGCGATGCCATTCGTCGAGCGCCGCCTGAATACGATCGCGTTCTGCCAGCAACTGACGATTTTCTGGCGACAGATCGTGAACGATCTCATCAAAATTGCGCCAGAACGCGGCAGCGTCCAGTTCCACGCCAGGCAAAACTTCTTCATCCACAAAACGTTTAAAATTGGCGTCAATGCGTAAACGGCCCTGGTTTATGGTCTCACTCATTATTTATCTCCTCGTTTTCGCTTATTTCGCCAACACCGCTGCTGCCGCTTTCGCGACCTGCGCATCCTGTGCTCCGGTTAAACCAGAAACGCCCACGGCACCAATAATCTGCCCATCAACAACAACCGGTACACCACCTTCCAGCGACGTCAGTAACGGCGCAGTCACGAACGCAGTACGTCCGTTGTTAACCATCTCTTCATAGCCCCTGGTTTCACGACGCCCCAGCGCGGCAGTACGCGCCTTCTCCTGGGAGATGTAAGCTGCAATCGGCGCGCAATCATCCATGCGACTTAACGCCAGCAGATGACCGCCGTCATCGGCAACAGCAATGGAAACAGACCAGTTATTTTTCTGCGCCTCTTCCTGACCTGCGGCAATAATTGCACTCGCCATTTGCTGGCTAAGAATGACTTTAGTTTTCATTTTGTTATTCCTTTTCAAGGGCTTGTTCTACAATTTCAATCCAGTGACGCACAGAGGTACGACCGGCGCTCGCCAGATGCGTCTGGCAGCCAATGTTGGCGGTGACGATCATTTCCGGTTTGCCGCTTTCCAGCGCATTCATTTTGTTATCCCGCAGCTGGCGCGCCAGATCGGGATGCGTTAACGCATATGTTCCCGCCGAACCGCAGCACAGAT
Source organism: Escherichia sp. MOD1-EC7003 (assembly GCF_002965065.1). Taxonomy (GTDB): domain Bacteria; phylum Pseudomonadota; class Gammaproteobacteria; order Enterobacterales; family Enterobacteriaceae; genus Escherichia. The sequence goes on from NZ_PTRE01000092.1 coordinate 63,312, forward strand.
GGCTGTCGGGAACGTCCGTTAAGGTAAATCCAAGACGAAGTAACACTTTTTCCACTTCGCCGTTCAGCTTTTGCGCATGTTGTAGGGTACACGGGCAGTGGAAAGCCAGTTTTTTATCGCCGCGAATTGCCAGTTTTTCCAGCGGTTCCCCGCGCAGAAGTTCGACTAAATCGACCGCCAGTTCACTAATCTGACGCGCTTTATCGGCATACAACGCATCGTTTTTCAGCATCTGCCCATACTCTTTGACAAACGCGCCGCAACCGCTGGCGGTTTGCAAAATTGCCTCGGCACCTGCTTCAATCGCGGGCCACCAGGCATCAATGTTATTTCGCGCCCGCGCTAACCCTTTCTCTTGCGCATTAAGATGATAGTCCACCGCGCCACAACAGCCAGCTTCGTTAGCAGGCATGACGCTGATCCCCAGACGATCCAGCACCCGCGCAGTTGCCGCGTTGGTGTTGGGCGAAAGCGTAGGTTGGGCGCAACCTTCCAGCATTAAAACCTGGCGCTTATGGCGCAGCGGTGGACGCGGTTTAGCTTTCACCGTTTCGGCAGGCAGTTTTGCTCTGACCTGTTCCGGCAAAAACGGTCGCAGCACCAGACCTACCTGCGTCAGCGCACGGAAAACCGCCGGACGCGGCACGACCTGGCGCAATCCCTCGCGCAGCATTCGCTCCGGCAGTGGGCGTTTCACTTTCTGCTCGACAATATCACGCCCGATATCCAGCAAATTGTGATAGCGCACACCTGAAGGACAGGTAGTTTCACAATTACGGCAAGTGAGACAGCGATCGAGATGCTCCTGTGTTTTAAGTGTGACTTCGTTGCCTTCCAGCACCTGTTTAATCAGATAGATGCGCCCGCGCGGCCCATCCAGTTCGTCGCCTAAAAGCTGATAAGTTGGGCAGGTTGCGGTACAAAACCCGCAGTGAACACAGGCGCGCAGGATATTGTCGGCTTCCAGCACCCGCGCGTTCTGACGCATCTCTTCGGTTAACCGGGTTTGCATAGTCTGCTCCTTAAAGTTCCGCGTACATGCGACCGGGGTTAAACACGCCGCAAGGGTCGAGCTGCTGTTTAAGCTGCTGGTGGTAGCGGAATAAAGGAGCCGATAGCGGGGCAAAGCCACCATCTCCGGCACTAAAGCGGGTCGCATGACCGCCAGCGTTGCAGGCGATGCGGTGGATTTGATTGTCATCAGCTGTCGATTTCAGCCAGCGTAACGCCCCGCCCCAGTCGATCAGTTGCTCGCCGGGTAAATCCATCATCGGCGCATCGCTGGGTAAGGAAATGCGCCATAAAGTGCCCGGTAATGAAAAGAATGGCAGTTGTTGTTCACGCAATTGCTGCCAGAACTGACCCGCAACCTCTTCACCCCCCAACAGTTCACGCGCCGCTTTCACCGATCCTTCACCGCCTTCAAGGCGGATCCACAACGCACTGTCGAAGTAACATAAGCCACTAATGGGTAGCGGCTGGAGTTGCCACTGGGCGATTTCACTCATGGCTTCTTGCAGGCTGATTTCCCGACGCAGACTCAAGGTGGCGCGCGGTCGCGGTAACACTTTCATCGAGATTTCAGTGAGCACGCCAAGACAGCCGTAGCTTCCGACCATTAACCGTGAGAGATCGTATCCGGCAACGTTTTTCATCACTTCACCACCAAAACGCAGATGTTTTCCAGTGCCGGTTATCATGCGCGTACCGAGGACAAAATCGCGGACCGAACCGCTCCACGGGCGACGCGGTCCCGCCAGCCCGCAGGCGACCATCCCGCCCCAGGTGGCTTCTTCACCATAATGCGGCGGCTCGCAGGGGAGCATTTGCCCGGCGCTCTCCAGCGCCGCTTCAATCGCCACCAGCGGTGTTCCGGCACGCGCGGTAATCACCAGCTCAGTCGGGTCGTAATTAACAATGCCGCGATGGCAACGCACATCCAGCGTATGCCCGGTGACAGGGCGACCTAAAAAGGCTTTGCTATTGCTTCCCTGAATCACCAGCGGCGTTTTATCGCTAATCGCCTGATTCACCTGCTCCAGTAGTGCCTGGCTGTAATCACACTCACGTAGCATCAGAAACGCTCCAGTTCAGGAAAAGGTAAATGACCGTGATGCACATGCATGGCACCAAATTCAGCGCAGCGGTGCAGTGTGGGGATATTTTTTCCTGGGTTCAGCAAGCCATCAGGGTCAAACGCCGCCTTGACCGCATGGAAGGTCGTGATTTCATCGCTGTTGAACTGGGCGCACATTTGATTGATTTTTTCGCGCCCAATACCATGTTCTCCGCTGATGCTGCCGCCAACTTCAACGCAGAGTTCGAGGATCTTCCCGCCCAACTCTTCCGCGCGGGCAAATTCACCGGGTTCGTTGGCATCGAAAAGGATTAACGGGTGCATGTTGCCGTCTCCGGCATGAAAGACGTTGGCGACGCGTAAATCATATTGCTGTGATAAACGGGCAATGCCTTCCAGTACGCCAGGCAGCGCGCGGCGCGGGATGGTGCCATCCATACAGTAGTAATCAGGGGAAATGCGCCCCACTGCCGGGAAGGCGTTTTTGCGGCCAGCCCAGAAACGTACGCGCTCAGCTTCATCGTGCGCCAGACGAACATCAGTCGCGCCCGCTTTCAGTAAGATTTCGTTAACTCGCTCGCAGTCTTCCTGCACGTCAGATTCCACACCGTCCAGCTCGCACAACAAAATCGCTTCGGCGTCTACGGGATAACCGGCATGAATAAAATCTTCTGCCGCGCGGATCGACAGGTTATCCATCATTTCCAGCCCGCCGGGGATAATGCCATTGGCGATGATGTCGCCAACCGCAAGTCCGGCTTTTTCTACCGAGTCAAAGCTGGCTAACAAAACCCGCGCCACGGGTGGCTTCGGCAGCAGTTTTACCGTCACTTCGGTGGTCACACCGAGCATACCTTCCGATCCGGTAAACAGCGCCAGCAGGTCAAAACCTGGCGAATCCAGCGCGTCCGATCCCAGCGTCAGCGCCTCGCCGTCCAGCGTTTGCACTTCAATTTTCAGCAGGTTATGTACGGTCAGACCATATTTCAGGCAGTGGACGCCACCGGCGTTTTCCGCCACATTGCCGCCAATCGAACAGGCGATTTGTGAAGAAGGATCCGGCGCGTAATAGAGATTATGCGGCGCAACGGCCTGGGAGATCGCGAGGTTACGCACGCCCGGCTGCACGCGCGCGCGGCGACCAACGGGGTTAATGTCGAGGATCTCTTTAAAGCGCGCCATCACCAACAACACTCCTTTTTCCAGCGGCAGTGCACCGCCAGAAAGCCCGGTGCCTGCGCCACGGGTCACCACTGGCACACGCAGGCGGTGGCAGACAGCCAGAATCGCCGTCACCTGTTCCATCTGCTTTGGCAAAACAACCAGTAATGGACGCGTGCGATACGCGCTCAGCCCGTCACACTCGTAAGGTGTGATCTCCTCATCGCTATGTAGGATCTCCAGTCCAGGGACATGCTCACGCAGTGCCATCAGTACCGATGTACGGTCGACATCGGGTAAAGCGCCATCAAGACGCTCTTCGTACAAGATGCTCATGAATAGGGTTCGCTTTGTTGTGTTGTGTGGCAGCTGATTTTTTTGCGCTGCTTCTGTGAACAGTTATTAAGCGAGCTTTTCGTTTTCGTCTATCTCTTTAGCTACCGGTCAGACCATTTTTTTTCCCGCTCTGTGACCTTGTCTTAGTTAATTTAATGTTAAATTGATGTAGCATAATCACTTACGTGATGTGCGTGTTTTGCAAATTAAGAACAGAAAAATTGGTCCTACCTGTGCACGAGGTCCGGGAATGAAAGATGAACGTCGCCCTATTTGCGAAGTGGTTGCAGAGAGTATCGAACGGTTAATTATCGACGGCGTGTTGAAGATCGGACAGCCGCTTCCCTCAGAACGTCGACTGTGTGAAAAGCTCGGCTTCTCACGTTCCGCACTGCGTGAAGGGCTGACCGTGCTGCGCGGGCGCGGGATTATTGAAACGGCGCAGGGTCGCGATTCTCGTGTCGCACGGCTTAATCGGGTGCAGGACACCAGTCCGCTGATCCATCTGTTCAGCACGCAGCCGCGAACTCTGTACGATCTACTCGATGTCCGTGCATTGCTGGAGGGCGAATCGGCAAGGCTGGCGGCAACGCTGGGAACGCAGGCAGATTTTGTCTTGATAACCCGCTGCTATGAAAAAATGCTCGCCGCTAGTGAAAACAACAAAGAGATTTCGCTGATCGAACATGCACAGCTGGATCACGCTTTCCATCTCGCCATTTGTCAGGCTTCTCACAATCAGGTGCTGGTGTTTACGCTGCAATCATTGACCGAGCTAATGTTTAATTCGGTGTTTGCCAGCGTAAATAATCTCTACCATCGACCACAGCAAAAAAAGCAGATCGATCGCCAGCATGCACGGATCTACAACGCGGTGTTGCAGCGACTACCGCACGTCGCCCAGCGCGCCGCACGCGATCATGTGCGGACCGTGAAAAAGAATCTCCACGATATCGAGCTTGAAGGCCACCATTTGATTCGCTCGGCAGTGCCGCTGGAAATGAACCAGAATTAGCTGGCGTTAAATCTGCTTTTCGTACAATCGGTAACGCTTGTACGGCTCCGCTCCAATACGTTCCAGCATGTTATTCATGCCTGTATTGGTTTCGAGGATCCATGACATTTCCAGCGCATCGATCTTCCGGCGGGCAAACGGATCGCGTAAAGCTTCAATCAATAACAGCGCAATCACCGGGCCGATGCGGCTGAACTGATACTCGTCCCGCACGCCCATCAGCGGCACTCGCGCGGTCCGCACACCGCTGACTTTCAAGCGCCACAGCAATTTTGCCCAGCCTAAGGGAAAGAGAGAGCCGTTCAGATCGGCAATTGCCTCGTTGATGTTAGGTAAACCGACAATAAACGCGCAGGGTGCAGAATCAATCTCGGCAATGTAGATCATATCGTCCGGCACCAGATACTTAAGTTGATCGCCCATGGTCGCGAATTCATGTTCGGTAAACGGCACAAATCCCCAGTTGTGCTGCCAGCCAGAATTGAAAATCTGACGCAGGATCTGCATCTCTTCGGCAAACCGCTGGCGATTTATGCAGCGAATAGTCACCTTTTTACGCACCTGATCCATCAATTTTTTTAGCGCCGGAGAGAAAGTGAGATCGGTTCGCTGCATCCACCACGCCAGTAAATCAATGCCTTTGTGATAACCCAGTTGTTCAATATGCGCGGCATACCACGGTTTGCCGTGTGGCATCATCGCACAGGGTGGTGTGTCAAAACCTTCAATCAATAATCCGCTTTCCTGATTGATATTCAGGCTGAAAGGCCCGCTGATCTTACTGACACCTTGTGACTTCAACCATGCTTCCGCTGCGCCAAACAAAGCGGCAAAAACCTGCGCATCGTCAATGGCGTCAATCATGCCGAAATGACCGGTATCTTCGCCGTAACGCTCGCGGTGTAAGGTGTCTATTTGCGCGGTAATACGCCCGACTATCTGCCCCGCTTTTTTTGCCACCCACGCCTGCCAGATGATATGGTCAGTCCCCGGATTCTTCTCAGACAAATGCTCGCTGCGTTCAATGAACAAAGGAGGTATCCAGTTTGCATCATCGGGATAAAGTGATGACGGAAAAGCGATAAAGGCCTTAAGGTCACTTTTATTAATTACTTTTTCAATTTTAATCATCAGCAGATCGCATTCCATATTTCTGTGGGTAACAAATAATTAATGGTAAAAAACTGGCTGCAACAGCAACGAACGGCACCTTAATAATCAACTCAGTGAATACAAGAGAAAAATAAATAGTATTTATTAATGATTACGATAAGGTCAGAGACAACACAGAAGAGCCACAATGCCTTTGTCTATTTAAGACGACAGGGCAAGGTTTCTTCTTAATATATTCATAAATTAAATATCATTCATAATAAAAACAACAAACCCAAAACCATTACTTAAATCAATGTTCAATATCGCACCGATGAAAATACTATCTCATTTATCTTTTATGCCTATATAATCCACCGCATTATTGTCATTTTATTTTTGATATCCAATTTTTTCGTGGTGTATATGTCTAATAAAATCTTTACGCATTCCCTACCTATGCGTTATGCCGATTTTCCAACGCTGGTTGATGCTTTGGACTACGCCGCTCTGAGTAGCGCCGGAATGAATTTTTATGACAGACGTTGCCAACTTGAAGATCAACTGGAATATCAAACGTTAAAAGCGCGTGCCGAAGCTGGTGCGAAGCGGTTGTTATCGCTGGACCTGAAAAAAGGCGATCGCGTGGCGCTGATGGCCGAAACGAGTAGCGGGTTTGTAGAGGCTTTTTTTGCCTGCCAGTATGCCGGCTTAGTCGCCGTCCCGTTGGCGATTCCAATGGGCGTTGGTCAGCGGGACTCCTGGAGCGCTAAACTGCAAGGTTTACTGGCTAGTTGCCAGCCTGCAGCCATTATCACTGGTGATGAGTGGTTGCCGCTGGTCAATGCCGCAACGCATAATAACCCCGAATTACATGTTTTAAGCCACGTCTGTTTTAAGACATTACCGGAAGCCGAGGTTGCTCTAAAGCGTCCAGTTCCTGACGATATCGCCTACCTCCAGTACACCTCCGGCAGTACCCGTTTTCCCCGTGGCGTCATTATCACCCATCGCGAAGTGATGGCTAATCTACGTGCTATAAGCCACGATGGCATTAAATTACGCCCTCGCGACCGCTGCGTCTCCTGGCTGCCTTTCTACCATGATATGGGACTGGTCGGCTTTCTCCTGACTCCCGTCGCCACGCAGCTTTCAGTGGATTATTTACGCACTCAGGATTTCGCCATGCGTCCTCTGCAATGGCTTAAATTGATCAGTAAAAATCGCGGCACCGTTTCCGTTGCGCCGCCGTTTGGCTATGAATTGTGCCAGCGCCGGGTGAATGAAAAAGATCTCACTGAACTGGATCTTTCCTGCTGGCGAGTCGCTGGTATTGGCGCAGAGCCTATCTCTGCGGAACAACTCCATCAATTCGCTGAATGTTTCCGTCAGGTTAACTTTGACAATAAAACTTTCATGCCGTGCTACGGACTGGCAGAAAATGCGCTGGCTGTCAGTTTTTCCGATGAAGCCTCCGGGGTTGTGGTTAACGACGTGGATCGCGACATCCTCGAATATCAGGGTAAAGCCGTCACGCCGGGTGCTGAAACACGCGCCATATCGACTTTCGTCAACTGCGGTAAAGCATTGCCAGAACATAGCATTGAAATCCGGAGTGAAGATGGTTTGCCGGTCGCGGAACGTGTGGTAGGCCATATTTGCATTTCTGGTCCCAGCCTGATGAGCGGCTATTTTGGCGACCAGACTTCTCAGGACGATATCGCAGCGACGGGCTGGTTAGATACCGGCGACCTCGGTTATCTGCTGGACGGTTATCTGTATGTCACCGGGCGTATTAAAGATCTGATTATTATTCGTGGCCGCAATATCTGGCCACAAGATATTGAATACATTGCGGAACAAGAACCGGAAATTCATTCTGGCGATGCGATTGCTTTTGTTACCGCCCAGGAAAAAATCATTTTGCAGATCCAGTGTCGGATTAGCGACGAAGAACGTCGCGGGCAGCTTATCCACTCACTGGCGGCACGGATCCAAAGCGAATTTGGCGTGACAGCGGCTATCGATCTGCTACCGCCCCACAGTATTCCCCGAACATCCTCCGGCAAGCCCGCCCGCGCGGAAGCGAAGAAACGTTACCAGAAGGCTTATGCTGCCAGTCTTCAAGTGCAGGGAGCCCAGGCATGATTCAAACTGTCGCGGTGACGGGCGCTACCGGATTTATCGGTAAATATATTATCGATAACCTGCTCGCCCGGGGCTTTCACGTTCGCGCATTGACACGTACTGCCCGTGCTCACGTCAATGATAATCTCATCTGGGTGCGCGGTTCGCTGGAAGATACACATTCACTTAGCGAGTTGGTTGCCGGAGCCAGCGCGGTGGTACATTGCGCCGGGCAAGTGCGCGGACACAAAGAAGAGATTTTTACCCGCTGTAACGTTGACGGTAGCCTGCGCCTGATGCACGCGGCAAAAGAGAGCGGCTTTTGCCAACGTTTTCTGTTTATCTCTTCACTCGCGGCGCGCCATCCCGAACTCTCCTGGTACGCAAACTCCAAACATGTCGCCGAACAACGGCTGACCGCCATAGCTGACGACATTACCCTGGGCGTTTTTCGCCCAACAGCCGTGTATGGTCCCGGCGATAAAGAGTTAAAACCGCTGTTTGACTGGATGCTGCGCGGCCTGCTGCCACGACTGGGTACACCAGAGACACAGCTCTCTTTCCTGCACGTCACCGATTTCGCGCAAGCTGTGGGTCAGTGGTTAAGCGCCGAAACTGTACACACGCAAACCTATGAATTATGCGATGGCGTCGCCGGAGGCTATAACTGGCATCGCGTACAACAACTTGCCGCCGATGCCCGTTGTGGTTCCGTGCGAATGGTTGGCATTCCTCTGCCGGTACTCACCTGCCTTGCGGATATCACTACGGCGTTGAGTCGTCTGGCAGGTAAAGACCCCATGCTGACCCGCTCGAAAATACGTGAATTAACCCATGCCGACTGGTCGGCAAGTAATAACCATATTTCTGAAGATATTAATTGGTTTCCCGGGATTAGCCTGGAACACGCATTACGCAACGGGCTATTTTGATTGTCTTGTTTAAAGGTGTGTTAACGTTTCTATGGTAAATCGTAAAATAGTAATGGATTACATCCTTTCCTGTTTACAGGATTTGGTCGAAAACGGTGTGGAAATTAAGCCCGACAGCGATCTCGTCAACGATCTTGGCCTGGAGTCGATCAAAGTGATGGATCTCTTAATGATGCTGGAAGACAAATTCGACATTTCCATTCCTATTAATATTCTGCTGGATGTCAAAACCCCTACGCAATTAATGGAAACTCTACTTCCATGGCTGGAGAATAAATAATGGGGCTATACGATAAATACGCGCGTCTTGCTGGCGAGCGACTGCAATTTAGTGACAACGGGTTAACACCGTTTGGTACCGGTATTGATGAAGTGTATTCTGCTACCGAAGGCCGGATCGGCAATAAAAAAGTGATTCTGGCCGGGACCAATAATTATCTCGGTTTAACCTTTAATCGTGATGCCATTGCCGAAGGTCAGGCAGCGTTAGCGACACAAGGCACCGGCACCACCGGTTCTCGTATGGCTAATGGCAGCTATGCGCCGCATCTGGCGTTAGAGAAAGAGATTGCCGAGTTTTTCAATCGCCCTACCGCTATCGTTTTTTCAACCGGTTATATCGCTAATTTAGGTGTCATCAGCGCACTTGCCGACCATAACGCTGTGGTGTTACTGGATGCCGACAGCCACGCCAGTATTTATGACGCCTGTTCTCTCGGTGGCGCGGAAATTATTCGTTTCCGCCATAACGATGCTAAAGATCTGGAACGCCGCATGGTTCGTCTCGGTGAACGGGCGAAAGAGGCGATTATCATCGTTGAGGGCATCTACAGCATGCTCGGTGACGTTGCGCCGCTGGCAGAAATTGTTGATATCAAACGTCGTTTTGGTGGTTATTTGATTGTCGATGAAGCGCATTCGTTTGGCGTGTTAGGTGCAACGGGGCGCGGACTGGCTGAAGCCGTCGGCGTTGAAGATGATGTGGATATTATCGTTGGTACTTTCAGTAAAAGTCTGGCCTCGATTGGCGGTTTTGCTGTCGGTTCGGAAGCGATGGAAGTGCTGCGCTACGGCAGCCGCCCGTATATTTTTACCGCTTCTCCTTCTCCGTCCAGCATTGCGACCGTGCGCTCGTCGTTAAGAACTATTGCCACACAACCAGAGCTGCGGCAAAAGCTGATGGATAACGCCAACCATCTGTATGACGGTCTGCAAAAACTGGGTTATGAGTTAAGTTCACATATTAGCCCGGTAGTGCCGGTAATAATCGGTTCGAAAGAGGAAGGTTTACGCATCTGGCGCGAGCTTATTTCGCTGGGCGTTTATGTGAATCTTATTCTGCCACCTGCCGCGCCTGCAGGCATTACGCTGCTACGCTGTAGCGTAAACGCTGCCCACAGTCGTGAGCAAATCGACGCCATCATTCAGGCATTTGCTACTCTGAAGCAGTAATGTGAGCCCGCCGTGGTGCTGCACCACGGCGGGTTTAATGTTGTCTGTCATACCAATACACCAGACTCAACGCCACCAGTACAAACGCTACCGGTAATCCGAGCGCGGTAACAGGTGCGCTCAACGCAAATAGCAATCCCAGATTGACCATGATTTGATAGCTGATCCAGGTGAGTAAGCCAACGATGACGCCGACAGCGAGACGGCTACCCATCCCTGGCGAACGCGGGGCGCTAAAGGTAAACGGCACAGCCAGCAAAATCATCGCCAGGGTTAAGATCGGTTGCCCCAGTTTTTCCCACAGTGCGAGGCGGTATTCGCTGCTGGGTTGCCCGGTTTCCTGCAAATAATGGATGTAATGATTAAGCTGACGAACAGAAAAAGTATTCCCCGGCATCGATAACTCTTCAAGATTCATACTGGTAAATGCCGATTGCCAGGCAAGATTATCTGATGTTTCCAGCGTTTCTTTGCCATTCAGCCATTTTTTATGATTCACACCATGCAGGATCCACGTTTTGTCGTCTTCAATACTGGCACTGCGTGCATAAATGTAGGATTCGAGCGAAAGATCGTCGCGATAATGAAATATCTCCACGCCCACCGGCTGGCCCTGCTCATTCAGCGATTTCACCGTCACAAATTCATTGCCGCGCCTGGCCCACAGCATATTGCCGGTAATGTCATCGTCCTCCCCCAGCGCAGTGGCGGTCGATTTGATTTGCAGCGCCTGTTGCTGCAATGGTGACGCCACCCACTCATCTATCGCGCCTAACGAAACAGTCCACAATATCCCGGCAACCAGCGCCACCAGTGCAATACGGAAGACAGAAAACCCCGTGCTGCGAATGGCGGTAAGCTCACTGTTTTTCGATAGCTGCCCAAGACCAACAATTCCCCCCAATAAGGCGATAAACGGCGAAAGTTCGACCAGTGTGCGCGGTAAGGTCATTAGCACCACCAGCACCGCCTGAGTCCAACGATAACCGCCCGGACTGACATCATCCAGTTCGTTAATCAGGTTGAAGGTGGTAAAAAGCGGCAGCAATAGCCCTGCGGCGGCGGCAAAACCGAGAAAGAAGTGACGGATTAAATAGCGACTGAAAACATTCATCGGGAAAATTTCTGCAGCAAAGAGAAGTCGCGTGCGGCCAGTATCAGCAGACCCATTAGCATGAGTCCGGGCACTAACCACAAACCAGGAATGAGGGGAATCGCGCCATTAGCCACCAGTGTACGACAGACGTCGCCGCCATAAAAAATGGCAACAAACAGCAGCGTCAGTGGCAGTAACGTTGAAAATCGCCCTTGTCGCGGTTTTACCCGACTTAATGAAATGGCCAGCAGCGCCATCAATAATGCTGTCAGACCACGACTTTGTCGCCATTGCAGTTCGGCATGATCGGCAGGAAAGACGGAGTGCGCCAGCTCCGTGACCGATTTCGCTTTGCGTTTGACGTTAGGGCTTTGATCCAGCGGATTCAGGTGTAATTGCAAATTTCGGTAGATCTGTTCGTTGTCGTCGCGGCCCTGATGATCAAGAAGATAGGCGGTCCCGTTATGCAACATAACGGTCGGTTTCTCGGGTGATGGGTCAACAACATCAACCGAACGAGCGCGGAAAATGCGGGTTCGATTGGCGGTAGAAGTATAAATCAGCGCGTCAGTCAGGCGATTATTATCCGAATCAACCGTCTGCGAAAGGATCATTCGTCCGTTATCGTTAGTGTTAAATTTCTTTGCCCGCAACTGGCGAACATCCAGCTCCGACTGCGACTGTTGCTCCAGTTGATATATCTGCGCATAAGCCCACGGACAACCATACATCGACAGAAGGGTGACAAAAATGCTTAACGGTATCGCCAGATAAAGAACAGCTTTGTACAAGCGTCCCGGACTGCCTCCCGCCGCAGAGATAGCGGTAATTTCTGAGTCGGTATACATCTGCCCGAGCGTCACGCCGACTGACACATACAGACCAACAGGTAACAACATCTCCAGTGCAATCAGCACCTTGTAGAAAACGATATCCAGCACAGCATCAAGAGCTAACGTCCCATTTGCCGCTTCGGTCAGATAACGCTGTGCGGAGTAGCCAGCGAAAATAAAGATCAGAAAACCAACGATAATCAGCACCAGACGGCGCGTCTCACGCATGATGTAGTGTTCAACCAGCTTCATCTCACTAACGCCCTCAATCCTTTGAGTTTTTATTCATTGATCAGCTTCTGCGCCAGCGCAATGACATGATCAACCTCTTCCGGCGTCAGGCTGCCGTCCTTTGCCCACTGAATTTGCCCGGCTTTATTCAGCACCAGAATGGTTGAACTCTGCTCCGGCAAGCGCCAGGCAATGCGTCCCAGACCATTGCCGTCAATAACGAATTGCGCCCACGGATAGCGGCGTTTATTTTTTTCGATTTTGCCAACGACAAAATAGCCAGTACCAAAGATGGCATCATCGGTGTTCACAATGGTGGTGGGCTGAAAACGATCCTGCGGAAAGTTTGCCGCTTCAACCGCTTTAATTAACAGTGAGTTCTTTTTCTTCGCCGACTTACGCCCGGCGATATACTGAATAATGCGGACTTTTCCCGCCAGCTGTGTGCTGTTCCACTTTTGGTAGTGAATTTCGTCATTTTTGAGCACTAATTCGCCATCGTCCTGAATATAAACAGGTATGACCGGTTTTCCGATGACGAAATTGTGTGCAGTAGCGCCGAACGAGAAGAGTGAAAATATCAGCACAGTAATCAGACGAGAGGGCATCATTGCTCCGGTTATAGCGGAAAACGCGAAATCAGCAGCTCTAAGCGCTGACGAATATCGCTATCCAGCGCCACCGGCGCATCATACGACTGGCGGTTTTCCATATCATCTGCCACCATGTCGTCGTGTTTATCCCCCATCAGACCATTAATGGCAGCGAGGAAACGGGAAATCTGTAACGCTTCTTTATTTTCAGGATCAAGCGATCTTAGAGTGTCATAATAAGAAACCTGCTGGCTGATGATTTTTCGCACATCATGAAATTCCCTGCCGGTTAGTCGCGGTTTTGCAATAATCTCTTTCAGGATATGCATCTGCTTTTGCCGATAGGCAATAAAACCGCTTACGCTTTCTAACTGGCTGTGGCGTAATGAATAGCTCACCAACGACCAGAGCGGAGAGCTTAAATAAATCCGTAACAGGTTGCCGTAATACGACACAATATTTTTTTTACCGTTACGAAAACCATCCTGGAAACGCCCCAGAAAAACCGTCGTTTTACCGAATAAAAATCCGGCCTGATGCTTCTTTAAATACAGCCTTTGGGCAAAACGCAGATGCTTGTAGCGCGCTCGCATGTATTTAAACTGTTTGCGCTCATCTGTCGTCAGCTCATCGCCTTTGGCTTGTTTGCGGATTAAACGAAGTAATTCCTGACGATCAACGCCATTCAGCCAGAATTGCAGACATAATGCGTAATTATCATGGATGATTTCGGTGGAACAACGTAAAGCGATAGTCGATGGCAAACTCACCTGCTCATCAACAACATCATCTTCTTCAATCGCAATAAATAAACGCTCGCTCGCCTCAAGCGGGAAATATTTTCTCATCATCAGGATTTCTCTCCGGCTGCGTTATAAAGCAATGAATGGCGCTGAAAAAACGCCTTTAAGGTCGGAATTAATGAAAGCGCCACATCCAGACATTGCCCACCGAAATAGGCAAACGCCGCTCCCAGCACGCCAAACAGATGACAGAACACGAAGAGCAAAATAATGTAGCCAATAGAAGCGATGGTTTGCGCCACAAGGAAGGCACGCTGTTTACCCGCCATCAATAGCAATGACTCCTGTGGGAAGCCCAACATCGAAATAACAATTGCGCCAAGCATCACCTGAATCAGGTCATACGCTTCGAGATATTTAACGCCAAACACCAGCGAAATGAGTGGCTTACCCACAATCAACACCGCGAGCGCTACCAGAATACCGATTCCACCTGCCAGTAAACCGGACTTCACGCCTAACAGCCACGGTCTGGTGGTGCGCGGATCTAAACGCATCACCTCTGGGTAAAAACTTTTGCCCAGTAAACCCGCTGGCGTTCCGGCAGCGTCGAAAAATGTCATGGCGATTTTAAATAACCCGGCGGCAGCGCTGAGGAATCCCCAGTAATGGGCGGGTAAAAAAAGACAGGCATAGAGTTTTGTGATCTA
>NZ_PTRE01000093.1 GCF_002965065.1 Escherichia sp. MOD1-EC7003
CTTATTGGCTATCATGCTGAAAACAAAGGATTACATCTGAGATATCAGGCCAACAGCATTAAAACACGGCGGGTAATCTCGTATCTGACGTTAGCGAAGAATGTCTTACGACACTCCCCGCTAATTTTAAGACGAACAGTGCTAAGCACAGTTCTTAATCATCTCGCCAAAACCTACCAGAATATGGTGTTGGTTTATTAGCGCTGATTTATGGGGATCCCTCAGCGCTGACGCGGGGAACACGCTGGCGCTGTCCGTTGCATTACTAAGTTTTACGATCCCTCAGCGCTGGCGCGGGGAACACTCTAAGCATACATATCTGTTTTTAAACAAATTTATTCCACATCAACAATTTACCAACCAAATTTACGCATTTCCTCATTTTTAAAGAACAGACAACCTATTGATTTTCAAAAGGAAGAAACGAAACCAACCGTAACCCATCCAAATCCACCGGAATACGTCTGTTTTCGCCCCAGGTCTGAAACTCAAAACCCGACTCAGTATTGGTCGCCCAGGCCATTATCACATTTCCGCAACCTGTCAGTTGGGAGATTTGCTGCCAGATCATCTCCCGAATACGTTTAGACGTATCTCCAACATAAACACCGGCACGCACTTCCAGTAGCCAGATTGCGAGCCGTCCACGTAAGCGCGGCGGGACATTTTCTGTAACCACCACGACCATACTCATCCACCACGCCTCCGGTGACCGCTATCACCCAGCGTTTCAGGTTCAGGGATGGCTGGCGGTAACATATCCGGCGCCGGTTGTGGTGGTTCAATTTCACCTGCGGCAAGTACTTCCTCAATTAATGGAATTAATTTGCCCGTTAACTTAGTGCTACGGAAAATATCGCGACAGGCCAACCTGACTTCTTTATCTGGTTCTGCGGGTTGCCTCGCTGCTATTTCAAATGCCTTTGGTACAACCGAATCAAATTTAATGATATCGGCTATGTCATAAACAAACGAAAGCGGTTTGCCACTATGGATAAATCCAATTGCGGGCGCATATCCCGCGGCTAATACTGCCGCTTCAGATATACCGTACAGACATGATGTGGCAGCACTGATGCAGCGATTCACAACATCGCCTTTTTCCCAGTCTTTAAGATCGTATTTACGACCATTCCATTTCACACCATATTGTTTCGCCAGTAATGCATAGGTCTGGCGAACGCGGGATCCTTCAATTCCCCGTAGCTGCTCTACTGAACGGCGAGCGGGCGGTGGCTCACGAAAACGTAATTCATACATTTTGCGCACCACCTTCAACCGTAAATCTTCCGTTAAAGCAAGCTTTGCCTGGTAGAGTAATTTATCTGCCCGCGCCCCTCCGGGCTGTCCGGAGGAGTAAACGCGAACACCCGCTTCACCTACCCAGACCAGCAGTGTTCCCACCGTGGCGGCCAGATGCACCGCCGCGTGGGATACTCTCGTTCCCGGTTCAAGCATAATGCAGGCGACCGATCCCACCGGAATATGCGTGCGGATCCCGGTTTTGTCGCTCAGAACGAAAGCGCCGTCCAGTACGTCGATCTGACCGTACTGGAGGAAGATCATGGATGTACGATCTTTTAACGGGATCGGACTCAGCGGTACAAACGTCACACCTCTGCTCCGGGTTTGATCAGCATCAGACCACAGCCGAACGCCCGGCTTTTGCCATACCCCTGACTGAGACGTTGCAGAAATAACCCAGGCTCGGTGACAGTAAGCATCCCCGTATAATCCACGCTACTGAACTGGATCAGTTGCCGGGAGCTTTCCCGCCGGAGCTGCTGTTGTCTGTAGGCATCAACCGAGGTATCCAGTAGTGTAAAACCACTTCTTTCCCCCTGCGCTGCCAGCCAGTCCAGCGCCGCCTGTTGTTGATGCAACCAGACATCACTTCCTTCCGCCTGCCCTCTCACCTGTCGTTTCGCCTCCATCAGCAGATCGTGGCGCTTGCCCGCTTTGCAGATTGTTGGATTCGCCCGCAGGTTGAAACAAAGCGATTGTCCCGAACGCAACTCCGGCGCGAATGGTCGGCATTCGATGGTGAAAGTTTCACTTTCTGCCGGGCGTTCCTGCAAGAGGACAAAAAAGCGAAATGCCCCCTGGAGTTCTTCCCGACGATAAAGAAATTGCCTCTCTTTGCCGCCGGGGAAGAGATCCCACAGCCACTGATGCATCACATATTCCCCGCGATCCACCAGATGCAGCAACTGCGCAGGTGAAAGCTGGCCGGTGTGTAAGGTTATTCTTGAAAGGTACATGGTTCCTCCTTGCTGAGCCACGGCCCCTGGTTGACAGTTCGTTCCCCAAACAGCCACTGCTGGCGATTTAAAGGAACATCCCGGCGGCGTAATATTTTGTTCGCAACCAGGCCATCGTGTACCCCTTCCCACCAGCATTCATCCTGAAGTTTCGGGAGTGAGACGTTCAGTTTGCGGAAATGATTCTGATACTGTTGGTATGCGTTACATAAGACATCAGAGGCGTTGCCTTCGAGCAGTAACGGCGCAAGTGGTAACGCCAGCGGATGACTTTTTCGCCCCAGATAAAGCGGAAAAACCGGATGACGTAAACCGTCCTGCAACTGTTCAAGGCTGTAAGGCGCATCGGGGGTTGTTGCCACCGCCACCATCCACCAGGCATCGGTGTAGTAGTCGCGCCGGGAGATAATCGCGCTCAGAAGATCAGGGGCGCTCAACTCTTCGCGACGGCTGAAATAACGCGCTTTACGCACCTCTTTTGGCATCTGGACCGTGTGATAATCCCGTGCCCAGCGCGGGTTACGGCTGGCGCAAACCACCAGTGAATAGTGGCGGTTAAACGCGTTTAATCGTTCGGTATCATCACGACGAATCCCTACCCCGGCAGCCAGCAGCCCCAGCAATGCAGAGCGCGAAGGCAGTTCATGGGTATGACGCACTTCGCCAGGGGCATCGACGCCCCAGGATGCCATTGGCCCATGAAGCTGAAAAATCAGATATTGGCTCATAAGCCGCCCCTTACGCGCAGATAAAGTCCAGCACGTCCTTCATGCTTCCCTGTTTGTTCATCACGTCAAAACTTGCGCATTCGATTTTCTGTTCGTAGACCGTATTCATATTTTCCCGAAGCGTTGTAATACGCTGCACCGCCACGTCTAACTGACGGGTGCCATTAATGGGTTCATAGAAAGCCGCCGCCAGAGAACGTGGTTGATCGGTGCCTTTTTCTGCCAGCGCCCAGGAGGCGTAGGCACGACTGGCAAAGCTGTTTTGTTTACCGGTGGGGGAGACTTTAAGTGCGGCTACTGTAAAGGCGCGCAAGGTCTGATTAGCTAACGCTTCGTCACCGCCGAGGTTTTCGACCAGCAGATCTTTATCGATGCAGATATAGGTGTAGAAGAGCGCGGAACCGAATCCGGTTTCACCAAGATGCCCGGCACCGGCATCTTCAGAAGCCTGGCGCAAATCATCAACGGCGGTGAAAAAATCATCTTCGACAATCGTTTCACTGACACCAAATGCATGCGCGACCTGGCAGGCGGCTTCAACATTAAATTCGGGTTTATTCGCCAGCATACGACCAAACATAGCGATATCTACCGCCATGCGATCTTTACGTAACAAAGCGAGATCTTCCTCTTTTGGCGCGCGCTTTTCTTCGGCCAGTTGATGGGCCAGCGCTTTTACGGCGTCAAATTCTGCCGGGCTGATATGGACTAGCTGTTCAGTTTCGGCGTTAGTGAGCGGATCTTTTGGTTTTTTGTCGTTTTTAGCTTTCCCAAGATAATCCGCAATTTTTGCCGCCCATTCGATGGCTTTTTTCTCTTCGATGCCTTTCTCAATCAGGATAGTTGCCGCCTCACGCGCAATACGCCCACTGCGAATACCAATATGGCCCGCCAGTGCCTGTTCAAAAAGTGCAGAAGTGCGCCACGCACGTTTCAGACTTTGTGAGGAAACGCGCAGACGCGTTGCTCCACCCAGTACCACAGTTTTTGGCGCACCGGTGTCATCACGGTTAAGGTTGGCAGCAGGGTAAGCGGTTAACAAATGAAGCTGAATAAATGTCGTCATGAGATAGTCCTTTATTAATTTTGTTCGTTATCGGCGTCGCCAGCCTGGTAATATTCCAGCGCCCAGCGGATACGGATAAATTCTGTTGGCCGCTGCTGGCGGCGGTGATGATTGAGCAGATCGTCGCTCTCCTGGCACCAGCGGAAAATATCGTCTGCCAAAGAGATAAGATTGACGGAACCATTTAATAATTTGACCGCGCGACGTAACTGGCGCAGTAATTCATCCGGCGTTTTGACTGCCGACAGGCGAGTAAAACGCCCCTCAGACATTACCGCCGCCAACTGCGCGGCAAAAGGCTGCCGTTCATCAATGGCTTTTACATTGGCGGCAACGGCGGCAACCAGCGCCAGTGCGGTAAAACGCCACTCCTGTGATTCAATTTTCCACAACGTGTGGGTCTGCATCAGCAGAGAACGAAACCCTTCTGACAGACAAACATCATTAACCGTTGTGCTACGCCGCAGACTGGCACGATTGCCGCGTTTAGCCTGCAACTCTTCGTGCCATTTGCGCAGCGTGGCTTTGTGCTCCTCTTTTACAATACTCATTCAGCAGCCTCCTGCTTTTTCTCCCTGGCGGCTTTAGCTCTTTGCTTCTCCGCCGATGTTGTAAAATATTTCTTGCGCGCGGTCATGACGCGTTTTAAATCAACGGGTTCATGAGGATTGGTGAATACACGCTCGTCAAAATCCTGACGCGCGGATAACCAAATCTCCTTATTCCATTTGCTGAGTAATTCATCCGCATCCTGACCTTCTTCAATTTGGCGCACTAACCTCAGGAAGCGATGCTGAGTTTTGTTCCAGAAGTCGATATCCACAAAACTGAAATCACCCCGAGCACCTTTTGGATCGGAGAACCAGGCTTCTTTTAGAGCACTCCGTAACAGACTTAGAATCCGAGAAGCCGTTTGCGCAGCCAGTCGTAGCTTCGGTATCTGGCCTTCTTTTTTATTGAGCAGCAGCGGGAAATGGTGTTCGTACCAACAACGGGCTTTCATATTGTCGAAATCATAGCCAAATCCCCATAGGCCCACTCTTGCCTTCTTGAGACTGCTGGCATTAAAGAGTTTCACCACCAGTGCTGGGAGTTCTTTATTATTTTCTGACTGACCCGTTTCGATAAGGCCTAACCAGTCGCGCCAGATTAAACCGCCCGGTTGTGGCTTAACTGAGTAAAACTCACCGCCCTCTTTAAGTGGTACACGGTAAGGCGTTAAGGGATGCTGCCACATGGCATAATTCGCACCGTAATTTTTGGTCGTCATCAGGCTCAGAAGCGCGTCGTTCTGCTCACCGCAAATATCGCAGTTGCCAACTGTCGTGGTTTTAAAATCAATACGAATACGCCGTGGCATTCCCCAGTACGCCTGGAGTTTATTGACCTGCTCATCGGTTACCACCGCATCGGTCAGTTCGCTGGTACGCGTCGGGCCAAGCCAGGGGAAAACCAGATCATCAAATTTTTTGGGTAGCGGTAAGTCAGATTCATCCTGCGGCATCACATTGAGCCACAGTTTGCGCCACAAGGAGGTTTGTTGATTGCCCTGATATTCCTGTAATTCAATCAGAGTGGTCATCGGCCCACCGCCGCGTAAACCGGTGCGATAGCCTTTGCCGCCTGCGGGTGCATTCAACTGTAAAGAGAACAAAGCCAATGCTAAGCAATGGGGGCACAGATATTCCGTTACACCACGCTTGATAAAATGGTCTTTATTAAACTTCGTCGTTTGAGAACCGGGAATCTCAGGAAGTAGAGAAGCGACCGAAACTTTATCTCCCGTGAGCGCCTCAAAATCCTGCATAAATGAAGGGGAATCTGGCCCAAACTGGAAAGCATGTTCTAATGACAGCAATGCTTCCCGTAGCTTTTCAGCTTCCAGTCCGTCTTCCCAGATATCATCCCAACGACCATGATTTTTGGGCGCGAAACTGGTTTGTAGTAGCCCCAGCAAAAACTGCCATGCCGCACCCTGTAGGTCTGCCCGCGGTGCGGCGATATCGACAACATTTTCATCAGCCAGATCGACTGGCGCCAGTTTGCCTGTCGTTCCGTCTTTGAAACGAACGGGCAACCACGGGGTTGTCAGAAGTGAAAACGAGTTCATACGCATCCTCTCGTAAAAAAGACCATCCCTGGTCGGTTGTCCATCCTTTACTGTGTATCCACTATTCAGAGAGTCCTGTCGCAGGCATCTCAATCAACCTTGCCAATCAATCCCTCCGTAGCCGAATAGCCGCAACTTTCGTCATCGGTGACTAAAATCACGTTTGCCATTTCCGGATCTTGCCGCTGTTCAACGCACCACTGCCTGAACGCCTCCTCTTCCAGTAAAGAAAATTCATCCCGATGTTTTTTCCACCAGCTTCGACGCACTCTGACAACGCTCATTTCCCATGCGTGAGCACCGCTGGCATAAGGTTTCACGACACCATCAATACAGGTAGCCAGCCACAGGGAAACAGACTCCTCAGCCAGACGTGTCGACAATTTTTCCGGGAGGTAATCGTTGATATTAGCGGCATAGCCGGGCCTGAAATTCAGCACAAACTTTTTCGCCATTGCGCGATCGCAGTAATATTTGCCCACTTGCTCCTGCTCGCTGCGGGCAAACCCTTTCGGCATTACTACGTCCTCACCGTAGACTGATTCAATAAGAAGCCGGGCTGAGTGTGGCATCTGAATAGCGCCTTGCTCACGCAGCACACGCTGTGTCAGCCAGATTCGCCCATGATCGGGGTAGACATATGCACTGTTACGCATCGCACTGCCAAACCATTCGTCACCCGGAGAGTCGTCCCAGACGGGAGCCAGAATCAGCAATTCAGGAGGGGAACGCTCGTCTTTTCCGTCACGCTTTAACTGACCATTCATATCGCGGATATGTCGCTGTAATCGCCCCGCGCGTTGGATCAGCAAATCAACAGGGGCAAGGTCGGAAATCATTTCGTCCAGGTCGCAATCAACGCTCTGCTCTAAGACCTGGGTACAAATAAGGACTTTTCCGGCACGCTGTGAACAGTCTTCTTTGCCGAAGCGTGCCAGCGTCTCCGTTTCAATTCGCTGGCGATCGCTAAAAGCAAAGCGGCTATGAAAAAGTGAAAGGCTGGCAGCAGGAATGACGCCTCGGGCAAGTAACTGACGATAAACCTTAATAGCGTCATCGACAGAATTCCGAATCCAGGCGATGCATTTTCCCTGAATTACTGCCGATTCAATACGCGCAAAACATTCTTGTTCGCTATGGAGCCAACCTATGCTCACGCGACGCGCAACGTCTTTGCGCGTCGCTACCCGGTGTGATTTCACATCCGTTTGCGTGACATGCGTCAGCCAGGGGTAATCATCTTTTTCCAGAAACGGGGCTTCTTGCTGGCCCTCTGTGCCACGCGCAAAGGCGGCGACAAGTTTGTCGCGCTGCTGTTGAGATAACGTAGCAGAAAGCAAAATAACGCTGTTTCCGCCACGCGCCTGCCGCTCGATCAGCCCTTCAAGAATGCATGACATGTAAGCGTCACAGGCATGGATCTCATCAGCCAGCAGGATTTTGTGACTCAGCCCCAGAAGCCGCAGATTATTATGTTTAAACGGCATCACTGCCATCATCGCCTGATCCAGCGTGCCGACGCCAATTTCAGCCAGCAACACCTTCTTGTTACTGTCGGCAAACCAGGCCGCACATCCCTGAGTGAACGTTTGTTCATCCTGTTCTTCTGACCCGACTAAATCACCGGACCAGAGTGATTCATTAAAGCGGTCCATTAATGTGCGGGCACTGTGTGCCAGCACCAGGCTGGGGCGGGATTCTGGCGAATAGAAAGCAAGCCAGGTTTTTACCAGCCGATCATACATGGCATTGGCCGTTGCCATTGTTGGCAGGCCAAAAAACAAACCCTGCGCTTTCCCCGCAGCCATTAACCTGTGCGCCAGGATAAGCGCCGCTTCCGTTTTGCCTGCACCGGTTACATCTTCCAGAATAAATAATTGTGGCCCTGGCTGGCTGATATCCAGATCCAGCACCTTTTGCTGTAACGGTGTCGGGTGCTCGATAAAAGGAAACAGTGTATTAATTCCGGTGAAAGGCGCGGTTTCTGCTTTTGGTGGGAAGACGGTTAATGCGTTTTGAGCCTGAACTAACGCCTTCTGCCAGTAATCTTTAATATCCATTACGCGTGCGACGCGTGGAAAAAATCGCGTTGACGAACCCGTCCAGTCTGCGAGTACGACGGTTGCAGAGATATACCAGGAAAGTTGTTTTATAAGTTCAACGCCCTCGTCATCATCCCAGAATACGGGGATCTCTATAAGGGGAAACAGTGGTTTGATTGCAAGGAGAAAATCTCGCGCAGCAGCTTTGTCTTCAGGCAGAAAATTATCCAGTTCATCCACACGATCAGGGGGCCGCCCATGATGCCCGGTAGTCATCGGCATCCACATCTCCATCACCCGTTTAAGTTTGCGCGGAGAGAGTGAAGATGAAGGAAGCAATTCTTCGCATTCACATAAATAATGATGCCACAACCAGTAGCCCAGCGTTGAATGAGAGATCTTTTCGTAATTCTTTCTGGCGCCTTCCGAAACCTTGAGTTTCGGGTGCAGGTAAAGTTGCTGAAAAGAGCGGGCAAATTTTCCAGTATCGTGCCAGCACAGCAACCAGGCGAAAAATTGTGCCGCCTGCTCCCTATCTAAAATTCCTAATTGACGAAAATAACCAACCAGCCCGAAGTAATTGCCTTTAACCATTAAATAGCCCATCGCAGCTACATCCAGCGAATGCCAGCAAAGAAGGTGATAGTCGTCTCCACCCTCTTTCTCGCCACGTCGGTTTTTTCCCCAGAAATCAAAGAAAGTCACAATGTTTTTATCCTTCAGTAAAACTTAAAGGATATTTACGCATATATTAAAAATTATCTGTGACATATATCGTCCAATAAAATATTTCCATTATGAATAAATTGATGATTTTTATCTGTAATATATATAAATTAAAAAAGGGTGCAGGAGACCAAACCATCACAATTCAATACGCGGGGTTTTACCCCCGCGTGGTGGCTACTTCTTCGATTCGTAAGCGAGAACTGCCTTAAACTCCATACCACGCTCTCTGATACTCAACTCACACAACGAGTCGCCTACCATCAGCGTGAATCCCAGCACTGTACAACACAGCACTATGATTGCCACAAGGGCATATTTTGTCAGCATGTCTTGCCTCCCTGCAAAGAAGAGACTAACATCCGAATTGCTACGTTCGAACGCGAGCCTCAGGTTGATAGAAATATCGCCTGGGGCTTTTGTCCATCTGGAACCTCGCGAATGCTTAACGCCAGACAGCCTCAAGCACCCGACGCCATTCTATGCCTGATAATTCTTCCTGCGACGTTCATATTTAAATGCCGGAATGCGGCTCGCAAAATAAAAATGCCCCCATCATTTCTGACAGAAGCGTTTAATTTATCCGGCAATATTTACCCTTCGTGCAATCCACATTCCCTTTTTAAGCCAAAGAAACGCGTTTCTTCTTCTGCCATGCCGGGTTCCCATTTACGGGTTGTATGGGTATCTCCCACCGATAAATATCCTTCGTCCCATAATGGGTGATATTTAAGGCCATGTTTTTGCAGGTACTGATAAATAGTTCGGTTATCCCAGTCAATAATGGGCAGCACTTTAAATACGCCACGCTGAATGGCCAGCACCGGTAAATTGGCGCGACTGCCAGATTGTTCACGGCGCAGGCCAGCAAACCACGTTTGCGCATTCAGTTCTTTCAGCGCCCGGTTCATCGGTTCGACTTTGTTGATGTCATTGTACTTTTCAATGCCTTCAACGCCCTGCTCCCACAGTTTGCCGTAGCGTGCTTCCTGCCAGGCGGCGCTTTCAGTAGCACGGTACACTTTCAGGTTGAGCTTGAGTTTGTCCGTTAACTCGTCAATAAAGCGGTAGGTTTCCGGGAACAAATACCCCGTATCGGTGAGGATCACTAGAATATCCGGGCGAATCTGATTTACCAGATGCAGGCTCACCGCTGCCTGAATGCCGAAACTGGAAGAAAGCACATATTCACCGGGCAGATTTTCCAGCGCCCAGGCGACGCGGCCTTCAGCGTCCAGTTTTTCAAGCTCGGCGTTAGTTTGAGCCAGCGCCAGAATCCGGTCTACCTTTGGCAGGTCATTCAGGGCGTTTAGATCGAGTTTGGACATAAGTTCCTCACTGTTTGCCTTGCGGATTAAGTAGGCCGGATAAGGCGTTTACGCCGCATCCGGCAAAAGGTGCCACAGTGCCTGATGGCGCTTCGCTTATCAGGCCTACAAAACCAGACTGATGGTTAATCCCACAAATCCCGCGCCGGGTCGAGCACCGGGCGAATGATGCCCGCACGCACCGTAAAGTCGCCGAAACCTTCACCCGCTTCACGCTCTTTTGCCCAGCGCCCTATTAGTTCATCTATCACCGCAAGAATTTCAGTGTCGGTGATGTTCTCTTTGTACATACGCGGGATACGCGTTCCCATGCGGTTACCGCCAAGGTGCAGGTTGTAGCGACCCGGCGCTTTACCCACCAGACCCACTTCTGCCAGCATCGCGCGGCCACAGCCGTTCGGGCAGCCCGTCACGCGCAGGACGATATGCTCATCGCTGACACCATGTTTGGCCATTAAATTATCGATGTTATCAATAAACGACGGCAGGAAACGCTCCGCTTCTGCCATCGCCAGCGGGCAAGTCGGGAATGACACGCAGGCCATTGAATTTTCACGCTGCGGCGTGACGGCATTCATCAACCCACTCTCTTTGGCGATCTTCTCGATCTTCGCTTTCTCACTTTCTGGTACACCGGCGATGATCAAATTCTGGTTCGCGGTAATGCGGAAATCGCCTTTGTGGATCTTCGCGATCTCCAGCAAGCCGGTTTTCAGCGGACGCCCAGGATAATCAAGGATGCGACCATTTTCGATAAACAGCGTCAGGTGCCATTTGTCATCAATACCTTTTACCCAGCCGATGCGATCGCCACGTCCAGTGAACTCATACGGACGGATCGGTTCAAATTTGATTCCCGCGCGACGTTCAACTTCCGCTTTAAATGTCTCAACACCCACGCGTTCCAGTGTGTATTTGGTTTTGGCATTTTTACGATCGGTTCGGTTACCCCAGTCACGCTGAGTCGTCACGACGGCTTCTGCCACCGCCAGCGTATGCTCCAGCGGCAGATAGCCAAACTCGCTCGCGGTGCGGGCGTAGGTTTTCTTGTTGCCGTGCTCGATAGAAAGCCCACCACCCACCAGCAGGTTAAAGCCCACCAGCTTGCCGTTTTCCGCAATCGCCACAAAGTTCATGTCGTTGGCGTGCAGATCGATATCGTTCTGCGGCGGGATCACTACCGTGGTTTTGAACTTACGCGGCAGATAGGTCTGGCCGAGGATCGGCTCTTCGTCGGTGGTCGCGACCTTCTCCTGATCGAGCCAGATCTCCGCGTAGGCGCGGGTGCGCGGCAGCAGGTGCTCAGAGATCTTTTTCGCCCATTCGTAGGCTTCTGCGTGCAACTCGGACTCGTACGGGTTAGAGGTGCACAACACGTTACGGTTCATGTCGTTGGCGGTCGCCAGCGCATCAAGACCGACCGAGTGCAGCATCTGGTGCACCGGTTTAACGTTCTTTTTCAAAATGCCGTGGAACTGGAATGTCTGGCGGTTGGTCAGGCGAATGCTGCCATAGATGGTGTTTTCACCGGCAAATTTGTCGATCGCCTGCCACTGTTTAGTGGTAATCACCCCACCCGGCAAACGACAGCGCAGCAACATCGCATGGCGTGGCTCCAGCTTCTGTTCAGCACGTTCGGCGCGGAGGTCTCGGTCATCCTGCTGATACATACCGTGGAAGCGGATCAGCAGGAAGTTGTCCCCCTTAAAACCGCCGGTCAGACCGTCGTTTAAATCTTCCGCAATGGTGCCGCGCAGGTAGTTGCTTTCAAGCTTCATGCGCTCGGCGTCTGTCAGTTTTCCTTCGACCACTAAAGGTCCTGGATGTTTTTCGCTCATTAGTAGACATCTCGCTGATAACGGCGCTCTACGCGCAGCTCACTTAAAAATTCATCTGCCGCTTCGGTGTCCATGCCACCAAATTCGGCAATCACTTCCAGAAGTGCCTGTTCAACGTCTTTCGCCATACGATTAGCGTCGCCGCAGACATAAATATGGGCGCCGTCATTGATCCAGCGCCACAGCTCCGCGCCCTGTTCGCGCAGTTTGTCTTGTACGTAAACTTTTTCTTTTTGATCGCGCGACCAGGCGAGATCGATACGCGTCAGCACGCCTTCTTTGACGTAACGCTGCCACTCCAGCTGGTAGAGGAAATCTTCCGTAAAGTGCGGGTTGCCAAAGAACAGCCAGTTTTTACCTGGCGCTTCGTCAGCGGCGCGCTGCTGCATAAAGGCGCGGAACGGCGCGATGCCGGTACCTGGACCAATCATAATCACCGGGGTTTCCGGGTTAGTGGGTAGGCGAAAGTTATCGTTATGTTCGATAAAGATGCGGACTTCACCCTCTTCTTCCACACGGTCCGCGAGGAAGCTGGAAGCACCACCGGCACGGGCGCGGCCTTCCACGTCGTAACGCACCACACCAACGGTGACGTGCACTTCGTTCTCGACTTCTGCCTGCGAGGAAGCGATGGAATACAGGCGTGGAGTCAGCGGGCGCAGCAGATTTATCAGCGCTTCGGCATCCAGCTGTGCCGGAGAGAAACGCACCATGTCGACAATCGGCGTAGTCGCGGCGTAATGCTGCAACTTCGCTTTATCGCCCACCAGCGGCAGCAGCGTTTCGCTGCGGGTAAGCGTGGCGTAATTCTCAACAATGTTCGCGGTGTTGACGGTCAGTTCGAAGTGCCACTGTAGTGCTTCGTTCAGAGGCAACGTTTTGCCCTCGACGGTGACAGGTTCATCGCCTTTCAGCCACAGCAATTCGACAAGTTCTTTCACCAGTGTCGGATCGTTCTGATACCAGACGCCCAGCGCGTCACCCGGCTGGTAACGCAGGCCTGAGTCACCTAAGTCAATTTCGATATGGCGAACGTCTTTTTCAGAGTTACGCCCGGTAATTTTCTGATTAACCGAAAGGCTCGCCACCAACGGCGTGTCTTTGCTGTACGGGCTGGTGTGGATTTCATTTACCGCACCAGTAACGACGGATTGCGAAGGTGCCGCGACAGGCGCGCGGGACTTCAGAACATCAACCACGCGGGCGCGCCATTCGCTGGCAGCTGCCTGATACTCAACGTCAGCATCGACACGGTCGAGCAGACGTTCACCACCCAGTTCTGCCAGTTTGCTGTCGAAATCTTTCCCGGACTGACAGAAAAATTCATAAGAGGTGTCGCCGAGGCTAAACACGGCAAAAGCGGTGTTTTCCAGCTTTGGCGCTTTTTTGGAGAACAGGAACTTATGCAACGCGACGGCTTCTTCCGGCGGTTCCCCTTCCCCTTGCGTTGACGTCACCACGATGAGCAGTTTTTCGCTGGCGATTTGTTTGAATTTATAGTCGCCCGCGTTCACTAGCTTAACGTCCAGTTTTGTCGCTAATAAATCATCGCGTAATGCTTCAGCAACCCGGCGCGCATTGCCAGTTTGCGAGGCAGAGATAATAGTAACACCCGGCATTTCTGCGGCGGGCGCAGGCGTCGCCGCAAGCGCAGCAGGCTGCTGGTTGAGCACGCCCCAGAAATAGCCAGAAACCCACGCAAGCTGGGGGGGGGTAAAATCGGTCGTGGCCGCCTGAAGGCGTGCCAGTTGCTCCGGGTTCAACGGAAGCAACGTGGAAAGTGGGAGCTGTGTCGTCATGCGTCGTTATGTTCCAGTAGGCAAAGCTGTTTCTGCGCCCTGTCAGCGCCCATAAAACAGAAGAGAAGGTAAGGTTAACGGGGTGAACGGTGTGGATTAAAGACGGGATAGCGATAACTAATAACCAAATCGACTAACCTGTTTTAGCAATAGTCTTTAACAACAAAATAGATTAACCAACCCAATGAAAAACAAATGAATATCGGCAATCATTAAGATTAATCAGCGATTTTGCGCAACAAAGTCGTTTTAGATAATGCGAAAAAACAGCCTTTCCGGTACTCTACGGCGGTTTTATCGTCATGTAGAGAAATTATGATGTCCACCACGTTATTTAAAGATTTCACCTTCGAAGCCGCTCACCGCTTGCCACACGTCCCGGAAGGGCATAAATGTGGTCGCCTGCACGGGCATTCCTTTATGGTGCGACTGGAAATTACCGGGGAAGTCGATCCACATACGGGCTGGATTATCGATTTCGCTGAACTGAAAGCGGCGTTTAAGCCAACCTACGAGCGCCTCGATCACCATTATCTCAATGATATTCCAGGTCTGGAAAACCCAACCAGCGAAGTTTTAGCAAAATGGATTTGGGAGCAGGTTAAACCGGTTGTACCGCTGTTAAGCGCGGTGATGGTAAAAGAAACCTGCACCGCAGGCTGTATCTATCGCGGCGAATGATATAAGAGTGTGTCGGCGGTCAATTTCCCTTAAGTAACGCTATGTTAGGGTGTTGTGTTCTGGATATCTGGGGCATGACATGGAAGACGACTGCGACATTATTATTATTGGTGCCGGTATTGCAGGCACCGCTTGTGCGTTACGCTGTGCGCGAGCGGGTTTATCCGTTTTATTACTGGAACGCGCTGAAATCCCTGGCAGCAAAAATATTTCCGGCGGGCGGCTATATACCCATGCGCTCGCGGAACTCCTCCCTCAATTTCACCTGACTGCGCCCCTTGAACGACGCATCACTCACGAAAGCCTTTCTCTGTTAACGTCGGATGGCGCAACGACGTTTTCCAGCTTACAGCCCGGCGGTGAATCCTGGAGTGTATTACGTGCGCGATTCGATCCGTGGCTGGTTGCCGAAGCCGAAAAAGAAGGTGTCGAATGCATCCCTGGTGCGACGGTGGATGCGCTGTATGAAGAAAACGGCAGAATTTGTGGTGTCATTTGTGGTGACGATATTCTCCGCGCCCGTTATGTGGTGCTGGCAGAAGGAGCCAACAGCGTCCTGGCTGAGCGTCACGGGTTAGTGACTCGTCCTGCTGGCGAATCAATGGCGTTGGGGATCAAAGAAGTGCTGGCGCTGGAAACATCCGCTATTGAAGAACGTTTTCATCTGGAGAATAACGAAGGCGCAGCGTTGCTGTTCAGCGGGGAAATCTGTGATGACTTACCCGGCGGCGCATTTCTTTATACTAATCAACAAACGCTCTCGTTAGGGATTGTTTGCCCGCTCTCTTCCCTTACGCAAAGTCGTGTTCCGGCAAGCGAGCTGCTGGCCTGCGTTAAAACGCATCCAGCAATACGCACGTTGATCAAAAATACGGAATCCATTGAGTATGGTGCACATCTGGTGCCAGAAGGTGGCTTGCACAGTATGCCGGTGCAATACGCAGGTAACGGCTGGCTGCTGGTGGGCGATGCGTTACGCAGTTGTGTCAATACCGGAATTTCCGTGCGCGGTATGGATATGGCGCTGACTGGCGCACAGGCGGCGGCACAAACGCTGATAAGCGCCTGCCAGCACCGCGAGCCGCAAAATCTGTTTCCGCTTTATCATCACAACGTAGAGCGCAGCCTGCTGTGGGATGTTCTACAGCGTTATCAGCATGTTCCGGCGCTTTTGCAACGCCCTGGCTGGTACCGTACATGGCCTACATTAATGCAGGATATTTCCCGTGATTTATGGGATCAGGGTGATAAACCTGTTCCACCGCTTCGCCAGTTGCTCTGGCGTCATTTACGTCGTCATGGCTTGTGGCATCTGGCGGGCGATGTTATCAGGAGTATTCGATGTCTGTAGCCCGTAATCTCTGGCGTGCTGCTGATGCGCCGCATATTGTTCCGGCTGACTCCGTTGAGCGCCAGACGGCAGAACGGTTGATTAACGCTTGTCCGGCTGGTCTTTTTTCGCTCACACCGGAAGGTGATTTGCACGTTGATTATCGTAATTGTCTGGAGTGCGGCACCTGCCGTTTACTGTGCGATGAAAAAACGCTGCAACAGTGGCGCTATCCACTTTCCGGATTCGGCATCACCTACCGCTTTGGATAAATAATAAGGATAATTTATGCCCCTCTTACACCTGCTCCACCAGAATCCGGTGATTGCTGCCGTTAAAGATAATGCCAGCCTGCAACTGGCAATCGATTCTGAATGCCAGTTTATTTCCGTGTTGTACGGCAATATTTGCACCATCAGTCATATCGTCAAAAAGATTAAAAATGCCGGGAAATATGCTTTTATTCATGTTGATTTGCTGGAAGGTGCGTCAAATAAAGAAGTCGTCATTCAGTTTCTGAAACTGGTGACAGAAGCAGACGGTATTATCAGCACGAAAGCATCGATGCTGAAAGCGGCAAGAGCGGAAGGTTTTTTCTGTATCCATCGCCTGTTTATTGTCGATTCGATTTCGTTTCACAACATTGATAAGCAGGTTGCGCAATCGAACCCGGATTGTATTGAGATCCTGCCTGGCTGTATGCCCAAAGTGCTGGGCTGGGTAACGGAGAAAATCCACCAGCCGCTGATTGCTGGCGGGCTGGTGTGCGATGAAGAAGATGCGCGTAATGCAATTGACGCCGGTGTCGTAGCACTTTCCACCACGAATACCAGCGTCTGGACTTTAGCGAAAAAATTGCTTTGACGGGATAATCGTAACGAATTGAATTTGTGTGATTTGTAGGCCGGATAAGGCGTCCACGCCGCATCCGGCAGCACGTTATTGGCAATTTGTGTGAATATTTGTCACCAGTGCCTCCAGCACCGCTTTCCAGTCATCCACCACGCCAACATCTGCCTGTGAAAATACCGCCGCGCTGGCGTCATGATTCATCGCCACCACAAACTGGCTATTGCGTACGCCCGCCATTAACGCTGCTGCGCCGGAAGCACCAGCAACAATACACACCTCAGGAGCCAGTAGATGTCCGGAAATACCGATCACTTTTTCGGCATCAAAGCCACCGTTCATCACTCGTGCCCGACTGTAGCCCACTTCGGCTCCCAGCTTTTTAGCCAGCATAGCGATTTCATGGCTATCTGCTTCGCCCCCCTGCCCCACCACCAGCACCCATCTGGCCTCAGCTAATGGGTCGCGGGCAACATGTCTCAGGTTCTCAATACTCACCAGCCAATCGGGAAGCGCACCAGGGACAATGTTCAGTTGCTGCATACCAGAAGGTAACGTAGCGTTTTTCGCTGCTCCCGCCTGGCGGGCAAGGGAAAGGCATAGCGGGCGTTTTTCTGTTTGCAGCGTCGCTGTTAGCGCATTTCCCCAGTGGGATTTGCGCACGCTTACAGTTGGAATATCTATAGACATCACCTGGCAGATACTGGCGCCATGTACACGCCAGGCCAGTCGGGTAGCCAGTTCATCGCCAAACGCGCCCGGAGGAAAGAGAACAACCTCCGCAGGCGTTCTCTGCCACTGCTCAACCAGCACATCCAGCATCTGTTCCGTGAACATCGGCTGTGGTTCTATTTGCCAGTGCGCCAGGGTACAACCGCTGAAATCCTGCGTCGCCAGCCAGCTCGCTATTGCGGCATTTTCCTGATTTATAGTCACAATTGCGATATTCATGGCTGCATCCTTTGGCGTAAATAGTCCTGCCATAGCTTTTGCGCTTTTTCTGCCACAGTTTGCCCATCAATCAGCGTCGCTCCGCGTCGTTGCTCTGGTCTTGCCAGTTGCAGGCACTGCATCGCTGGCAATTCAGCAGCAACAGTTTTACGGATAATGTCTGCTTTCCCCGCCGCCATACGCTGGCGCATTCCCGGTACTGGCAAGGCCACTTCACCGCACTGACGCACGGCAATCACCGCAGGCAAGCGAACCCGGCAACAGCGCAGCCCATGTTCAGTACGCTGTTCGAGGGTGATAAACGGCGCGTCGAGAGTAAAACGCTCCACCTGGGTGAAGCAGGGCCAGCCCAACATTTCCACCAGCAAAAATGGCGTTTGCCCATTCTGCCCTTCGCTGCTTTGGCAGCCGGTAATTATCAGATCCAACGGATTCTGACGCTGCCATTCGGCAATATGGCGAGCGACAAATTCCGACCCAAAGCGCAGATCTGCGTCCGTTTCCAGCAATACTGCTTCCTCAAACCCCAACGCCATAAGATAGCGCAGCCAGTGCAACGCCCGTTCATCGCCTATACTTAACGCGGTTAAAGACATCGGCGTACCGTTTTTTCTCTGCGCCAACAGCAGCGCGGCTGCGGCCTGTTCATCAGCACCCAGTAAACTTCGCAGTAGCGAAACTTCCGGTCCGCTATTACCCTGAACCGCCGCCTGCCACTCTTTTTCTGCCAGCATTCCGGCATCCGGTTCGGCTTTAAACGCTAACAGAATGTTCATTCGCATCTCCTACATTTCCCGCTACCACCAGCGGGAGAGCTTTAGTTTCTGGTGCCCATAGCCTGGTCACAACAAAACCAACCAACAACACTGCCGCCAGGATCAATAAGGTGGCTTGCATTCCCCACTGCGCCAGCACCCACGGCAGCAGCCCAGTACTTACCGCCGCGCCCAACCGACTCATGGCGGTGGCAAAACCGACGCCCAGGGAGCGAATGTCAGTAGGAAAACTTTCCGCAGGCAAAATGCCCACCAGATTACTGACCGCCGAAATGGTGGTGCTGAAGAGAACAAAAAGTAGCAGCGTTAATGAACTGCCGGAGGGCAAACAGGCCATCACTACCAGCGTTGCCGCCAGCAGCAAAAAACTTCCCAGCAAAAATTTGCGATGTGCCAACAGGTGCGTCAGAACTAATCCCAGCAGCGCGCCAACAATTAACAACGCATTAAGCACCAGGCTGGCGGTCAGCGCATCTTCCAGACCAATCGTCTGGGCGATAGTCGGCAGCCAGGTATAAATCACAAACCATGGGATCACGAGGCAGACAAAGAAGACGCTGTTAAACGCAGTGCGCCGCCAGTAGCGCGAAGAGAACAAGGTTTTGATGTGTTTATGGGTCGCCGTTGCCACTTCATCGCCCAGTAACACATGGGAACCCAAATAGCGATGAACGATAGCGTGAGCTTCTGCAAAACGCCCTTGTCGCAGTAGCCAGCGTGGCGATTCTGGCGTTCCCCAACGTAATAACGTAATCAACAACGCGGGCAGAGCTGCCGATGCCAGCAGCCAGCGCCAGGCTTCCGGGCTTTCGCTAATAAAGTGATGCCCGGCAATGCTTGCCAAAACATAGCCGACAGTCCACACCACGCTGAATGCGCCCAGCAAAATACCGCGATGGCGGCGCGGGGAAAATTCAGCCAGCAAGGTGTGGCCTACTGAGTAATCGCCTCCCAGACCAATGCCTATCAAAATGCGCAGTCCAATAAGATGCTCTGGCGTGGTGGCAAAATATTGCAAAAACGAGGCGAGCGTAATCAGCAAAAAGCTGAAGGTGAAGATTTTTTGCCGACCAATATGGTCGGAGATCCATCCCAGGACCAGACTACCAAGAAACAAACCAAGGAGCGCCGAGCCGCCGATCATTCCCGCCAGAAACGGCGTCAGTTGCATGGCGGGTGTAAGCTGAAGAATGGCGTAACCAATAACGCCAAGAACATAACCGTCGGTCAGGTGCGCGCCGAAAGTGAGCGCAGCAATTCGACAGTGAAAACGGTTAAGCGGTAAATCATCCATTCGCACCGGTGAAGTGTTCATCTTTACCCCTTCATTGTCCGGTAATAAGAGCGGTTTCTCTCCTGAGAAGCCGAAAAGGCAACGCCCCATCATTACGGGACGCTGCCTGACACATTATTTTTCAATCGGATAGATAGTACCCGTATTCATAATGCCGTTAGGATCGAACTGCTTTTTAAGTCCCTCCAACAACGCCCATGCGCTGCCGTGTTCCAGCTTGCTCCAGTGAACGCGATGTTTACCAATGCCGTGGTGGTGCACCATCGACCCGCCGAGGCGAATGGTTTCTTCGCAGATGATTTTGTTGAGTGGATTGTGGTACTTGTCGATTTCCTCCTCCGGCTTACAGTCAACAACGTTGTAGTCGTAAACGAAGTACATGTTGGTGCCGTTCTGGTAGCTATGAGAGGAGTGACCGCCCAGCATGGTGATATCGTCGGCGTGCGGGAACTCGGTACGAATACGGTTAATAACGCTTTCGTAGATTTCGTGGATGCAGCTCCAGCAGCCGGAGACTTCGGTGGTAAAGCCCATGTTGCCGGTTTTGAGGATCTGCACACGTTCGGCAGCCACTTTATCGGGTCCCCAGTTCAGGTTGTTAAACCAGGTTTCGATCAGCTTGCTGTCCACGCGCTGGCATTGCGGGTAGCGGGCAACGATTTCCGCAATCCCTTCGCCCGTCGCCTTCGCAATGCGAGGGTTACCTTCAGCCATAAAGATCAGCACACATTTTCCGTCTGCAAAATGGGTAAAGTGTTGGGTACCATCTTCAGCATCATACAAACGAGCGATCGACGGACGATACCCTTCTACCATGATTTCACGCAGGATGTTGAAGCCGGTTTTCATGTCTTCCAGGATATAGCCGTAGAAAAGGTTGTTTTCCGGGGTAAATTTAAAGATTTTGACTGTGACTTCAGTGATATAGCACAATGCACCTTCGTTGCCGATGATGATGTGACGAATGTCCGGACCCGCCGCACGGCGTGGCACGTTTTTAATGCGTGTCACGGTGCCATCTGCCAGTACGGCTTCCAGACCAACGACCATATCTTCGATTGCGCCATAGAGTGTGGAGAACTGCCCGATACTGCGGGTTGCTACCAGGCCGCCCATCTGCGCCAGCGGTTTTGACTGCGGAGAATGCCCCGTGGTATAGCCTTTTTCACGCAACGCGTTTTCCAGCACTTCCAGCGGAACACCACATTGCGCCGTCGCCTGCATATTCTCAATATCAATATTAATGATTTGATTCATGGTGGAGCCGTCGAGCACCACTGAGTTTTCCACAACAGTTTCCAGCCCACCTTCGGTAGCAGAAGAGCCTGTACGCGGCACTCCGTTAATTTTGTGTGCATTCATAAAATTCAGCACACGGGATACTTGTTCTGTGGAACCGAGTTTTACGACCGCTGCCGGAATCGGCAAAGTATAAATGCCATGAATGTCCGGAAATTTACGAAAACGGTCAATACTGTTTTTCTTTAATACCGTTTCATCGGTAATTACGCGATCTGCACCAACAATTTCCTTTAGTTGGTCGACAATCGCTGCGCGAGATAAAGACATAGTAATTCCTTCCTGATAATAAAAATGGAATAATCATGAATAAGAGAAAATAGAAACCACCGTATGGATTAGCGCACTAAATAACCGCCATCAACCACTAATAAATGTCCGTTGACATAATTCGATGCCGGACTTGCGAGGAATACGGCTGCACCCATTAAATCCTGAGTATCACCCCAGCGGTTTGCCGGAATATGATCAAGAACGCGCTGATTAGTTTCTGGATTACTGCGTGTTGCCAGCGTAATATCTGTTGCATAATAGCCAGGGGCAATACCATTTACCTGAATATTATATTGACCTAATTCATCACAATAAGCTTTGGTGAATCCGGCAAGAGCATGTTTAGTGGCAGAATATGCAGGTGACCATTGTCCACCTAAGTAAGAGAACAATGAACAGATATTAATGATTTTACCGCTTTTCTGCGGGATCATAATTTTTGCTGCTTCGTAGCTTAACTCAAATGCGGCGGTCAGGTTCACATCAATCATCGGATCCCAGTCGGCACGACCAAAATCCAGCACCTTATTTAGCTTACAAATACCGGCATTATTCACCAGAATATCGACGGTTCCGAAACGTTCACAACAAGCGGCGATGACCTTCTGCGGGGCGCCTTCTGCGGTGATATCCACCTGCATGAAGTCCACCTCAACCCCCTGTTTTTCAATCATTTCCTTTGTTTCGCCGTTATCTTTGACGAAGCTAGGAATAAAGATATTTGCGCCTGCTTTAGCCAGCGCCATGGCAAATGCCTGGCCTAAACCGCTATTCCCGCCGGTAACAATTGCGGTTTTACCTTTAAGGGAGAAAAAATCCATTGAAAACGCATTAAGAGATTCGATTGACATAGTTAGCTCCAATTTCCGTAAGGCAAAAAAAAAGAAAGGTAACTTCCCCCGCGAGAGGGAAGTTACCTTTCTCATTATCTCTGGTAACTGGAGATAATTTTTAGCATAAGAGCATAACTGCTAATGTGATCGTAATCACAGTGTGATATTCGTATTATCAAATAGTTTTAAAAAGCAGAAGCGTGATTACTCTCACACAACACCTCTGCTTTCCGTGTTATTTCTTATTGCAATTACTAGAGACCTGAGAAAAGTAATCCACCTGAAAGGGCGGCTTACTTTTCTCTTTTTTTTTCTATTACAAATGGGAACTCGATATGCAACACAACTCATATCGCCGTTGGATAACCCTCGCGATAATTAGTTTTAGCGGCGGCGTTAGTTTTGACCTGGCTTATTTACGTTATATTTATCAAATTCCCATGGCGAAATTTATGGGATTCAGCAATACTGAGATAGGTTTAATAATGAGTACTTTTGGTATTGCAGCTATTATTCTTTATGCCCCCAGCGGCGTTATTGCCGATAAATTTTCACACCGCAAGATGATTACTTCCGCGATGGTCATTACCGGATTACTGGGGCTGTTAATGGCAACTTATCCACCGCTGTGGGTAATGCTCTGTATTCAGGTCGCATTTGCGATAACGACGATTTTAATGCTGTGGTCGGTATCGATTAAAGCCGCCTCGTTGCTTGGCGATCATAGCGAGCAAGGGAAAATTATGGGCTGGATGGAAGGGCTGCGTGGCGTCGGTGTAATGTCGCTGGCGGTGTTTACCATGTGGGTCTTTTCTCGCTTTGCACCGGATGACAGCGCCAGCCTGAAAACGGTCATTATCATCTACAGTGTGGTTTACATCTTGTTGGGGATTCTGTGCTGGTTTTTTGTTAGCGATAACAACAACCTGCACAATACCAACAACGAAGAAAAACAGTCATTCCAACTTAGCGACATCCTGGCCGTTTTACGCATCAGCACTACCTGGTATTGCAGCATGGTGATTTTTGGCGTCTTCACCATCTACGCCATTCTGAGTTACTCCACCAATTATCTGACCGAAATGTACGGCATGTCGCTGGTGGCGGCGAGCTACATGGGGATTGTAATCAACAAAATCTTCCGCGCACTGTGCGGCCCACTTGGCGGGATTATCACCACCTACAGCAAAGTGAAATCCCCTACCCGCGTGATCCAAATCCTTTCCGTAATCGGTTTGCTGGCGTTGACAGCCCTGCTCGCCACGAACTCTAACCCACAATCGGTCGCGATGGGGATTGGCCTGATTTTACTGCTGGGATTCACCTGTTACGCCTCACGTGGGCTGTACTGGGCCTGCCCTGGCGAAGCGAGAACACCGTCTTACATTATGGGCACCACGGTAGGTATCTGTTCGGTGATTGGATTCCTGCCGGATGTCTTCGTTTACCCAATTATCGGCCACTGGCAAGACACCCTGCCCGCTGCAGAAGCCTACCGCAATATGTGGCTGATGGGCATGGCGGCGCTTGCCATGGTGATCGTCTTTACCTTTTTGCTGTTCCAAAAAATTCGTACTGCTGATAGCGCCCCCGCTATGGCTGGCAGCAAGTAAGTCCAGAAAATTACAGGAGAAAAATCATGTCGAAAAAATACATCATAGGGATTGATGGTGGAAGTCAGAGCACAAAAGTGGTGATGTACGATCTGGAAGGCAATGTGGTTTGTGAAGGCAAAGGCTTATTGCAGCCTATGCACACGCCTGATGCCGATACCGCAGAACATCCTGACGATGATTTATGGGCATCATTATGTTTTGCCGGTCACGATTTGATGAGCCAGTTTGCCGGGAATAAAGAAGATATTGTCGGCATTGGTCTGGGCTCCATCCGTTGCTGCCGTGCGTTATTGAAAGCCGATGGCACGCCAGCTGCGCCATTGATTAGCTGGCAGGATGCACGCGTAACGCGTCCCTACGAACACACTAATCCTGACGTGGCATATGTCACCTCTTTTTCGGGTTATCTGACGCATCGCTTAACCGGCGAGTTTAAAGACAATATCGCCAACTATTTTGGCCAGTGGCCGGTGGATTATAAGACCTGGGCATGGAGCGAAGATGCTACGGTAATGGAGAAGTTTAATATCCCCCGCCAGATGCTTTTTGATGTGCAAATGCCGGGCACCGTTCTTGGGCATATCACACCACAAGCCGCGCTGGCGACACATTTCCCGGTTGGGCTGCCAATTGTTTGTACCACCAGTGATAAACCGGTAGAAGCACTGGGAGCCGGGTTATTGGATGATGAAACGGCAGTAATTTCTCTTGGCACTTACATCGCGTTGATGATGAACGGCAAAGCACTGCCGAAAGATCCGGTAGCGTACTGGCCAATTATGTCTTCGATTCCGGAAACATTGCTGTATGAAGGTTACGGTATTCGAAAAGGCATGTGGACGGTGAGCTGGCTACGCGACATGTTAGGCGAGTCGTTAATTCAGGATGCCAGGGCGCAAGATCTTTCGCCGGAAGATTTGCTCAACAAAAAAGCCTCTAGTGTGCCGCCGGGCTGTAATGGTCTGATGACGGTGCTGGACTGGCTGACCAATCCGTGGGAACCGTACAAACGCGGGATTATGATCGGCTTTGATTCCAGCATGGATTATGCATGGATATATCGTTCGATACTGGAAAGCGTGGCCCTGACGCTGAAGAATAATTACGACAATATGTGTAATGAAATGAATCACTTTGCGAAGCATGTGATCATTACTGGCGGTGGTTCGAACAGCGATCTGTTTATGCAGATTTTTGCCGATGTATTCAACCTTCCGGCACGCCGTAACGTCATTAATGGCTGCGCAAGTCTGGGGGCAGCCATTAATACGGCGGTTGGTCTGGGGCTATACCCGGATTACGCAACGGCTGTCGACAAAATGGTTCGCGTGAAAGATATCTTTATGCCTGTTGAGAGCAATGCCAAACGCTACGACGCGATGAATAAAGGCATTTTCAAAGACCTAACCAAACATACTGATGTGATCCTGAAAAAATCGTATGAAGTGATGCATGGTGAGCTGGGGAATGCGGATTCGATCCAGAGCTGGTCGAATGCGTAAGTGAGGAAGACCGGGCGGGAAACTGTCCAGCCTGAACATAGCTGAATGGTTATCCCCCCACTGCGCCGATCGTTCGTGGGCGAACTCGGTTTATCCCCGCTAACGCGGGGAACTCTTGGCGTACACACCTGATATTTTTGCCACCTCACGGTTTATCCCCGCTAACGCGGGGAACTCCGAATGCTGAAACTGGCTGACCTTGCGCCTGTCGGTTTATCCCCGCTAACGCGCTGAGGGATCCCCATAAATCAGCGCTAATAAACCAACACCATATTCTGGTAGGTTTTGGCGAGATGATTAAGAACTGTGCTTAGCACTGTTCGTCTTAAAATTAGCGGGGAGTGTCGTAAGACATTCTCCGCTAATGTCAGATACGAGATTACCCGCCGTGTTTTAATGCTGTTGGCCTGATATCTCAGATGTAATCCTTTGTTTTCAGCATGATAGCCAATAAGACACAGTACAATTGTACTCAGCGTCGCCAGTAGACT
>NZ_PTRE01000094.1 GCF_002965065.1 Escherichia sp. MOD1-EC7003
TTAATGACCAATAGCGGACATTAAAAATGGCGAAAAACGGCCAATAATCTTGGCGTTGACACCTATTTCTTTATTGGCGTGGCGATGGTGATTATTTTTTTATTTATCTACTCCAAAATAACACCGCACAACGAATGGCAGTTAATCAAAAACAATAATACCGCGGCGTCACTGGCGTTCAGCGGCACATTGTTGGGTTATGTGCTCCCGTTATCCAGTGCGGCAATCAATGCGGTGAGCATTCCAGATTATTTCGCCTGGGGTGGGATCGCACTGGTGATTCAGTTACTCGTTTTTGCTGGTGTCAGACTTTATATGCCCGCATTAAGCGAAAAAATTATTAATCACAATACCGCAGCAGGATTGTTTATGGGAACCGCCGCGCTGGCTGGCGGTATTTTTAATGCAGCTTGTATGACGTGGTAATGGATGATCATGGCCAGAAAAAGCAAATCAAGAAATAACAGTAAAATTGGTCACGGAGCGATCAGTCGCATTGGTAGACCGCATAATCCTTTTGAACCACGTCGCAATCGCTACGCACAAAAATATTTAACGTTGGCGCTAATGAGTGGTGCCGCTTTTTTAGTGGTCAAAGGATGGGGTGAAAGTAGCGATGTCGATAACGACGGCGACGGAACGTTTTACTCGACAGTACAGGATTGTATTGATGACGGTAATAATTCAGACATCTGTGCTCATGGCTGGAACAACGCCAAAGCGGCATTTTATGCCGATGTTCCAAAGAATATGACTCAGCAGAATTGTCAGTCTAAGTACGAAAATTGCTACTACGACAATGTTGAACAGAGTTGGATCCCGGTCGTTTCTGGATTTTTGTTAAGCCGGGTTATTCGTAAAGATCGCGATGAGCCGTTCGTCTATAACAGCGGTGGATCCTCATTTGCTTCCCGCCCCGTCTGGCGCAACACTTCCGGTGATTACTCCTGGCGCTCCGGTTCTGGCAAAAAAGAGTCTTACTCTTCGGGTGGATTCACCACCAGAAAAGAGTCAACCGTTTCTCGCGGCGGCTATGGCCGTTCTTCCAGCGCCCGTGGGCATTGGGGAGGCTAATCATGTTAAGACACAACGTTCCTGTACGGCGGGATCTGGACCAGATCGCCGCTGACAACGGTTTCGACTTTCATATCATCGATAATGAAATTTATTGGGATGAGAGCCGGTCTTACCGCTTTACTCTGCGCCAGATTGAAGAGCAGATCGAAAAACCGACTGCGGAACTGCATCAGATGTGCCTTGAGGTGGTAGAGCGTGCGGTTAAAGACGAAGAGATCCTGACGCAACTGGCGATCCCTCCACTGTACTGGGATGTGATTGCTGAAAGCTGGCGCGCCCGCGATCCTTCTCTGTATGGCCGGATGGATTTTGCCTGGTGTGGCAATGCGCCGGTGAAGCTGCTGGAGTACAACGCTGATACGCCGACCTCGTTGTATGAGTCGGCTTATTTCCAGTGGTTGTGGCTGGAAGATGCCCGGCGCAGCGGCATTATTCCGCGTGATGCCGATCAGTACAATGCCATTCAGGAACGCCTGATTTCACGCTTTAGCGAGCTTTATAGTCGGGAGCCGTTTTATTTTTGCTGCTGTCAGGACACCGACGAAGACAGGAGTACCGTGCTGTACTTGCAGGACTGCGCCCAGCAGGCAGGGCAGGAGTCGCGGTTTATCTACATTGAAGATCTCGGTTTGGGCGTCGGCGGCGTACTGACCGATCTTGATGATAATGTCATCCAGCGTGCATTTAAGTTATATCCGCTGGAGTGGATGATGCGTGACGATAACGGTCCGCTGCTGCGCAAGCGCCGCGAGCAATGGGTGGAGCCGTTATGGAAAAGCATCTTGAGCAACAAAGGGTTAATGCCGCTGCTTTGGCGCTTCTTCCCTGGTCATCCTAATCTTCTTGCATCCTGGTTCGATGGCGAAAAACCGCAAATTGCCGCTGGCGAAAGCTATGTGCGTAAACCGATCTACTCACGCGAGGGCGGCAACGTCACCATTTTCGACGGCCAGAATAACGTCGTTGACCACGCTGATGGTGATTATGCCGATGAACCGATGATCTACCAGGCGTTTCAACCTCTGCCGCGATTTGGCGATAGCTACACACTCATCGGTAGCTGGATTGTCGATGACGAAGCGTGCGGAATGGGGATCCGTGAAGATAATACGCTGATCACCAAAGACACCTCACGTTTCGTTCCGCATTACATTGCTGGCTAAGAATGTTTTAGCAATCTCTTTCTGTCAGGAATCCATGGCAGTGACCATACTAATGGTGACTGCCATTGATGGAGGGAGACACAGTGCACTGGCAAACTCATACCGTTTTTAATCAACCTATACCATTAAATAACAGCAACTTATACCTGTCTGATGGCGCGTTCTGCGAAGCGGTAACGCGTGAAGGTGCTGGTTGGGATAGCGATTTTCTCGCCAGTATTGGTCAGCAGTTAGGAACGGCTGAATCCCTGGAGCTGGGGAGGCTGGCGAATGTGAATCCACCTGAATTATTGCGCTACGATGCCCAGGGGCAGCGTCTGGACGATGTGCGTTTTCACCCCGCCTGGCACCTGCTGATGCAGGCGCTATGTACCAATCGGGTGCACAATCTGGCCTGGGAAGAAGACGCTCGCTCCGGCGCATTTGTGGCGCGTGCCGCGCGTTTTATGTTGCACGCACAGGTTGAGGCAGGGTCGTTATGTCCGATAACCATGACCTTTGCCGCCACGCCATTGCTGTTACAGATGTTACCCGCGCCGTTTCAGGACTGGACCACGCCACTGCTGAGCGATCGCTACGATTCCCATTTATTGCCAGGCGGGCAAAAACGTGGCTTGTTGATTGGCATGGGAATGACGGAAAAGCAGGGCGGTTCCGATGTCATGAGCAACACCACCCGGGCAGAGCGTCTGGACGATGGCTCTTATCGGCTGGTGGGACATAAATGGTTTTTCTCGGTGCCGTAAAGCGATGCGCATCTGGTGCTGGCGCAGACCACGGGGGGCGTGTGTTTGTAAGCGTATACGACTGATGTGACGCTGGTTTCGATTAACTAAATGAAATATGTGAAAATTGTAGGCCGGATAAGGCGATAGCGCCGCATCCGGCATTGTTCATTTGCTGTTGATGACACTCACGCATACAGTATCGCCTGTACGCGCCAGTTATCAGGTTGCTGGTCTTCATACATGGTAATAATGCGGTACCATGATGCACCTTGTTCATCGGCCTTTAACGCCACGATACGTTCCACGTCCTGCGGATCCCCTGAAATATTGCTAACCGAGATCTGACCTATTTCATTCAGGCCCGTCACGCAGTCAGCACTGGCGAATTCTGCAGACTGTGCCGTGGCGCTCGCAGGATAAGTCACTAATTGCAGCGAGGGTGAGGCAAGTAATTGTTTCATCGTCAGCTCCATTTTTCGTTTCCCCACATGTTGCAGGGCATTCCATCGCGGTAATAAACGCCCGAGCTTCCAGCCGGTAATTTATTGTGCACAAGTAAACGCATAGGGACGCAAAGCAATGTAAAGCTGACTATGTAAGTTGTCTGATTTATTTACGATACAAAATGGCTTGTGAATACCACTGTCCTGTCACGATGGTTTCGTCCACCATGACGACAACGTAATAATCAGCTTTTGCAGCGGCAGCTTTCGCTCTGATTTCTGCTAATGCGTCATCCGGAGAACCCCGAACCATCGTGCTTACGCTACCTATTCGCTGTAATCCTTGCGTCTGGTCGCGGCGAATCTCTTGCG
This sequence comes from Escherichia sp. MOD1-EC7003, assembly GCF_002965065.1. Classification (GTDB taxonomy): domain Bacteria; phylum Pseudomonadota; class Gammaproteobacteria; order Enterobacterales; family Enterobacteriaceae; genus Escherichia. The sequence continues at coordinate 3,784 of NZ_PTRE01000094.1, forward strand.
GATGGTCCATTACTGGCGGTGCTGGCTGTGGCGTACCTTGCAGTGCGCTACAGGCACTTAACATCAATACCAATAATAAACTGGCAAACCGATAAATAATGCTATTACGTTTCCTGCTAACCATAGTGTAGTGCCTTATTTATTTAACTTTGGGGGAATGTTCCCGAATTGTTACCTGGTACGCGATTTTCGAATGAAAACGTGACGAAAGCGTAACCCACATCTCAACATTATGAACTAATACCGCCAGCAGAAACTTGTGCTAAGGATTTCTTCATGTCATACCAGACAAAAAGGAGAGACAGATGATTGAAATAGACTCGCGCGTGCTGGCAGATATTCCCGTTCTTCATGCTTATCCTGCCGGGCAAAAAGATACCCCGTTACCGTGCGTGATTTTTTATCACGGTTTTACTTCGTCCAGTCTGGTGTATAGCTATTTTGCCGTTGCGCTGGCGCAGGCTGGTTTGCGGGTGATCATGCCGGATGCGCCCGATCACGGTAGCCGTTTTAGTGGCGACACAGCGCGGCGGTTAAATCAATTTTGGCAAATCTTGCTACAAAGTATGCAGGAATTCACTACTTTACGTGCGGCAATAGCCGAAGAAAACTGGCTGCTTGATGACCGTCTGGCAATCGGTGGTGCATCGATGGGCGCGATGACGGCACTGGGAGTTACCGCTCGCCACCCCGCGGTGAAATGTACCGCCAGCATGATGGGATCGGGCTATTTTACATCGCTCGCCCGTTCACTGTTTTCACCGCTGACACCTGAAACGGCAACACAGCAGATTGAATTTAATAACATTATCGCGCCACTGGCAGAGTGGGAGGCGACAAACCACCTGGAACAACTTGGGGACAGACCTCTACTGCTGTGGCATGGTCTCGACGATGACGTCGTGCCTGCCGACGAATCACTACGTTTGCAGCAGGCCTTAAGCGAGGCAGGACGGGATAAACAGTTAGCCTGTTTATGGCAGTCAGGTGTGCGTCACCGCATTACGCCTGAGGCGTTAGATGTTGCCGTGACGTTTTTCCACCAGCATCTTTAAACACGCAGAATGCTGACCCCCTGCGCTTCCAGTTGTTGCAGGATTTCCGGGTTAGCATTTTTGCCGGTGATCAGCATATCGATTTGATCGGCACGGCTAAAAAGCATTCCCGCACGTTCGCCAATCTTACTGCTATCAACCAGTACCACCAGTTTCCCTACCACGCTCAACATCTTCTGCTCTGCCATTGCTGTCAGCATATCGGTTTTATACAACCCTTCTGCGGTCAGTCCTTTACCGCTGGTAAACATCCAGTGCCCGGCATAGAGACTGTTTTCGCTGCCCTGTGGGCTTAAGGTGATGGACTGGCTTTTGTTGTATTGACCGCCCATGATAATCACGCTGTCATGCTCCTGATCGATCAGGTAGTTTGCCAGCGGTAGATAATTGGTGATGATTTGCACTGGCTTGCCACACATTTCCCGCCCAAGCAGAAACGCGGTGGAGCCGCAGTTGATGACTACGCTTTCGCCAGGATTAACCAGTTGCGAGGCTGCTTTAGTGATACGTACTTTTTCATCATGGTTCTGTGCCTGATGCAGATTCATTGGCGTCCAACGCGGTCGCTGTTGGGTAATCGCTTCTGCGCCATTGCGCACTTTTTTCAGTTTGCCGCTTTCGTCAAGTTTATTGATATCGCGTCGCGCAGTGGCAGGCGAAATTCCCAGACGCTCAACAACTTTCTCAACGGTCACGAAGCCCAATTGTGCGAGCATTTCCAGGAGGATTTGATGTCTTTGTGCTTCAGTCATGAGCTATTCCGATAAAATTTGATTTTTTTAGATGATATTTGAAATAGCCAGGAAATACTACGCCGGATAGCGCGAACTTCTCCACGCTATCCGGTATAAACGACAGATTACAGGAATGACTTGAACGGCAGATCCGGTTCAATAGTGAAGCAATCATCGAAACCACGCGGATAGTGGTACTCGAAGTTGTCTTTATCCAGCGGCCAGGTAAATTTGCCGCCCACCTGCCAGATAAACGGCTTGAAGCCATATTTCAAACGATCTTTTTTCATCTCCCACAGCACGCGGATCTCTTGCGGATCGGCCTGGAAGTTTGACCAGATGTCGTGGTGGAACGGGATCACCACTTTCGCATTCAGGGCTTCACCCATACGCAGTATATCGGCGCTGGTCATTTTGTCGGTAATACCGCGTGGGTTCTCACCGTACGATCCTAACGCCACGTCGATCTGATACTCGTTACCGTGCTTCGCATAGTAGTTAGAGTAGTGGGAGTCACCGCTGTGATACAGGGTTCCACCAGGGGTTTTGAACAGATAGTTCACCGCGCGATCGTCCATGCCGTCCGGCAGTACGCCAGCCGCTTTTTGATCGGCAGGCAGGGTGATCAGTGCAGTACGGTCAAAAGCGTCAAGCGCATGAATTTCAATGTCTTTCACTTTTACAACATCGCCCGGTTTGACTACGATGCAACGCTCTTTCGGCACGCCCCAGCCAATCCACAAATCCACGCAGGTTTTCGGCCCAATAAACGGTACGTCATCAGCGCAGTTCTGCATCACGGCAGCAGCAACGTTGACGTCGATATGATCGTTGTGATCGTGAGTCGCCAGTACTGCGTCGATCTGGCGAATCGCAAACGGATCAAGAACAAACGGGGTGGTGCGCAGGTTTGGTTGCAGTTTTTTCACGCCCGCCATACGCTGCATCTGGTGGCCCTGTTTCATTAACGGGTTACCGTGACTTTGTTTGCCAGTGCCGCACCAGAAATCAACGCAAACGTTGGTGCCACCTTCCGATTTCAACCAGATCCCGGTGCAGCCAAGCCACCACATCGCAAATGTGCCAGGGGCGACCTGCTCTTGTTCAATTTCTTCATTCAGCCAGCTACCCCACTCCGGGAAAGTGCTCAGGATCCAGGATTCACGGGTGATACTTTTCACTTTACTCATCGCCATTTACCTTCATGATAGTTCAATTCGAATCAATGTATGATTGGTTTTGATTAATCCTGACACTATTTTTTCAGGAAGGCAATGACCATTTTTTGACTTTTTGCCAGAGGAGTTGTTGTGGATTTGGAGTGTGGAAAGATTTAATGGAATATTTAATTCAATTAACAAAATGAATTTAAATGAATAATTGTTTTTTTATGCGAATCCCACACTCTCTATGTGGAATTATTTGCGGGTCGCGTCACATTTAATCATAAATAATCTTGTTGTGATTACTTTTGAAAATTAGAGTGAGTGCACAACATTCCGGGTGTGCGGAATACCCGGTTACCTCTTCTTCAGGAGATCGTTATGGAGATCCTCTACAACATCTTTACCGTGTTTTTTAATCAGGTCATGACCAATGCCCCGTTGTTGCTGGGTATTGTGACCTGTCTGGGGTACATCCTACTGCGCAAAAGTGTCAGCGTTATTATTAAAGGAACAATTAAAACCATTATTGGTTTCATGTTGTTGCAGGCAGGGTCCGGCATCCTCACCAGCACCTTCAAACCGGTGGTGGCGAAAATGTCCGAGGTTTACGGCATCAACGGCGCAATTTCTGATACTTACGCATCAATGATGGCAACCATCGACCGCATGGGTGATGCCTATAGCTGGGTGGGTTACGCCGTGTTGTTAGCGCTGGCGCTGAACATCTGTTACGTGCTGCTGCGTCGCATTACCGGTATTCGTACCATCATGCTGACCGGCCACATCATGTTCCAGCAGGCGGGGCTGATTGCTGTTACGTTGTTTATCTTCGGCTACTCCATGTGGACGACCATTATCTGTACTGCGATTCTGGTTTCGCTCTACTGGGGCATTACCTCCAACATGATGTACAAGCCGACTCAGGAAGTGACGGACGGCTGCGGTTTCTCCATCGGTCACCAGCAGCAGTTTGCATCATGGATTGCTTATAAAGTCGCGCCGTTCCTCGGCAAAAAAGAAGAAAGCGTTGAAGACCTCAAACTGCCTGGCTGGCTGAACATTTTCCACGACAACATCGTCTCCACGGCGATTGTGATGACCATCTTCTTTGGTGCCATTCTGCTCTCCTTCGGTATCGACACCGTACAGGCGATGGCGGGCAAAGTGCACTGGACGGTCTACATCCTGCAAACCGGTTTCTCCTTTGCGGTGGCGATTTTCATCATCACTCAGGGCGTGCGCATGTTTGTGGCAGAACTCTCTGAAGCGTTTAACGGTATTTCCCAGCGCCTGATTCCTGGTGCGGTTCTGGCGATTGACTGTGCGGCTATCTATAGCTTCGCGCCGAACGCCGTGGTCTGGGGCTTTATGTGGGGCACCATTGGTCAGCTGATTGCTGTTGGCATCCTGGTCGCCTGCGGTTCCTCGATCCTGATTATTCCGGGCTTTATCCCGATGTTCTTCTCTAACGCGACTATCGGCGTGTTCGCTAACCACTTTGGCGGCTGGCGTGCTGCGCTGAAGATTTGTCTGGTGATGGGGATGATCGAAATCTTTGGTTGCGTCTGGGCGGTGAAACTCACCGGTATGAGTGCCTGGATGGGCATGGCGGACTGGTCGATTCTGGCACCGCCGATGATGCAGGGCTTCTTCTCCATCGGTATCGCCTTTATGGCCGTCATCATTGTAATTGCACTGGCTTATATGTTCTTCGCTGGCCGCGCGCTGCGCGCAGAAGAAGATGCAGAAAAACAACTGGCAGAACGGTCTGCTTAATAAGGAGTTTTGATTATGACCGTACGTATTCTGGCTGTGTGTGGCAACGGACAAGGCAGTTCCATGATCATGAAGATGAAAGTGGACCAGTTTTTAACCCAATCAAACATTGACCACACGGTAAACAGCTGCGCGGTTGGCGAATACAAAAGCGAGTTGAACGGTGCAGATATCATCATCGCTTCTACGCACATCGCGGGCGAAATCACCGTGACCGGTAACAAATACGTGGTTGGCGTGCGCAACATGCTCTCTCCGGCTGACTTTGGCCCGAAACTGCTGGAAGTGATCAAAGAACATTTCCCGCAGGACGTGAAGTAAGGACTCGCCATGAAATTACGTGATTCGCTGGCTGAAAATAAATCCATCCGTCTGCAAGCCGAAGCTGAAACCTGGCAGGACGCGGTGAAAATCGGCGTTGATCTGCTGGTGGCGGCAGATGTTGTCGAGCCGCGTTACTACCAGGCGATTCTGGATGGTGTTGAACAGTTTGGCCCTTATTTCGTTATTGCACCGGGGCTGGCGATGCCGCACGGGCGTCCGGAAGAGGGCGTTAAGAAAACCGGCTTCTCTCTGGTCACGCTGAAAAAGCCGCTGGAGTTCAACCACGAAGATAACGATCCGGTGGATATCCTCATCACCATGGCTGCGGTCGATGCCAACACTCACCAGGAAGTGGGCATCATGCAGATCGTCAATCTGTTTGAAGATGAAGAGAATTTCGACCGTTTACGCGCCTGCCGTACCGAGCAGGAAGTACTGGATCTCATTGACCGCACCAACGCGGCAGCTTAAGAAGGAATTGAAGATGTCATTACCCATGTTGCAAGTCGCGCTGGACAACCAGACTATGGACAGCGCATACGAAACCACTCGCCTGATTGCTGAAGAAGTCGACATTATCGAAGTGGGCACCATTCTGTGCGTAGGCGAAGGCGTGCGTGCGGTTCGTGACCTGAAAGCGCTTTACCCGCACAAAATCGTGCTGGCCGACGCCAAAATTGCCGATGCGGGCAAAATCCTTTCTCGTATGTGCTTCGAAGCCAACGCTGACTGGGTGACCGTGATTTGCTGTGCCGATATCAACACCGCCAAAGGCGCACTGGATGTGGCAAAAGAGTTTAACGGCGACGTGCAGATCGAATTGACCGGCTACTGGACCTGGGAACAGGCGCAGCAGTGGCGCGACGCAGGCATTGGGCAGGTGGTTTATCACCGCAGCCGTGACGCGCAGGCCGCAGGCGTGGCGTGGGGCGAAGCAGATATCACCGCGATCAAACGTCTTTCTGATATGGGCTTTAAAGTGACCGTCACCGGTGGCCTGGCGCTGGAAGATCTGCCGCTGTTCAAAGGCATTCCGATTCATGTGTTTATCGCGGGTCGCAGCATCCGTGATGCCGCTTCTCCGGTGGAAGCCGCACGCCAGTTCAAACGTTCCATCGCCGAACTGTGGGGCTAAGGAGCGGATATGTTGTCCAAACAAATCCCGCTTGGCATCTATGAAAAAGCGCTCCCCGCCGGGGAGTGCTGGCTGGAAAGACTGCAACTGGCAAAAACGTTAGGTTTCGATTTTGTCGAGATGTCGGTGGATGAAACAGACGAGCGCCTGTCGCGCCTCGACTGGAGCCGCGAGCAGCGTCTGGCACTGGTCAACGCGATTGTTGAAACTGGCGTGCGCGTACCGTCCATGTGCCTTTCTGCTCATCGTCGTTTCCCGCTGGGCAGCGAAGATGACGCAGTGCGGGTGCAGGGGCTGGAGATTATGCGTAAAGCTATCCAGTTCGCCCAGGACGTTGGCATTCGTGTGATCCAACTGGCGGGTTATGACGTTTACTATCAGGAAGCCAATAACGAAACGCGTCGTCGTTTCCGTGACGGCCTGAAAGAGAGTGTTGAGATGGCAAGCCGCGCGCAGGTGACGCTGGCAATGGAGATCATGGATTACCCATTGATGAACTCCATCAGCAAGGCGCTGGGCTATGCCCACTATCTCAATAATCCGTGGTTCCAGCTTTATCCGGATATCGGCAACCTGTCGGCGTGGGATAACGACGTACAGATGGAATTGCAGGCTGGAATAGGGCATATCGTCGCTGTCCACGTCAAAGACACCAAACCCGGCGTCTTCAAGAACGTGCCGTTTGGCGAAGGTGTAGTGGATTTCGAACGTTGTTTCGAAACGCTCAAACAGAGTGGCTATTGCGGGCCGTACCTGATTGAGATGTGGAGCGAAACGGCAGAAGACCCGGCTGCAGAAGTGGCGAAAGCGCGTGATTGGGTGAAAGCGCGCATGGCCAAAGCAGGCATGGTGGAGGCGGCATAATGAAAACGCTAAAACAGCAGGTATTTGAAGCCAATATGGATTTGCTGCGCTACGGGCTGGTGACCTTTACCTGGGGTAACGTCAGTGCCATCGACCGCGAACGCGGGCTGGTGGTGATCAAGCCCAGCGGTGTCGCTTACGAAACCATGAAAGCAGACGATATGGTAGTGGTCGATATGAGCGGCAAGGTGGTGGAAGGGGAGTATCGCCCATCTTCCGACACCGCTACGCATCTCGAACTCTACCGTCGGTATCCGTCGCTTGGCGGCATTGTCCATACCCACTCCACTCATGCTACCGCATGGGCGCAGGCGGGGCTGGCGATCCCGGCGTTAGGCACCACGCATGCTGACTACTTCTTTGGTGATATCCCGTGTACGCGCGGATTAAGCGAAGAAGAGGTGCAGGGTGAGTACGAACTGAACACCGGCAAAGTGATTATCGAAACGCTGGGTGACGCCGAGCCGCTGCATACGCCGGGAATTGTGGTGTATCAGCACGGACCGTTCGCCTGGGGGAAAGATGCCCACGATGCGGTGCATAACGCGGTGGTGATGGAAGAAGTGGCGAAAATGGCGTGGATTGCGCGCAGCATTAACCCACAACTGAATCATATCGACAGCTTCCTGATGAATAAACACTTCATGCGTAAGCACGGTCCTAACGCTTATTACGGGCAGAAGTAAAACACGCGCTGCGGAAATTTCCTTCTTCGGGAGATAACTGGTCTAATTCCGCAGCCGTTTTTCAAAAAAAGCCCCCTGCGAAGGGGGCAAAGCAAACTATGGCAATGTTTCGTTGGTTATACCTGGTGTTAGCGATAAATATCCGCGCTGGCGTGCATATTGCCGTTACTCCCCGGTTCCCGCATCAGAATCACGTGGTAGTACGTTGCGCCCTGCGCATCTGTCTCTTCATTTAATGCCTGACGTGCTTCACTTTCAGTGGCAAAGTTATGGTTGATATAAATCACGCCTAAGCTCTGTACGTCGTCCATATTTCTGGCCTGGTGGTTATTAATTTCAATGGCTGCCCATGTATTTGCACTTAGCAAAAGCACAGCCAGAAGGGCTAAAACACGGCTGAACATAGATACCTCCTCGACGGCTGTCTTCGTGTGCTCTCCTCTGCGGTGATCTTCTGATTTAATTTTAATCAATGATAAAGAAGTGGATGGTGACCATTTCTGATGCAGTTGTTCAAAAAAACACCATGATGAAGTGTGATGAACTTCAAATCAGCGTGTTAGTACGATTTGGTGAAGGATGAGATTTATTTGTCGGCTGGCCTTGAGTTTAGCGGGGGATGTCAGTACTATAACGCGTCATTTTTCAGCCGACCTTTAACACGTTCCTTGCCTCCCCGGGATTCGGCTGACCCAGACAGGAGGCTGAATAATCCGTAAGGAGCAATTCGATGCGTCATTACGAAATCGTTTTTATGGTCCATCCTGACCAGAGCGAACAGGTTCCGGGCATGATCGAGCGCTACACTGCTGCCATCACTGGTGCAGAAGGCAAGATCCACCGTCTGGAAGACTGGGGCCGCCGTCAGCTGGCTTACCCGATCAACAAACTGCACAAAGCTCACTACGTTCTGATGAACGTTGAAGCGCCGCAGGAAGTGATCGATGAGCTGGAAACTACCTTCCGCTTCAACGATGCCGTTATCCGCAGCATGGTTATGCGTACCAAGCACGCTGTTACCGAAGCATCTCCGATGGTTAAAGCGAAAGACGAGCGCCGTGAGCGTCGCGATGATTTCGCAAACGAAACCGCTGATGATGCTGAAGCTGGGGATTCTGAAGAGTAATTTCTGATGACCAACCGTCTGGTGTTGTCCGGCACCGTGTGCAGGACTCCCCTTCGAAAGGTCAGTCCATCAGGAATTCCTCACTGCCAGTTCGTGCTTGAGCATCGTTCTGTGCAGGAGGAAGCCGGTTTTCACCGGCAGGCGTGGTGCCAAATGCCCGTTATTATTAGCGGACACGAAAACCAGGCCATTACTCACAGTATAACGGTCGGCAGTCGCATAACCGTTCAGGGGTTCATTTCATGCCACAAGGCAAAGAACGGACTGAGCAAAATGGTTTTGCATGCCGAGCAGATTGAATTGATAGATTCTGGAGACTAGCCATATGGCACGTTATTTCCGTCGTCGCAAGTTCTGCCGTTTCACCGCGGAAGGCGTTCAAGAGATCGACTATAAAGATATCGCTACGCTGAAAAACTACATCACCGAAAGCGGTAAGATTGTCCCAAGCCGTATCACCGGTACCCGTGCAAAATACCAGCGTCAGCTGGCTCGCGCTATCAAACGCGCTCGCTACCTGTCCCTGCTGCCGTACACTGATCGCCATCAGTAATCGGTCACGGTCCATTAATACGACTTTGAGAGGATAAGGTAATGCAAGTTATTCTGCTTGATAAAGTAGCAAACCTGGGTAGCCTGGGTGATCAGGTAAACGTTAAAGCGGGCTATGCTCGTAACTTCCTGGTACCGCAGGGTAAAGCTGTTCCAGCTACCAAGAAAAACATTGAATTCTTCGAAGCACGTCGCGCTGAACTGGAAGCTAAACTGGCTGAAGTTCTGGCAGCAGCTAATGCTCGCGCTGAGAAAATCAATGCACTGGAAACTGTTACCATCGCGTCTAAAGCTGGCGACGAAGGTAAACTGTTCGGTTCCATCGGTACTCGCGACATCGCTGATGCTGTAACTGCAGCTGGCGTTGAAGTGGCTAAGAGCGAAGTTCGTCTGCCGAACGGCGTTCTGCGTACCACTGGCGAACACGAAGTGAGCTTCCAGGTTCACAGCGAAGTATTCGCGAAAGTGATCGTAAACGTAGTAGCTGAATAATTCGTTATTCAACGAGACGTAAAAACGCCGACCTTAGGTCGGCGTTTTGCTTTTTTAAGTGATAAAACCGCAGAAACAGACGTTCCCTTCATAAATCGCAAGTTGCTTAGCGTGTCAGTTATCTCGAATTAGCCGATGTTCTTATCAGGCATGGCGCACAGACTAATACAGATCTTAAAGAACTCTGGTCCAGGATTGTTTTTAATATTCTTGTGTCGAATACCGATGACCACTTACGTAATAAGGGATAGAAAGCATAACAGTACGTTTATGAAGAAATACGTACCAGCATACTCGTTGGTACGTATTTCAAACTCAGATTATTGCATCATCATCAGCAGGGTTTCTCCTTGCTGAATTATCTTTCCATGTTGGTTAAACAATTGTAAGGCAAAAGTCACAATACCTCGGTCTTCACGTTTGGTGGGGCGTTTTTTAACCACTGTAATAACGGCATGAATATGATCCCCTGGTAATAATGGTGCACAGAATGACCAGTTCCAGTTTAATGTAGCAACTGCACGTAAACGTACAATAGAACGGTTCTTCAGGCCGTCCGTCAATGCTAAACCTAACAGACCGTGGGCAATGCGTCCTGGAAATCCTTTTTCCCTTGCAAATTCATCATCCATATGGACATCGAAAAAATCACCGCTAATACCAGCAAAAGCAATAACTTGTGACTCTGTTACGTTAAGACCGGGTGTTTGGTAGTGATCGCCTGGTTCCAGATTGGCATAACCATATTCTCCTGGCGTAAGTTCTCTTCCTGAAGGAAGAATAATTTCTGTTTTAGACATGGTATTTCCTTTATTTTTTTCATTTGCAATTCTATAGGTGAAAAATAAAAACTACGACTGTATTGCTAAATTTGTTTGTTCAACAAGTTTCGGTGGCCTAATTACAGACCATAAAATAATGGCGCCAATAATATCCAGGAAGGCAAGTATCACAAAGAATGTCGAGAAGCCAATTGCAGCAACGAATACACCAATGAATATATTAAATATCAGTTGCCCTGTATATCCACACCCTCCCGATAATCCAACGACTGTTGCGACTTCTTCTTTTTCAAAAAGATCGGCCCCCATAGTGGCAACCACAGTAGATAAGCATTGATGTGAGAATGCGCCAATACTAATGAGTAATACAGCAATGTACGGATTAGTGACGATACTAACCAAACCAATCGACATCATCGTTGTTGCAGCGAATGTGAATGTAATTCTTCGTGCATTAAGAAGACTAACTCCGCGATCGTGGAAAAACTTAGCGATAAAACCGCTAGATAAACAACCTAAATCACCTAATAAAAATGGGAGCCAGATAAACATTGCTATATCTTTTAAACTGAAATGCAATGTCTCAACGAAGAATATTGGAACCCAGAAGTTGATTGTTCCCCAAGCCGGTTCGGCCAGGAAACGAGTGATGCCAATACCCCAGAAATTGCGCTTTTTAATAACATGAAGGATAGTTGCTTTTTTAGTTTTATTAGAATCAAGATGTTTTTCTTGCCCTGATTCTATATAGTGTCTTTCTTCGTCAGAAAGTCCTTTGGCATCTTTAGGGTCTTTATAAAAGATAAACCACATTACTGCCGCAAATAATGCCAGACAACCTGAAACCAGAAATGCGAATTGCCAACTATGGAACATTATGCACCAGGCAATAAGCGGTGGAGCAAGCATGGCACCAAGAGATGTACCCGTGTTGAAGAATCCCGCAGCAATACCGCGTTCTTTAGCAGGAAACCACGTCGATACTGTCTTTATCCCTGCGGGAAAGACGGAGGCTTCACTTACCCCCATCAGGCCACGCATAAAGGCCAGACCTTGCCAGGACCCCGCTAATGCGTGCCCCATAGTGGCAAGTCCCCAGATTATAATACAAATGAAAAAGCTAAATTTCAGACCGATAAGGTCAATAAAGAATCCCATTACAGGTTGTCCAATTGTATATGCTAACTGGAATGCACTGACAACCCATGAATATTGCTCTTTAGTTATTCCCATCGTTTGCATTATTGTGGGAGCGGCCACGCCTAATGCTGTTCTGTCCAAATAGTTAATTACAGTGATGAAGCATATTAAGACAATAATATGCCACCTATAGTGCTTGATTTTTTTCATGATTAAACCTTTGATATTATCAATAGAAAATACTCACAATGTAAATGTGTGAACTTTGCAAATCATAAAATATTTATTTGATAGCTACGGATTTAAAAATATTTATTTTATATAGATATCCCCAAGGAGAAACTCCGGCCAATTTTTTTCAAAATAATTATTTTTGAAGTTGCTTGTTTGACGTATTTTATGTCTAGTTATTATAAATTCTCCATTGTTAAGCTGAATCGTTGCTCGTGATTCTCTTTCGTTTTCAGACTCCAACCTAAAACGCCATTCTTCTATTGCACCCTGTCGAGTTTGTGGTAGTCCTTCCCCATAGTAATCAATAATTATCCGCGCCCCACGACTGCCGCCACCTGCGTCAATATAATGCGTCAATTGTGTCAATACGGCGGCAGAGGTCAGCGCCATATGCCGCCACATAAATAGCTCGGCAATTTCACCAACATGGTTGATGGTCAAACCATGTTGGTGCACATACTCACTTAACAGTAGGGCGTCACGGGTGGCGTGACGAACTTTATCGGCATGACAAATAAATCCCGCGTAATCAGACATTCGCGCCTGGATTTTTTCTTTCACCGTTACCAGCGCCATTCCATTCTCGTTTGCCAGTGCCTGAGTGATAACCTCTCTGACTGTATTCAGAGGCGCGGCCACCAGCTGCGCGACATCACCCTCAACAGACTGCTTTTGTGTGCAACCAATAAAGCGCGCCAGACGCACGGCAAAAACCTGTCCGGCATTCAACGCCGCACCGCCTGGTCGGGTAACACCGTGAGTTCCGGCTACTTCTCCCACCGCAAAACAACCGGGCAGTGACGTTTGCCCCCAGATATCGACTTCAATGCCGCCATTCATGTGCTGATTATTCATGGCAAACTGCAATGGCTGCGTGGTGAGATCGTAACCATGCATTTTATACAGCGAGATAGACAGCGGATTCATCCGTTGTAGCCGTTCGATGGGCGATTGCGCCAGAGCGTTGTTATTTTCCAGATACGCGCGAACGTCGTCGTCCAGTCGATCTAATGAGAATGGCAAATCGCCAGGCACCGCTTCAGGATTGCGATTGAAGTCCATAAACACCCGACGACCATGGTGCTGCTCTTGCGCCACCGCCATATCTAACAAGCTGGAGCCAAAATCTATTACCCGAGTGGCGTGGAACGGCCACTGATAGCCTTTACGGAAGATGTTTGAAGCCAGTTCCTGGGTAGTACGATAGTAATCCGCGAGGAAGTTATACTCGTTGCCCTCAGCATCTACGGAATAGATATATGGGAGCACCTGTACATAAGTACCGGATAAATTCCACGGGAACGTGCTACGCGGCGTGCCTATACCAAACTGGCTTTCGGTCAGATTCGTTAACGTTATACCTTCTTCCAGCGCCAGCCCCAGCGATCCGAAGCATTTATGCGGATAAACACTGTCGCGATAGAGTTCGCCAGGCCCGCCTGTTGCCAGTACCACATTAGGGGCAGTCACAATTGCCAGCCCCCACGGGTTATGGGCGCGGGAACCGGTAGCGAGGATTGCCCCCGCGACGCGATCTTCGCCATTCTCTCTGCGCTGATGCAGCAGTTTAATCACCGTTGCACTGGTCAACATTGGGATAGCGAGGCGCTGCACTTCTTCCAGCAATACTTTCACCATCAGGCGGGAAGTCCGTGGCCCACAGGAGGTCGCACGTCCGGCTTCGTCATGGTCAGTTTGATAACGGAGAATCGCGCCATAGCGATCTTCTGGTAATTCCAGACCAAGATATTGCAGCCCGCCAAGAGTATGCAGGGAACCAACCGCTTCAACATAAGCGGTGTCGTGATCCATCGCACCTCCGCTCGCCAGTGCCTCGGCCAGTTTGGCAAAGTTGTCACCACTACCCGCAGTGGCGGCGGTAAACAATGTCTGTTTATCGGAACCAGAGCAGGCCGACGTTCCCATATATAACCCGGCGGTGGCGATCAGCACATTTTGCTGGCGACGTTTCAGTTCAACCGCCGCACGTAATCCTGCAGCGCCGCTACCAACGACCAGCGCATCAACTTGCCAGATCGGGTAATCAACATCCTCAACGGTGACAATTGACGTTGGCTCTGCGGGCATAAACCCCTTAGGGAAAGTGACGTGCGTCAGCGCATCAAGGATGGCCTCATCAAGCTGGCTCATTCGTCCTCCATCGGCGTAAACAAGCGACTTTCCATCAGGCGCGGCTGATTGATAATCGGACGGAAGGCCATGAACGGCAGAATGTCGCGGTCAATGTCTACGCCAGGGGCGACCTCAACCAGTTCCACACCCTGTGGCGTTAACTGGAATACAGCGCGCTCGGTGATGTACAACACATCCTGTTTACGCTGTTGCGCATATTCTCCACTGAACGTTATCTTTTCAACTTCTGAAACAAGTTTTGCTACCTGACCGGATTGAATGATTTCCAGGCCCGCATTTGTGACGTTTATTTTGCTACCCTTGGCATCAAATGTGCCGCAGAACACCACTTTATGGGCATTCTGTGCAATTTCGATAAAACCGCCAGGTCCGATAAGGTTATTATTGAGATGGGAAACATTGACGTTTCCATACTGATCCATTTCCCCCATACCGAGGAAAGTTATATCGGCACCACCACCACTATAAAAATCAAACTGCTCAAGAGAAGGAATTATCGCGTCAGCATTGCGAGCACAGCCAAACAGCGCATCATCCAGCATCATGCCGTTATGTACACCTTGTTCCACGCTGAGCCAAAGGGTATCAAAAGGGACTCCTTCACGTAGAGCAATACCAGGGATCCCTCCAGGCATGCCAAAGCCAAAGTTTGTAGATGCACCGGCGACTAACTCGCGTGCTGCTCGTCGTGCAATTAATCGACGTATTGGGTGTGAAACCAGTTCAATAGAGTTTTGAGAACATAGACGACGATGCTGGCCGCTGATAGAAAGATCATAACCCCCCAGGTATGTTTGTTGTTGCTCTCTGTATTCCACGACGCCATCGACTAAAATACCGGGTATTTTTACTCGTCTGGGCTCAATAGCACCTGTTTCAAGAATGTCACGGACCTGCACAAAGACTTTACCGCCACTATTATGGGCAGCCAGTGCTATAGAGTTGCAATCCAGATCGACGGCTTCTTCTTCCAGGCTAATATTTCCACGTGGGTCAGCATAAGTACCACGCACAATTGCGTAATCAACTTTAAATGGGCGATAACGCAACTTTGTTTCCCCATCAATTTCAATTAGCTCGACCAGATCTTCTGTCGTGCGCGAGTTAGATTTCCCACCTCCATTACGTGGATCAATAAAAGTTCCAACCCCGACATGAGTGAACAGTCCTGGGCGACCAGCGCCTATTTCACGTAATAATGTCTGGATAACGCCACTTGGAAAGCAATAAGCCTCGATCTCATTATTCTTAACCAACGCCTGCATTTTAGGGGACCACGTGAAATGCCCCGCAATGACGCGTTTTAGCATCCCTTTATGAGCAAAACGGTTGCTGCCTTTTTGTTCTCGGTCTCCTACGCCTAATGAATGTATAAGCGTAAGGTTACATGGATGCCCGGTTTCCAGAAACCGTGTTTCCAGCGCTTGTAGTAAATAATCGGCTTCAACCATCCCACCGCCATTACCGCTAATGGCGATTGTTGCGCCATCTTTAATACCGGCGACCAGCGTTTCTGCAGAATTAATTTTGCTCATGTGTCAATCCCTATGTTGATCATAAATATCTGATGCTCGCAATTCCCTGAAAGATATTTAGCGTATTAACATGTTATTCATTCATAACTTTTCGTAACGTGTAAAGTTAAATAACAAACTGTTTTTGAGAGCGAAAAATATAAAATAACGCTTAACAATAATAAGAAAGCCCGTTAATACTCTTGTCCAATATTTGGTTGATATTCTTTTCCCACCAGGATGAAGAAAATATTTCTAATTCGATAAATCCATTAAACCCGGCGTTTTCAACCAACTGGCGAATAGAGGCAATATCAATTACGCCATCGCCTGGCATTCCTCTGTCAT
>NZ_PTRE01000095.1 GCF_002965065.1 Escherichia sp. MOD1-EC7003
GAGTCACCTCTGATTGAGAGTTTACTCACTTAGTCCCGTGTCCACTATTGGTGGGTAGGATCAGTTCAGGCAAAAATATTCCCCGACAATATGTTAAGTGGGTCAGGAACGGCAGCTAAACCCATCAATGCCTTTAAAGGTAATGTGACGCTGGCTGCTACAGCGACAGGACCATCATCAGCGGCTGGCTCTTCTTTCACTATCACATACGATAATGTGCCCGCAGCGGAATGTGTGAAGATTGCGACAGCGGCAGCAGGTAATTTCTACATTACCACGGTTGGAACCAAGGTTGTTAAAGCCGCAGGAGGAACACTCGATGTGGCAGCTACGGCAGCGGCCTGTAATAACGCCACAAGTAATACATTAGTTTTCACGTCTATTTAATGAAGAGGGCGTTGGCCATTGCTAAAACAGGGAGATAATTATGATAAAGAATAAAGGATTTACCTTACTGGAAGTCAGTATTGTGTTAGGTATTGGAACACTTATCGCTTTTATGAAGTTTCAGGATATGAGAAACAATCAGGAAACGGTTATGGCGGAAAATGTCGGAACACAGATTAAACAGCTTGGTGAAGCTGTTAACCGCTATATCAGTATTCGCTATGACAAGATTTCCACACTGTCATCATCCAACAACCAAAGCAGCGATCCGGGGCCAAGAACCTGTACGGCTAATGGTTGTGAAATCACTTACCAGACGTTGATTAATGAAGGGCTGTTGCCTGTAGGCTATACAGGAACTAACGCGCAAAAAGCATCCTACAAGATTGTGTTAAAGCGTTCAGGAACAGCGCCGGATTACGTCATTAACGGCCTTATAACAACCGCCAGCCCGTGGGAAGAAGGTGGTCGTATTCGCTATGATCTGCTGGGTAAAGCTGTTCAGGCAGCTGGTGTTGATGGTGGTATGAGCAGAAGCACCAAGATCGCTTCTGGCTATGGTGGTCAGTGGAGTGAGAGTTCAGGGAACTACAGCAATATTACTGACGGTGGATTGCTGGCCTACCGCGTAGGCTATAACTCTTCTATGTATTCTGTTTATTTGCGCCGTGATGGAACGTTGCCGATGACGGGTGATCTGAATCTTGGTGGTAAGAGCATCAAAAACATCAAAGATATGACGGCATCAGGGACAACAACAACCGGAGCACTTAAGACAACGGGTAATGCGTCTGTTGCGTCAGATCTGACTGTGGGTGGAACCTCTACCCTTAATGGTCCTGTAAATATTAACAACAACCTGAAAGTAAAATCCGATACCTATTTGAATACGCTATCAACAACAGGTCTGGCGAAGTTCGGAGGACGTATAGCCACCAACGGACTCAATCCCAACGATCTACCGTCAGGATGGGCCGGAGGTGTTCGCACCTATGACTTGTATGCGTCTGGAACTGTTGGTGTTGGAACAGGGAAAGCAGTTAAAGCTTACATGAACAACGCGGGTAATATCTATGCGTCAGGTAATCTTACCGCCGGAACGATAAAATCTAATGGGACAATTGAATCAACAGGCAGAATCAAGGCAGGTGAATATCTCCACCTGAACGGTCAGGCAACATTAAATGCGAAATGTACGCCTAATGGTCTGGTGGGGCGAGACAGTACAGGTAGAGTGTTATCGTGTGTTAATGGAAAATGGCAGACAGCAAGCGGTGATGGCCTGAAAGGTATTTTTATTACGATACAAGGTAAATGTACGATACCTAACAGTGATACAGGGGTATGTTCTTGTCCGGGGTCTATATACGATCCGAGGGTTGCTTATTTATCAGGAACATTAATATCTGAATATGATCAACAAACCTGTAGCGGTGTAAAAAATACACATTGTACCAGTAGTATAAGGAATATATATGCATGTCGATAAAAGATTTATCTTCGTGTGAACGATTGAAACATTATGTTTTTGAATGACAAGGGGCGATGGCCCCTTACTTAATTTTTTTTAAATGAAAGCAAGGACGGTTTTTATATATCATATCGACGATATGGGTATTTCTATGTTTAGATCTGGTCTGCTCGGAATATCAGGTGGTCGGTCAATCACTTTCCCTTTATCGCAGAATCCATTCAAAATTGACATCATTCCAACAACTTTTAGGGCGTGTTGCATTATCTGACGTTCCTTGTGTTTAGATTCACTATTATAACAACTGCGAGCATTAATTATTAATGGTGCTGATACAATAGGCGGGTTTTTAGGTGAAAAGCATGTTTTGTCTAACATTTTTTGATCTAATCCAATTGTGTCTCTCAAATCTGCATTTGATACATTTACATCTTGAAGATTCGCCTCTGTTAGTATTGTATATCTCATATTAGTTGAATTAAGTTCTGCTTGTGTAAAGTTAACTTTACTAAAATCAGAACCAGTGAAATCACCGTTAGATAAATTAGCCCCATTCAGAGTCGCATTTTTAAAATTTGCTGAACGAGCAATTGTATTATTCAATGACGAACCTATCATATTTGCATTTTCAAAATTGGATTCGTCCATTAGTGCATTTTTAAATGAGCTTGCATTAAGTTCACTGAAGCGTCCAAATTGCGCCAAATATAAATTTGAACTGTCAAAATTAACACCGGTTCCTCTAATGCCTATAAAAATACCACGGCGTAATGTTAAACTGGACAGATCTTTACATTGAAAGTTAGCGCCGGATAGATCTATATTATCAAGAGGAAATTTATTATTTCGTATTGCAGAAACAGCCTCATCGAACTCTGGAGGAATCGATGTGTCTTTTGCTGATTTAAGTATTCGAATAGAGCGTTCTAGTAAACTTTCAGGTTTTAAATTGTAGAACGCGAGAAAAGAAAGTATTACAATAATAGAAACAGCAACTAAGGATGATTTAATTTTCTTATAAAATATATTTTTTGGTAATTTGTATACAACTTTTCTCGCTTCATTAATGGTGACTCTCTTATTTATATTTTGATTTTCACTTAGCCCATTTGTCGTTGTTATAGATAGATATAATTCAATAGCAGATGTATCTAAGGAATTAGCTCTATTAATAATGGTTAATAAATTATCACTTATATCTTTTACTACGTGTTGTGGAAGTGCATTAATTTTAGGTAAGGTTGAGAGTTCAGCGGCAACTTCATATTGAAATCCCGTAAGCGATTTTCCTTTTATAAATTCCATTTTAGCTAACACAGCCTTTATAATCGCAAATGGCTGTTGGATTCTATCTATCCATTTATTTAATAAAGGTCCTATTTCCGCATCAACTTTTTCGTTGATAATCAAATCTTTTATGCTTAGAGGACTACGTATTATATCATCAACGCTGTTTGAGGATGACTGTGGGATATATACATCATTATTAGAATAAAAGAAATATTTTCTGACGGACTTGCTATATTTTTTCTCTAAATCACAAAATCGATTAATTGAATCTATAACTGATTTATCGTTTGATTTCCACTTTGATTCAGAAGACTTTGTCTTAACTTGATAGACATCAATCAGGCCATTTTCTTTTACTGCAATTATGTCTTCATAATGCTCGAACCATATTTCTACATAGCTGTTATCTTGTAAAGAACCGATTAGAAGTTGTGCGCCAACCGTATCTTGATAATGAAAAGCTCTACGAACATCTGCTGCTCTATCCTTTGATAAACCATATTCATCTTGTGGGAATGGTATCTCCTTATCCATCGTTATCTCAGTCCTTAATTTTGTAAGATTGGATTAAATATTTTATTGATAATAGTTTTATATTAACAATCAATTAAATAAAGAAGATCTTACTGCGTTTAATAAGTAAATTCAATGGATTGGTCTCCAATCACGAGTGGCATTGGGTAAGTTGTCTCCTCAATTTTGCTTAACATACTCCCTTGATGAAATTCCTTCATAAGTTGTTCAGATGTTGATTGCACAATACCCCGACCACTCATCCATCAATGCCACCCGCTTAGGCCATAACGTCCCACGTTGATACGCTGCCTCGGCCTTATCTGCCAACTGGTGAGCTAACGCATGTTCAATTACCTCACGCGGGTAGTTGGTCGTTTCACCAGCCCAATCACGGAATGTTGATCTGAACCCATGCTGCGTTAAATCGGTGTATCCCATTCGCTTTAGGACTGCCAGTAAAGCAGTATCCGAGAGTTGTCCCTTCCGGGTGGCAGGGAATACAAAATTTATACCCTTAAAGCGTGGTAAAGCTTTTAACAGGGCAACAGCAGCATCAGACAATGGAACCCGATGCTCTTTCGCTGCTTTCATTCGACTGGCGGGTATGGTCCATGTTTTACCTTCAAGATCGATCTCTGACCACTCGGCACCACGAATTTCACCTGAGCGTGCTGCGGTCAGTATGGCAAACTCAAGCGCACGAGGCGAAACGCCGCTTCGTTCACGTAGTTCTTTCATAAAGGAGCCGAGCTGGTTATAGGGAAGGGCCGCATGGTGTTTGGTGACCTGAACTTTACTTGGCTGAGGCAACAAAGGTTTCAGCATACCTTTCCATGCAGCAGGATTATCACCTTCAAAGTATTCTTTGGCCTTGGCGTAATCAATCACTGTTTCAATACGTCCACGTAGACGGCTGGCAGTTTCATTCTTGGTTAACCAGATAGGTTCCAGTATTGCCAGAAGATCAACTTTGGTGATTTCACTAACGGCCTTTTTGCCAATGAAAGGGTAGGCATAGGTCTCCAGTGTGGAACGCCATTGCGCGAGATGTTTTTTGTTCTTCATCTCACTGTCTTTGACTTCCAGCACTTCTTCACAACATTCGGCAAAGGTCTTTTTCTTCCGGTCCAGTATTTCCTGCCGGGCTTTTTGCTCGTGTTTTTCTTGAAGGGGATTAATACCATTACGGATTTGTTTACGTAGCTCACGCGCTTTGTCACGCGCTTCGGCTAAGGAGACTTCCGGGTAGGGGCCAAGCCCCATATTCAAACGTCTTGGAACTGTTCTACCGAGATTGTTGATTCGGGTTCCCATAGCCACGCAAAGAACCCATGCACGGGACTGATTTCGGATGCGAAGGTATAAACCATCCACACCACCTACGGCATACATACCTTCGGATTTTAATCGTGATACGACGAGTCCTGAGAGTTCCTTGGCCTTCTTTGGCATAGCAAAATCCTGTCATACAACCCGCCATACATACGGTACTGCATAAAATAGCTGATTGTTTGCACAGTAGCAATACACTGCCGAACAAAAAAATAATGACAATATTTTGTTTTTAAAGGAAAAATAGCACTTTGGTGGGCATTGTCGAACACTAAAAAATTAGACCCTCTCTCCGCCACTTTATCAATGACTTATCTCCCAACTTCCTGCCTTGCTTGTCCTTAACAGAACAATCGTAGAATATTCTTGTAGGGGTAGATCGTCACTGTTTTCTGTTCGATACTGTGACATTCAGCACTTGATTAGCTATTGATCTGGCAGGAACTGAATCAATGAGACATCATTTCCTCGACGACTTCTTCGCTACTCAACTGATATGGATAATATGTTGGCCAATTTTCCATTTCATTCAATAAAGATTGCTGTGAATCATTACCCATAAAAATGTGAAAATGAGACGATTTTCGAGGTGCAATTATATGATCGCTAAACTGTATATATTTAGGTGCTTTGCTTTCAGGATCTTTACATTCGAATAAGTAACGAACGCCTTTCTTGCCTGATTTATAGGTGAGTATTTTGTATCCATTGTAATCATATTTACAGGATGTTGTTTCATTATTTCTATGGAATTCAACAATGCCGTCCTCAATACCAATCATTTCGATATCTGTCGCATAACCTTTACGATAATAATCTTTAACTTCAGCAAATGTCTTGGTTTTATCTGCATCCGCTTTCTTCTGAAAAACGGGGTCAAGTTTGCCACTTTGTAGTAAAGGATAAACGGATTGCCAGACTCCATCCCAGTCACTGAACGTTCGATTTTGTACATTGGCATCATCAAAAACACCGTTAGCAGCTTTTTGTTCGACCTCTGTTAAGGGGATACCGTGTGAGTGATGAGCATGCGAAAAGGCAGGAGCGCTGACAATAAATATGCCTAAAGCAATAGCTGGTTTATGAAGACGAATCGCCAAAACAGTTTCCTCCAGAGTTATTGTATATGATGTGTAATGTTATATTGTAACACCAAGCAAAATGCAACAACTCTTAGGAAACGAGTGCATAGTGTTCTCAGACGTATTTACCTATCTTATTGAAATGAAATAAATTATGTCGATGATTTGAGATTGATGACAAATGAAATATAACCTGATGCGATCTGTGTAGGCCGGATAAGGCGCTCGCGCCACATCCGGCAGGGATAACGCGTACTTTGTCAGCAACAGGAAGTTATATGGATAATTTGTTGTGAACCTGCTTGTGTAACCGCTTGAAAAGGGAAAGCAACTTTTTATACCGTAAGGCTAAAAGCAGTACAGCCAGCCCTGCGTAGATGAGTGGCTGTGGTGAAATAATCTTCACTGACCACAAATAATGTATTGGGGCCAGGATCGCGACAAGATAGACGCAGTTATGCAACTGTTGCCAGTGTTTGCCGAGCTTTCGTAGCATCGCCTGGGTTGAAGTGAATGCTAAAGCAAGCAAAATTACCCAGCTGATAATTCCTAACGTTAAATAAGGTCGGGTAATTAACTCCTTACTTAATAACGCCAGATTATTCACACCCAGCTCCAGCAATGCGTAACTGGCTAAATGCAGTGTCGCCCAGGTAAAGCACCATAAGCCTAACAGGCGGCGAGTGCGTATCAATAACGGCTGCTTTGCGTAACGCGTCAGAGGGGTGATTAACAAAGTCGCCAGCAAAAATTTCAGTGCAGTGCGACCAGTAAAATGCTGAATATCTTTCACCGGATCGGCCCCCAGTCCACCATGATTGATCGCCCAGGCCAGCCAGAGAAACGGCAACAATCCGGCAAGATGCAGGCAAACTTTCAGCCATGTCACCTGTTGTGCTGTCAGACGCATTTAGAAATTCTCCCGCAAATCCAGGCCACGATACAGCGATGCCACCTGGTCGGCGTAACCATTAAACAATAGCGTTGGTTGGCGCTGTACATCGAGGATGCCACCTGAACCAATAAATCGTTCAGTAGCTTGTGACCAGCGCGGGTGATCAACATGTGGATTAACGTTGGCGTAAAAACCGTATTCGTCAGGTGCTGCCAGATTCCAGGTGGTTGGTGGACGCTCACGGGTCAGCTTAATACTGACGATCGATTTAATTCCTTTAAAGCCATATTTCCATGGCACAATCAGTCGCACCGGCGCACCATTTTGTGGCGGTAACGCCTTGCCATAAACACCTACGGTCATCAGTGTGAGCGGATGCATTGCTTCGTCGAGACGCAATCCTTCGACATAAGGATATTTCAGCCCGCCGCCGATAAAGCGGTCCCGCTGGCCTGGCATCTGTTCCGGCGCATAAATCGTTTCGAAAGCGACATACTTCGCATTGCTGGTTGGTTCGGCAAGCGCCAGTAATTTGTGCAGTGGAAAACCAATCCACGGCACCACCATCGACCACGCTTCCACGCAGCGCATACGATAAATACGCTCTTCCAGTGGGAAGCGACGAGTTAAATCATCGTGATCGAGCGTTAATGGTTTTGCTACTTCGCCGCTGATTTTCAATGTCCATGGATCGGTTTTTAGGCTACCAGCATTAGCGGCGGGATCGGCTTTATCCAGCCCGAATTCATAGAAGTTGTTATAACCGGAGACTTTATCTTCTGGCGTCAGTGGCAGGTTATTTTGCCAGGCGGCAGGCTTGCTGAACTCCAGCGGTTTTCCGGCAGGGGTGGGGGGACGATCGTTCCCTTTAAACCAGCTAAGCAGATCAGCATGTGCGGCATGAGGCAACGAAAGTGCAGCTGCGCTGATGCCCAGTGCTTTTAACACCTGCCGACGCTGCATAAAGAATACCGACTCGGCAGTAACATCAGATTCTTTTAAAAATTGATTCTTTTTCATAAGCCATCACACTGTTTTGTCGTTAACTAATAAGAGACTGTTAATATGTCAGGGAGTATCTTCCCTAACAGTAGCAGAGATCTGCTTTTACGTATTTATGCATTAACTGCCACGATAGGTTGAATACCCATATTGGCTGAGTAATAAAGGAACATGATAATGCTCGTTCACTTTATTAATATGAAATTCAACGGGGATCTCAGGGAAGAAACTTTCAAGATTTTGTTTCTTAAAATATTCTCCAGTTTTAAATACGACACGGTAATCGCCCGTGGTTGCAGTTTGCTCGGGCCACAATGCCTTAATTCGACCATCCTTGTCCGTTTTGGCGGTATTAAGCTGTAACCAGCCATTAACCGCTTTCTTTTCAAGAGTGACAGTCACATCGGCAGCGGGTTTTCCTGTTTGCTGGTTCAAAATGTGCACGCTAAGAATGTTTTGTTGTGCGGCATAACCCAAAGAGGGTAATGAGAATGCAGCCATTGCTACCGAGAGTAGTAAATAACGCTTTAACATGTTTATATCCTTGTCATGTGGATGCGTTTTGAGGATAGCGAAAAATTTTCTGGGATAACCTTACAGAAGCATTACAATTTTGTAATGAACCAGACTGTTTCTATAACATATGATTTATGGCATATTATTTTCATGAAAATTCTACTTATTGAAGATAATCAAAGGACCCAGGAGTGGGTAACGCAGGGGCTTTCAGAAGCAGGTTATGTCATTGATGCCGTTTCTGATGGCAGAGATGGGCTTTATCTTGCGCTTAAGGATGATTATGCATTGATCATTCTGGATATTATGCTTCCGGGTATGGATGGCTGGCAGATCTTACAAACGTTACGAACGGCAAAACAAACCCCTGTTATTTGCCTTACAGCCAGGGATTCTGTCGATGACAGAGTCAGAGGGCTGGACAGTGGGGCAAATGATTATCTGGTAAAACCTTTTTCATTTTCTGAGTTGCTGGCAAGGGTTCGGGCACAATTAAGACAACACCATGCTCTGAATTCAATATTAGAAATCAGCGGTTTAAGAATGGACTCTGTCAGCCAAAGTGTGAGCAGAGACAATATCAGTATTACACTGACGCGGAAGGAATTTCAGTTACTTTGGCTACTGGCCTCCAGAGCTGGCGAAATTATACCCAGAACGGTTATTGCGAGTGAAATTTGGGGAATCAACTTTGATAGTGATACCAATACGGTGGATGTTGCTATTCGCAGGCTCCGCGCAAAAGTTGATGATCCTTTTCCTGAAAAGCTAATCGCCACAATCCGAGGGATGGGGTATTCATTTGTAGCGGTAAAAAAATAATGAAAAGATTATCCATAACAGTCCGTTTAACTTTGCTTTTTATATTACTGCTGTCTGTTGCTGGTGCTGGAGTTGTATGGACTCTCTATGATGGCCTGGCGAGTGAATTGAAATGGCGCGATGATACAACACTCATTAACCGGACTGCGCAGATCAAGCAGTTGTTAATCGATGGGGTAAATCCAGATACTTTGCCTGTGTACTTTAACCGGATGATGGATGTTAGTCAGGATATCTTGATCATTCATGGTGATGGCATCAATAAAATTGTTAACCGAACAAATGTCAGTGATGGCATGTTAAATAACATACCTGCGACTGAGGCAATCAGCGCCGCTGGCATTTACAGAAGCATTATTAATGATACAGAGATAGATGCTTTACGAATTAATATTGATGAAATTTCGCCATCATTAACGGTTACTGTGGCTAAATTGGCTTCAGCAAGACATAACATGCTGGAACAGTATAAAATTAACAGCATTATAATTTGCATTGTCGCCATTATATTGTGCTCAGTATTGAGCCCGCTGTTAATCAGAACGGGATTACGAGAGATCAAAAAGTTGAGTGGTGTAACTGAAGCATTGAATTATAACGATGCTCGTGAACCTGTTGAGGTTAACGTATTACCGAGAGAACTAAAACCTCTTGGGCAGGCATTGAATAAAATGCACCATGCTTTAGTAAAAGATTTTGAGCGCCTAAGCCAATTTGCAGACGATCTCGCTCATGAACTTAGAACGCCCATTAATGCATTACTTGGTCAGAATCAGGTTACGCTCAGTCAAACCAGAAGTATCGCTGAATATCAAAAAACAATTGCCGGAAACATTGAAGAGCTGGAAAACATTTCGCGGCTAACAGAGAATATACTGTTTCTTGCCAGAGCAGATAAAAACAATGTATTGGTGAAACTGGATTCGCTTTCTCTCAATAAGGAAGTTGAAAATTTGTTAGACTATCTTGAATACCTTTCAGACGAGAAAGAGATTCGTTTTAAGGTCGAGTGTAATCAACAAATATTTGCTGATAAAATTTTACTGCAACGAATGTTATCGAATCTTATTGTTAACGCTATTCGATATTCTCCAGAAAAATCGCGCATTCATATAACTAGTTTTCTTGATGCCAACGGCGCTCTTAACATTGATATCGCCAGCCCTGGAACGAAAATTAATGAGCCGGAAAAACTCTTCCGTCGATTTTGGCGGGGAGATAACTCGCGTCATTCCGTAGGTCAGGGACTTGGTCTTTCTTTAGTCAAAGCGATTGCCGAATTGCATGGGGGAAGTGCTACGTATCACTATCTAAATAAGCATAATGTGTTCCGTATCACGTTACCGCAAAGAAATTAACATATGGCTTTAGTACGCTATGTGTTAACCGTGAAAAAACGCAGCCACGTCCTGGCTTTCGGGTAAACCAATAAGTGCGCCATGACCACCAGGAACAAAGATTGCTGCATATTCGCTGTCAACGTTGAGGCTGGCGACACCATCCGCGGCGATCATCAGCATTTTATGTTTACCGCGATATGGTTTGGGATAGTCCACGCCATCAAGATCAGAGACAGGACTGGTATATTGGCTAAGCGAATATTCTGAAGGGAAGAATGCATTATCTTCTGCAATATTGATCTGCGGATTAATTCATAAGAATGTGCATTTGGCGTGTTGGCTGGAAGAGTAACGGGTAGATGTTATTGTGCCAGAAGGGTAATGTGCCGTATCGATAGGCTTTGGCAATTGCGCGTGCCACAGATGGAGATGAAATGCCCAAAAAAGCCTGAGTTCAATGAGGGACGAACTCAGGCTGGTGTTATGTTCTACAGTAACACGCCGTGGCGTGTTGGCTGATTAGAACTGGTAGACTAAGCCCACAGCAACGATATCATCGGTAGCGATGCCGTTTGCTTCGTAGAAGTCATCGTCGTTGTCCAGCAGGTTGATTTTGTAATCAACATAGGTGGACATGTTTTTGTTGAAGTAGTAGGTCGCACCAATGTCAACGTATTTAACCAGATCTTTATTGGTGTAACGCGGATCGCCGTTACCATCATGTGCCCAGCCACCTAAATCTTTACCTTTAGATTGCAGGTAAGCGATGGACGGACGCAGACCGAAGTCGAACTGGTACTGAGCAACAACTTCAAAGTTTTGGGTTTTGTTAGCGATGGCTAATCTTGATTCACCATTATCAAACTCGCCACCACCATATGGAGTCATATTGCGAGTTTCAGCATACATGGCTGCTAAGTAAACGTTATTAGCGTCGTATTTAGCACCAACGGTCCATGCTTCAGCGGTTTCACCACCAGCACTTCTGTTGCTATGGTTACGATCATTTAAACCAACTCCAACCTGCTTATCAGTACGGTCAGAGTTAGAGTAAGCTGCACCCAGACTTAAACCGAAGTCGAAGTCATAGGTCGTAGACATACCGAAACCATCGCCATTTTCTTTAGCAAGGTTACGACCATTACCATTGCCAGAACCTTCCTGACCGAATAGACCACCGTCTTCATTATTACCCTGATATTGCAGAGCAAAGTTCAGACCGTCAACCTGACCAAAGAAGCCATTGTTACGATAGGTTGCAACACCATTAGCACGACCGTTCATGAAGTTGTCGGCACCCGCATAGGTATCGCCACCAAATTCTGGCAGCATATCGGTCCATGCTTCTACGTCATAAACAACACCATAGTTACGACCATAGTCAAAGGTACCATTTTGACCGAAACCTAAACCGGCAAATGCCAGACGAGTTGCGGTATTACCCTTGTTGCTTTCAGGGCCGTTAGCACCAATGTTAAATTCCCACTGACCATAGCCAGTGAACTGGTCAGCGATCTGAGTTTCACCTTTGAAACCGATACGGGCATATGACATGTCGCCATCATTACCAGCATCATCAGAGAAGTAGTGCAGGCCGTCTACTTTTCCGTACAAATCCAGTTTATTACCATCTTTATTATAGACTTCAGCCGCATTTGCTGCGCCAGCAACTAATAACGCCGGGACCAGCATTGCCAGAACTTTTCTTTTCATTATGTATTCCCTTGTGATTATAATCTTCATGAATATATCAATAAGTGCCGTTATCCAAAAAAAAAGCACGTTTGGATACTATTCTATGAAGTTCATTTTATTTTAAAGATTACATGTAACAAATGTATTTAAAAGATTTCAAAATGTTTCTATTGTATTTAATATAATTCGTGGTTATGAATTTCAAATATAACTATTCATGAAAATTATGAAGATATATCAATGCGTTATTGATTGTCTGGAAAGATAGAGTGTATCAATGATTGTTGCGCCAAACGTCTGGTGTGATCGCGCGCACATTAATGAAGACATAAAAAAAGCCGGCATCATGCCGGCCCAAAAATATAAACAAGACGATAAAAGGCTAATAACGGGGCTATCATGACACAGAAATCAAAAAAGGTATAATTTTATTCAGTGTTAATGTATTTTTTATGTGAATTAATAAAGCCTTTACCAAAGATAAAAAATAAATCTTTACTGCTGTTTTTCCTGTAATTACTGCCGTTGTGCAAAATTTATCTATTTGTTTAAAAAATGATTGAGTCTTGACTGGCTCATCTAATGTGGAAAAATGTGATATTTATCACATAATAGTACTAAGTCTAAATTTTCCGGGTTATCTCAAAATGGAATACGGTTCGATAAAGATGGAAGAGAGACTCTCTCGCAGTCCTGGTGGCAAACTAGCTTTGTGGGCTTTCTATACATGGTGTGGCTATTTCGTCTGGGCAATGGCGCGTTACATCTGGGTGATGAGCCGGGTCCCCGATGTCCCCGTGTCGGGATTTGAAAGTGATTTAGGCTCTACCGCAGGAAAGTGGTTAGGGGCGCTGGTCGGATTTTTATTTATGGCTCTGGTCGGGGCATTGTTAGGCAGCATTGCCTGGTACACCCGACCTCGTCCCGTACGTAGCAGACGCTATGAATAAAAACTGCTAAGGTTGCGACTCTTTGGCAATGGGGCGCGTATGGACTTTTAGTAGAGTTTATGGCGAAGCTCAGTGCCGCACTGGCAGGGGAGAATGAAGGTGTCGATCACAAGGTGATTGATACGTTTTCACCCACTGTCTGAGCGCGTGGCTCTAAATGGCAGTAATTATGTTAACCTGTCGGCCATCTCAGATGGCCGATTAAATCTATGCAGGAAAATATAGCAGTAACCGATTCATACAGCTCCGGGGATGCCGCACAGGCAATGCTGGAGAAACCGCTGCAAATTTATGATGTTAAAACGCTGGTGGTGCAGCTGCTGGATCCGATGGTCGAGGCGATATGTATCCTGACGTCGGTGCTGTGGAAGTACCTCTATCGTTATGCGAAAAAACATCAGGCGCGCAGTAACGGCTTCGGTTATGGGATGGTTTATCCGAATAATCCGCAAAGCGTC
Source organism: Escherichia sp. MOD1-EC7003 (assembly GCF_002965065.1). GTDB lineage: Bacteria > Pseudomonadota > Gammaproteobacteria > Enterobacterales > Enterobacteriaceae > Escherichia. The sequence goes on from NZ_PTRE01000095.1 coordinate 13,757, forward strand.
ACGCGTACGCTATCTGCTCGTTATTACAAAGATGGCGTGAAAATATTAATCGACCGCGGCTGGGATATGGTAACGGGTGAGAAAGACTTTGATGATCCGCTGAATCAGCAACATCGCCCACGTCGGTTAACGCCTCGTGAATGCGCGCGCTTAATGAGTTTTGAAGCGCCGGGAGAAGCGAAATTCTGCATTCCTGTTTCGGACACTCAGGCCTATCGCCAGTTCGGTAATTCGCTTGTTGTGCCGGTCTTTGCCGCAGTGGCAAAACGGCTTGAGCCAAAAATCAAACAGGCGGTGGCGTTGCGTCAGCAAGAGGCACAACATGGCCGACGTTCACGATAAGGCCACACGCAGCAAAAATATGCGCGCGATTGCCACGCGTGATACGGCGATTGAGAAGCGCCTCGCCAGTCTGTTAACCGGACTGGGACTGGCGTTTCGCGTTCAGGACGCCAGCCTGCCCGGACGCCCGGATTTTGTCGTTGATGAATATCGCTGCGTGATATTTACCCACGGCTGCTTCTGGCACCATCATCACTGCTATCTGTTTAAAGTGCCTGCGACTCGAACCGAGTTCTGGCTGGAGAAGATAGGTAAAAATGTTGAGCGAGATCGCCGCGATATCAGTCGCTTACAGGCGCTCGGCTGGCGCGTACTGATTGTCTGGGAGTGTGCGTTACGCGGGCGCGAGAAGCTGACGGATATGGCGCTTAGTGAGCGTCTGGAAGAGTGGATCTGCGGCGAAGGTGCCAGCGCGCAGATCGACACGCAGGGGATTCATTTACTCGTTTGATACGTCCTGAATAACTGGCGCAACAACGGGTTTTGCCGGGAAGAGATATTTTCCCAACGTGACCAGTACCACCGCGAAGACAATTACGCCGAGCGCCAGCCATTCAATCTTCGACAACGTTTCGCCGCCCAGTCCCGTACCCAGCAAAACCGCGACCACCGGGTTAACGTAGGCATAGCTGGTGGCGAGAGCCGGACTGACATTGCGGATTAAATACATATAAGCGTTGATGGCGATAATCGAACCAAACAGCGCCAGATAGCCGACCGCAAGGAAGCCTGAAAGGGAAGGGATCGCCGTCAGTTTTTCCCCCGCAATCATCGACGCGATCATTAACACCACGCCTGCCGCCAGCATCTCAATCGCCCCCGCCATCATCCCTACAGGCAAGGTAATGCGCGAGCCATAAACTGAGCCGAACGCCCAGCTAATCGAGCCGATTAAAATCAGAATCGCGCCCCACGGATTGCCGCTTAAATTACCACCACTATTGAGCATGATGATTCCGGCAAGTCCAATGGCGATACCCACCCATTCCAGTTTGCGTGTTTTAATGCCAAACAGGCGGCTGAAGCAGAGGGTAAAGAGGGGCACGGTTGCAACCACTACGGCGGCGATGCCGGAAGGAACGTTTTGATGCTCGGCAACCGTTACCATGCCATTACCGACAGCCAGCAATAACAGGCCAATCAGTGCAGCATTAAGCAGCGGACGTAGCGGGGGGAGTTTGTGTCCGCGCAGTAGCAAAAATGCCATCAATAAAATACCGGCGGCCAGGAATCGAACGCCCGCCATCATTAACGGTGGCCAGCTTTCCACACCAATCCGAATGACAAAATAGGTTGAGCCCCAAATGATATACAACGCAAATAGCGCGCCAAAAAGCGGTAACAACTGGCGGAAACGCATAATCCCTCACGGTAGAAATAAAAAGGTGATTCATAGTAAACGTGAAAATCATTCGGCTGGCGAGAGATATAATTGCACTTGGTTGTTAAAAAAATGTTGACCTGTGAAGCAAGTATCAGAGCTGCCGTTTTTGCTTCATACTTAATTCCTTCAACAATAAAAATGAGAGGGAATGCTTTTGGCCGGGAGTAGTTTACTGACGTTGCTCGATGATATCGCCACACTGTTGGACGATATCTCCGTGATGGGCAAATTGGCGGCGAAGAAAACCGCCGGTGTATTAGGGGATGACTTATCGCTCAATGCGCAACAAGTTTCAGGTGTGCGGGCCAATCGGGAACTGCCCGTGGTCTGGGGCGTGGCAAAGGGATCGCTGATCAATAAAGTGATTCTGGTGCCGCTGGCGCTGATTATCAGTGCGTTTATCCCCTGGGCGATTACGCCACTGTTGATGATTGGCGGTGCGTTTCTCTGCTTTGAAGGGGTAGAGAAAGTGCTGCACATGCTGGAGGCGCGTAAACACAAAGAAGAGCCGGTGCAGAGTCAGCAGCGGCTGGAGAAGCTGGCGGTGCAGGACCCGCTAAAGTTTGAAAAGGACAAAATAAAAGGGGCGATTCGTACCGATTTTATTTTGTCAGCGGAAATCGTCGCTATCACGCTGGGGATTGTGGCAGAAGCGCCGTTGCTTAATCAGGTGCTGGTGCTTTCAGGCATCGCACTGGTCGTGACCGTGGGCGTCTACGGTCTGGTTGGGGTTATTGTTAAGATTGATGACCTGGGGTATTGGCTGGCAGAAAAATCCAGCGCGTTGATGCAGGCATTGGGTAAAGGGTTATTGATCATCGCGCCCTGGTTGATGAAAGCGTTATCGATTGTCGGCACACTGGCGATGTTCCTCGTCGGTGGCGGCATTGTGGTACATGGTATTGCGCCGCTGCATCACGCCATTGAACATTTTGCCGGGCAGCAAAGCGCAGTGGTGGCGATGATATTACCGACTGTTTTAAATCTGATTCTTGGTTTTATCATCGGCGGTATCGTGGTGCTGGGAGTGAAAGCCGTAGCGAAAATGCGCGGTCAGGCACATTAATACTCGCACTGGCGATTATGCAATATTCGCCACCTTCAACTAAGGTGAACAAGTTTCACTCGAAAAAAGGAGGCGAGTATGAGCTTTATGGTTAGTGAGGAAGTTACGGTTAAAGAGGGCGGCCCGCGGATGATTGTCACCGGATACTCCAGCGGTATGGTTGAGTGTCGTTGGTATGACGGCTATGGGGTCAAGCGGGAAGCCTTTCATGAAACCGAGCTTGTTCCGGGGGAGGGGAGCCGTCCTGCGGAAGACGTTTGAAAGGGTATCATTAACACCAGACCGGATGCGGCGTGATCGCCCCATCCGGTCTGGTGTGCCAGCGTATGCACTGAATGTCTGATGCGACGCGGTCCTGTCTTATTATGCCACCACTATATAATTATCGCTGTTTTGCGGTACGCTATCGCCAGGCTATGCCAGAATCATAAAAAAGCAGTTGGGAGTCGTCAGGGTGCAGCACGAGACAAAAATGGAAAACCAGAGCTGGTTGAAAAAACTCGCGCGCCGCCTGGGGCCTGGTCATGTCGTCAATCTCTGCTTTATCGTGGTGTTGCTTTTTTCCACTTTGCTCACCTGGCGTGAAGTGGTGGTGCTGGAAGATGCCTATATCTCCAGCCAGCGTAATCATCTGGAAAACGTAGCCAACGCGCTTGATAAGCATTTGCAGTATAACGTCGACAAACTGATCTTTTTGCGTAATGGAATGCGCGAAGCTCTCGTAGCACCACTGGATTTCACCTCTCTGCGTAATGCTGTAACTGAGTTCGAACAGCATCGCGACGATCACGCCTGGCAAATCGAAATCAACCGACGACGCACCCTGCCAGTCAATGGCGTTTCGGATGCATTAGTCAGCGAGGGGAATCTCTTGTCTCGCGAAAATGAAAGCCTCGACAAGGAAATTATCGCTGCGCTGGAAGTTGGTTACTTGCTGCGACTGGCGCACAATTCCTCGTCAATGGTCGAACAGGCTATGTATGTCTCGCGTGCCGGATTTTACGTTTCGACGCAGCCGACGTTGTTTACGCGCAATGTCCCAACGCGTTATTACGGCTATGTCACCCAACCGTGGTTTATCAACCATTCGCAACGAGAAAATCGTCAACGCGCGGTACGCTGGTTCACCTCGCAGCCAGAGCACGCCAGCAATACCGAACCGCAGGTTACCGTCAGTGTTCCGGTAGACAGTGATAACTACTGGTATGGCGTGCTGGGGATGAGTATTCCCGTGCGTACCATGCAGCAATTTTTAAGAAACGCCATCGATAAAAACCTTGATGGCGAATATCAACTCTATGACAGTAAGCTGAGAATATTGACCTCTTCCAATCCTGATTATCTGACAGGGAATATTTTTGATCTTAGTGAACTGGCCTTGCTGGCGCAGGCAATAGAGCATGACACGCGGGGCGGCATTCGTATGAACAGTCATTATATTAGCTGGGAACGGCTGGATCATTTTGACGGTGTGCTGGTGCGCGTCCATACGCTAAGCGAAGGCGTGCGCGGCGATTTCGGCAGCATCAGCATTGCATTAACCCTGCTGTGGGTGCTCTTTACCACCATGTTACTCATCTCCTGGTATGTCATTCGCCGGATGGTCAGCAACATGTATGTTCTGCAAAGCTCGTTGCAGTGGCAGGCGTGGCACGACACCTTAACCCGTTTATATAACCGTGGCGCACTGTTCGAGAAAGCCCGTCTGCTCGCTAAATTGTGTCAGACACACCAACATCCTTTTTCTGTCATTCAGGTTGACCTTGACCATTTTAAAGCGATTAATGACCGCTTTGGTCATCAGGCGGGCGACCGTGTTCTTTCACATGCTGCCGGGTTAATTAGCAGTTCCTTGCGTGCTCAGGATGTTGCCGGGCGGGTCGGTGGCGAGGAGTTTTGTGTGATCCTGCCAGGCGCGAGTCTGTCGCAGGCCGCGGAGGTCGCAGAACGTATTCGCCTGAAGTTAAATGAAAAAGAGATGTTGATCGCCAAGAGTGCGACGATACGCATCAGTGCCTCGCTGGGGGTAAGCAGCAGCGAGGAAACCGGTGATTATGATTTTGAACAACTCCAGTCACTGGCTGACCGTCGGCTTTATCTCGCTAAACAGGCAGGGCGCAATCGAGTGTTCGCGAGCGATAACGCTTAATGGACTGAGAAAAAATGGTCCAGTCCTTCACGCCAGCCTTCCGGTCCTTCACGCTGCGTTCGCCAGACACGGGCCGGATCCTCATGATGCAGATGCACCCCTTCACGGTTTAGCCCTTTTACAATTACCGCGTAATCCATTACCTCCAGTAAGGGCGCATCGTTTGGCCCATCGCCCAGGCCTAGTGTGATTGGACGTTTGCCTGACAATTGTTGATAGGTCGCGATGATCCCGTTGGCGGCCTGAGCCTTTCCGGCAGAAGCATCCAGTACGTGCCAGAAGCGTGCACCCTGCATAAACTGCAAGCCCAGCTCGTTCAGACGAGCGGTAAATTGTGCCATACGCTCGTCACTGTCGCGCCAGATTAACGTTACCGACGCCTCATGCCGCTGCGTCAGCGCCGCTTGGCTACGGCTTAATCCCGTCCATTCGGCGATGGTTGCATCGTCGACATCATCAAAAGTCGTGAATTTAAAATGTTCTTTCTCGCGTAGCGTATTTAAAACCTGGCTGATTTCCCCATGGGTAATACCTGAGATGATGCGTGGAAAACCGTTTATATCTTGCCATAGCTCAGCAAGCTGGATCACAGCGCCATTCTCTGCGATCAGTGGTAAGCCTTGTAGACCCAACGTTTTTTGCAAGTACAGCATTTCCGCTGATGTTTTACTGCTACACAGAATGACGGGAACATTCGCTTCGCGTAGACGGGTTAGCCAGGGGGCTGCCGGCTGCCAGTCATAACTGTGACTGTCCAGCAGGGTGCCATCAAGATCGCTAAAAACCAGTAGTAGTTGTTGAATTGAAAGCATGGTCGCGCAGTACTCCCCTTACCAGGATATTTCTTAAAACAGCACAAATAATCAAAGATGATTTTTTCGGGAGCGATCCCGTTGACGCCAGAGCTATCAAGGTGTGACACGCATCACATTTTTATTCATAAGTCACGTTAATGATTCATATCGCGAATATTTTCTTGTCAGCGAAAAAAATTGCGGATATGGTGGTGAACACATCAGATTTCCTGGTGTAACGAATTTTTTAAGTGCTTCTTGCTTAAGCAAGTTTCATCCCGACCCCCTCAGGGTCGGGTTTTTTTTGTGCATTCAACGATTCACTTCAGAAACGCTAAAGTCATGAATATCCAGTTCGAAAGCATCTGCCAATTCACGCCATGTATGATATTCACGTCCATCGACGCTAACGTGTTCTGAATCGTTCTGGCTGCGATGAACTTCGCTTTCGCTAATTTCATTGATCGCCGCCAGCAGGGCATCGACATCGACGCTGACCTCACGTTTTGCGGTATCGCTGTACTCTTTTGCGGTTTTCATCATCTTTCCTCGCAACCGTTACTTTGTTGTTGCTGCCAGTCGTTAAGTCCGTCTGGCATCTCTTAAGTATAGACCGTCGAGAAAATCGGCACTCGCGCGTGCCTGGCGCTGCCAGAAAAACGAAATTGTTCTAAACTGGCACAAAGCCACAGGAGGAAAACGATGAAGGTGAATGATCGGGTAACAGTCAAAACGGATGGCGGTCCGCGTCGTCCTGGCGTGGTACTGGCAGTTGAGGAGTTTAGTGAAGGCACAATGTACCTGGTTTCGCTGGAAGACTACCCGCTCGGCATCTGGTTCTTTAATGAAGCAGGGCATCAGGACGGTATCTTTGTGGAGAAAGCAGAGTAATCTTATTCAGTCTGACTGGTGGGAAACCACCAGCCAGAATATGTTAGCGCATGTTGACAAAAATACCATTAGTCACATTATCCGTCAGTCGAACGACATGGTAAATAACCTGTTTATTATTCGTTTTGATCTTACGTTTAATATTACCTTTATGCGATGAAACGGTCTTGGCTTTGATATTTATTTGGTCGGAGATTTGAATGGTTCCTTGACCTGCCATCCACATTCGCAACATACTCGATTCGGTCCGGCTCAATGATAACGTTGGCATATTTAAAAACGTAGTCATCGTTGTCTCTTTTTTCAGAATATCGCCAAGGATATCATCGAGAGATTCCGGCTTAATCGATTTAGAACTGATCAATAAATTTTTTCTGACCAATAGATATTCATCAAAATGAACATTGGCAATTGCCATAAAAACGATGGTAATGCCTCTAATTAGTTGAATTGATGTATACTCGTCATACTTCAAGTTGCATGTGCTGCGACTCGAATTATTTAGAGTATATAGCCGCTTTTGAGGTTTTCTTATGGCCAGCGTTACTGTTCATTATCCCCGTTGTCGGTCTGCTCAGGTCTACCGTCATGGTCAGAACCCTAAAGGCCGTGACCGGTTTCGCTGTCGAGACTGCCATCGCGTGTGTCTGCTCATCTACACCTGTGAAGCCCGCAAGCCGGCAGCACAGGCTCTGGTACGCATACAACACCAAAACAGGCGGTATTCTGGCTTATACGTTTAGCCCAGGTACGGATGCAACCTGCTGCGAACTTCTGGCGCTGCTCGCGCCGTTTAAACATGCTCTACTAATTGGATGCACTACCAGTGCGTATGTATTCTGTCCGAACTTGAATAATATGAGGTGGCATATTATGATGATGTGTTGTATATAATGGGATTATTCTGGTTGTTATGGAGGCGCTATATGTTACCGACAAATAATCTGTCAGCGAACCTTTATTCATGGATGTATGTATCGGGTAATGGACAGCCCTCTGTTCCTGAGGCAGTAAGTGAACTAAATCACAATCATTTACTCACTCCTGAATTACAGACAAAGTTGGATGTTATGTTCGCAGCATATTCAAATGCCAGAAATAATGATGAACGTGATGACATTTACCCGGAGCTAAGAGATTTTATAAGTGGTTTAATGGATAAAAGAGAAAGTGTGTTTGAGGTCCTGAATGTAGGTACTGATGAGGTGAAGGGAGTTCTGAGAGAAGGAATGACAACAGAGGATAGGGATGAGTATATCAGGGGGCTTTTTTTTGTTTATTCATTAAAAGTACAAATTGGTGAATTCAGAGCAGATAAAGGATATGAGAAATCAAAAGTCGATGCTTTGCTGTCTCCTCATCATTCCACAGCATTATATGGAGATCTGAAGGCAATGAATACTCTTGTTCAAGGAAGAGATCAAGATTTGCCCTTGCAGGAGCATATATTTGTTCCGGACTTGACCTATAATAAGGGCTCTTTACAATTTTGATAATGATGGTTTTAAAAATTGGTTATAAATAATAAAATCATGAGATTATATTAAATAGCACTTATTTAAAAAGTGTGTAATTGTTCTTTTCAGAAGAAGAAAAGTAAAAATTTTACCTGGCAAAGGACTATCACCATGTGGTGAATATGTCAGCGTAACCGCAGCTTGTCGTATGCAACGAGCAACGTGCTGCGGTTAGCTGGTTAATATTCCGATAATGTGAGTATTGAATGGCTTCTGACCAGAACTAATTCAGTTGAGAAGTTTTAGAATTTTTCGGTGGCAATAATGGGACAAAAATAAAGTAGATTATTGTGGCTTAATGGCGTTGTTGAAGAGTCTTAATACATTGAAAAATAAATACCGCGATGACCGCAGGGAGGGGCGCCCAGGATTTAATCAACCAGGCGTGTTTGAATTGCTGCCATGACATGAATGTAGCCTCTGAACTCAGAAGGTTTGAAACAAGAGTCGCGAATCATACCCATACAAATTTATTTTCGGGGTAATAATTCACAAAAATAATAGTTAGAACAAATTTCTGTCTGAACCTGGAAAGGCTGGCGACATCAGGGCTTTAATGCCACAATTCTCTTTTCTTCTCATGCAGGACGAATGATGAAAAAACTCGCAATTGCAGGCACGCTCATGTTGCTGGCGGGCTGTGCCGAAGTCGAAAACTATAACAATGTCGTGAAAACCTCCGCGCCGGACTGGTTGGCGGGCTACTGGCAGACCAAAGGGCCGCAACGTGCGCTGGTCAGCCCGGAAGCGATAGGCAGCCTCATTGTCACTAAAGAGGGCGATACCCTGGATTGCCGTCAGTGGCAGCGGGTGATTGCAGTGCCGGGTAAGTTGACATTGATGTCTGATGATCTCACCAACGTTACCGTAAAACGTGAGCTGTACGAGGTTGAGCGTGACGTTAACACCATTGAGTACGATGGTATGACGATGGAACGTGTGGATCGCCCTACGGTAGAGTGTGCCGCCGCGCTGGATAAAGCGCCGTTACCGACGCCGCTGCCGTAATGAAATCTCCCTCGAGTTGGGCGTTTTTATGTCAAAAAAAGCGCCCGATGCGCAAGCTTATCGGGCCTGCACCTGAACGGGTCCGCAGTAACGATGTGTGTAAGAGCAGCAATCGGTTTAAATGACTTCTTCGATAACCCACACGCTGACGCTGCTTCCGTTGCAAAAGAAGGTCGCTTTGCCGTTTTCGTCTGTTACCACGCTCTCCTGCCGGTTCCCCAGAAAATCACGCCAGGTTTTATTGCCGTAATTCTCACCCAGATGAATAGTTTTTTCGCCATCATCCCCGTTCGACATGACCACTACGCAGCCGGGATATTCGTCGGTGCCACTGCGGCTAAAGGCAATGCAGTTCGGATGGTCGAAAAATAACGTCTGTACACCGTGGGCGAAACGCTGACGGGCGAGAATTAACTCATCAAGCTGTTCGATTATCGGCATATCTATTGGATAGGTTTGCCCGTCACCGCCGACATCTTCGTAATGTGCGCCATAGAGGTCAGGATAGAATACCGAAGGAACGCCATTTTCCCGCAACAAAATTAGGGCATACGCCAGTGGTTTAAACCACGGTTCTACCGGTGCTTCGAGGGCTTGCAATGGTTGGGTGTCGTGGTTAGCGACGAGGGTTACGGCGTGGAAAGGATCGGCTTCCACCAGCGTACCAGTGAAGATCTGCGTCATATTGTAGTCGCGACCCATACGCGATGCTTCATGGAATTTCATCTGCAGCGGCGCATCAAACAGCATGGTTTTGCCTTCCACCTGATCAATATACGTTTGCAGTTTATCAACTTCGTGCGACCAGTATTCTGCCACAATAAACAGCGGCTTTGATGCAACTTCTTGTACGTGTTCGATCCACTCTTTATAAAACCAGGCCGGAATGTGTTTGACCGCATCAAGACGAAAACCGTCGCATTGCGTTTGTTCCATCACCCAGCGCGCCCAGTATTTAATTTCTTCCGTCACGGCATGATTGCGAAAATCGATATTCTCGCCCATCAAGTAGTCAAAATTACCTAGTTCATCATCAACCTGATCGTTCCAGCCTTCGCCGGTGTAGTCGTTAACAATTTTAAATATGCCATCTTCATCAGGGTTTTCGATATGGTCGATACCACTAAAACACTTGAAATCCCAGATAAACTGTGAGTGTTGCCCGGCACGGGCGGGGAAGGTGTAACGCGTCCAGCCTTCGCACTCAATGATTTTTTCATCAATTTGCGTACGGTCGTCAGCATTTACACGCTGCACGCGAATAGCTTCTTTTTCATCCGCGCCCATTTTGTGGTTGACTACCACGTCCAGTAACACCGCAATGTCATTACGTTTCAGTGCGTCAATGGCAGCCAGTAGTTGTGCTTTATCGCCATATTTAGTAGGGATGCTGCCTTTCTGATCAAACTCGCCTAAATCAAATAAATCATAGGAGTCGTAGCCGACCGAATACCCGCCCGATGCGCCTTTATAGGCGGGCGGCAACCAGACCATATTGATACCAATATCATTAAAACCGTCGGCGCGCTCGGCCAGTTCAGGCCAGAGCTTACCGCCTTCCGGGTAATACCAGTGAAAACATTGTAACAGCGTGGGATTACGCATTCTTCGACTCCATTCAAGGGGAACATTAGAAGCGTAGCCGTAATCGGATTATTCGCGAACCATCAGCTCGTTAAGATTCAAAATAGGTTATTCTGCGGAGCCAGCACAAAGCAGCCCTGATCGCCATAGGCATTTAACACCGATTTTTGCATCGATGACTGACCGACCAGTCTCGCCAGTTCATCCATCCGAATCTGTAATAACTGCTTTATCTTGCTTTCATTGTCGAGAATCCGGCGCAACGGCTCCTGTACCGTATTTCCTTGACGAAACTCTCGCCCCTTAGCTGCCCACCACCAGCACCGACAATTACCGCATCGCGTTACATCAGCGTCAAACGTGTGCCGGACTTGTGCAGAAATCCTCCTGCCTGCTTCTGATATATATTAAATAAGAATAAGATGTAGCGGAGTTGTTTTTGTGTTTACGAACAATGGCTCTACACTGCAAACAGACATAACAACATTCGGGGTGAATATGAAATTAGCACATCTGGGACGTCAGGCATTGATGGGTGTGATGGCCGTGGCGCTGGTTGCGGGCATGAGTGTTAAAAGTTTTGCAGATGAAGGTCTGCTTAATAAAGTCAAAGAGCGCGGCACGCTGTTGGTAGGGCTGGAAGGAACTTATCCTCCGTTCAGTTTTCAGGGGGATGACGGCAAATTAACCGGTTTTGAAGTAGAGTTTGCCCAACAGCTGGCAAAACATCTTGGCGTTGAGGCGTCATTAAAACCGACCAAATGGGACGGTATGCTGGCGTCGCTGGACTCTAAACGCATTGATGTGGTGATTAACCAGGTCACCATTTCTGACGAGCGCAAGAAAAAATACGATTTCTCAACCCCGTACACCATTTCCGGTATTCAGGCGCTGGTAAAAAAAGGCAATGAAGGCACCATTAAAACGGCAGATGATCTGAAAGGCAAAAAAGTGGGTGTTGGTCTGGGCACCAACTATGAAGAGTGGCTGGGTCAGAATGTTCAGGGCGTCGATGTGCGTACTTATGATGATGACCCGACCAAATATCAGGATCTGCGCGTAGGCCGTATCGATGCGATCCTCGTTGATCGTCTGGCGGCGCTGGACCTGGTGAAGAAAACTAACGATACGCTGGCAGTAACCGGTGAAGCCTTCTCCCGTCAGGAGTCTGGCGTGGCGCTGCGTAAAGGAAACGAAGACTTGCTGAAAGCGGTGAATGATGCAATTGCGGAAATGCAAAAAGACGGCACTCTGCAAGCCCTTTCTGAAAAATGGTTTGGTGCTGATGTGACCAAATAATCAGCATAATGACAAAAAAGGGCGCTTTCATTAGCGCCTTTTTTATTTAAGCGTCTTCAGCGTGCATAATAAGAAAATCACAACAACACACATCGGAGGATGTGATGCCACTGCATAATTTATCCCGTTTTCCACGGCTGGAGTTTATCGGCGCGCCAACACTGCTCGAATATCTGCCGCGGTTTTCTGATTATCTTGGACGGGAAATTTTCATCAAACGGGATGATGTCACTCCCATGGCAATGGGCGGCAATAAATTACGGAAGCTGGAATTTCTCGCAGCAGATGCCCTGCGCGAAGGTGCCGATACCCTGATTACTGCCGGGGCGATCCAGTCTAACCACGTGCGCCAGACTGCCGCAGTCGCTGCGAAACTCGGTCTGCACTGTGTGGCGCTGCTGGAAAATCCTGTTGGCACAACCGCAGAAAACTATTTAACCAACGGCAATCGTTTGTTGCTGGATCTGTTCAATACCCAGATTGAAATGTGCGATGCACTGACCGACCCCAATGCTCAACTGGAAGAACTGGCGACACGAGTCGAAGCACAAGGCTTTCGCCCGTATGTAGTTCCGGTTGGCGGTTCTAATGCTTTAGGTGCGCTGGGGTATGTGGAGAGTGCGCTGGAAATCGCCCAACAGTGTGAAGGCGCGGTTAATATTTCGTCGGTGGTGGTCGCATCGGGCAGTGCCGGAACTCACGCCGGCCTGGCTGTTGGGCTGGAACACCTCATGCCTGAAAGTGAACTGATTGGCGTGACAGTGTCGCGTTCCGTTGCCGATCAATTGCCGAAAGTGGTTAATCTACAACAGGCGATCGCGAAAGAACTGGAGCTGACTGCATCAGCGGAAATTTTACTCTGGGATGACTATTTTGCACCTGGCTACGGCGTGCCGAACGACGAAGGTACGGAAGCAGTGAAATTGCTGGCGCGGCTGGAAGGCATTCTGCTTGATCCTGTGTATACCGGAAAAGCGATGGCGGGGCTGATTGACGGTATCAGTCAGAAACGCTTCAAAGATGAAGGGCCGATTCTGTTTATTCATACCGGCGGCGCGCCAGCGCTGTTCGCCTATCATCCCCACGTTTAGCTCCGGAAACGCTCATGCAAGAAAGTATACAACTGGTTATTGATTCCTTGCCGTTCCTGCTGAAAGGGGCAGGGTATACGCTGCAACTCAGCATCGGCGGCATGTTTTTTGGCTTACTGCTAGGGTTTATTCTCGCGCTGATGCGCCTGTCGCCAATCTGGCCCGTGCGCTGGCTGGCGCGTTTTTATATCTCTATTTTTCGTGGTACGCCGCTCATTGCACAACTGTTTATGATCTACTATGGCCTGCCGCAGTTTGGCATCGAATTAGATCCCATTCCGTCAGCGATGATTGGTCTGTCGCTGAACACTGCCGCCTATGCAGCCGAAACGCTGCGTGCCGCCATTTCTTCTATTGATAAAGGTCAGTGGGAAGCTGCTGCCAGTATTGGTATGACACCATGGCAGACCATGCGTCGCGCGATTTTGCCACAGGCGGCGCGGGTGGCGTTGCCGCCGCTGTCGAACAGCTTTATCAGCCTGGTAAAAGATACATCGCTGGCCGCGACAATCCAGGTGCCGGAGCTGTTCCGTCAGGCGCAGTTGATTACCTCGCGTACGCTGGAAGTGTTTACCATGTATCTGGCGGCTTCGCTCATCTACTGGATCATGGCGACAGTGTTATCGACGTTGCAGAACCATTTTGAGAATCAACTTAATCGCCAGGAGAGAGAACCAAAATGAGTGCCATTGAAGTTAAGAACCTGGTGAAAAAATTCCACGGTCAGACGGTGCTGCACGGTATCGACCTCGAGGTAAAGCCTGGCGAAGTAGTGGCTATTATCGGTCCGAGCGGTTCCGGTAAAACCACGTTGCTACGCAGCATAAATCTGCTGGAACAGCCGGAAGCGGGAACCATCACCGTTGGCGATATCACCATTGATACCGCACGTTCATTAAGTCAGCAAAAGTCGCTGATTCGCCAGTTGCGTCAGCACGTCGGGTTTGTCTTCCAGAACTTTAATTTGTTTCCGCATCGCACGGTGCTGGAAAACATTATTGAAGGGCCGGTGATCGTCAAAGGCGAATCAAAAGAAGAGGCCACGGTGCGCGCTCGAGAGCTGCTGGCGAAAGTTGGGCTGGCAGGTAAAGAAACCAGCTATCCACGTCGTTTGTCTGGCGGTCAACAGCAGCGAGTAGCAATTGCGCGTGCGCTGGCAATGCGTCCTGAAGTGATTTTGTTTGACGAGCCAACGTCGGCGCTGGATCCGGAGCTGGTGGGCGAAGTCCTGAACACCATCCGCCAGCTGGCGCAGGAAAAGCGTACGATGGTGATTGTGACGCACGAAATGAGCTTTGCCCGAGATGTTGCGGACAGGGCAATCTTTATGGACCAGGGGCGGGTAGTCGAGCAGGGGGCCGCAAAAGCGTTATTTGCCGATCCTCAGCAGCCTCGCACCCGCCAGTTCCTCGAGAAGTTTCTGCTGCAATAATAAGAAAAAATCAGCCCCTATGATTCACTCGTCGGGGCGATACACCCTTTTAAGCGTGATAAAATGGCTTAACAAAACAGCATAACTCATTAATAACATAAGAGAATGCGATAGCTTGCAAAAGTAATTCATTACCTGAATAATATAAATTATATATAAATCTTATTTATGTGATAGTTTGAATTATCATTATGAATGATACTAACTCTCAGGGGCGTTGTGGTTTACTATGCAGGATACGGATTTTTTCAGCTGGCGTCGCACGATGCTGTTGCGTTTTCAGAGGATGGAGGCCGCAGAAGAGGTCTACCATGAAATAGAGTCTCAGGCTCAGCAGCTGGAGTACGATTACTATTCGTTATGTGTTCGCCACCCGGTGCCATTCACGCGACCTAAAGTGGCTTTCTACACCAATTACCCTGAGTCGTGGGTGAGTTATTATCAGGCAAAAAACTTTCTCGCAATTGATCCGGTGCTGAACCCTGAAAACTTCAGTCAGGGCCATTTAATGTGGAATGATGACTTATTCAGCCAGGCACAGCCGTTATGGGAAGCCGCGCGCGCGCATGGTTTACGCCGTGGTGTCACTCAGTATTTAATGCTGCCAAACCGGGCGCTGGGCTTTTTGTCCTTTTCCCGTTGCAGCACGCGCGAAATACCCATTCTTAGTGATGAACTGCAATTAAAAATGCAGTTACTGGTGCGCGAAAGTCTGCTGGCTCTGATGCGTTTAAATGATGAAATAGTGCTGACGCCAGAGATGAATTTCAGCAAGCGAGAAAAAGAAATTCTGAAATGGACGGCAGAAGGTAAGACATCAGCAGAGATAGCGATGATTCTGTCAATCTCTGAGAATACGGTCAATTTCCATCAGAAAAACATGCAGAAAAAAATCAATGCACCTAATAAGACGCAGGTGGCCTGTTACGCGGCCGCTACTGGCTTAATTTGAGCTCTTTTCTGTTCTGGTGCCAGATGCAAAAACCGGCTGAAAGGAACGCTCTCAGCCGGTTTTATATTACTGACGGTAGGCTTGTTTAATTTGCTTAACCGTTTTGGAAAATACTGCAGCCTGGGTTTCGTCTTCGATCAGCGCAAGCTGTTTTTCCATCTTTAACATCACGCGGCCCGCGTCAGCTTGTCCCATCGCTTGCAGCATCAGCGTCAGCATTGCTTTCAGGCAGGAGACTTCATTTGCCAGTTCTTGATTATTCTCGGCAGTAGAAAAATCAGGCGTACTCATTTATTTTCCTCGTCATGTTGCAATGAAAATTTGCGGTGAAAAATGTTAAGGCGGCGGAGTATACCATAAGCTTTGCTAAAAATAGCAGTGGTTGTTTTTTGAGCGTGATATCAACAGTGCTATAAATTACATTAATATAATTGCTAATAAATATTTTTATCATGAATGTTTTTTGCCCGTATTGTTCGGGTTAATTAATGTTACATATTCAGCGGGCTGATTTTCATTTTTGCTGAATAAAGTCAATTTTTGTCACATTTCGTCGCAGGGGTTACTGTGAAACGATCCAGTAAGCCGTTGGTGACGGGCGTGACCATAACTGTGGACAATCGAATTTACAAAAATGAGAGAAAAATCGAATACCCACCATTTTTAACGTTTCAAAATTGCAATAAAAACCGCTAATATACGAATGACTAACTATCAGTAGCGTTATCCCTATTTCTGGAGATATTCCTTTGATCAACGTTCTACTTGTTGATGACCATGAACTGGTGCGCGCAGGGATACGACGCATTCTGGAAGATATAAAGGGTATAAAAGTCGTCGGTGAGGCATCGTGCGGTGAAGACGCCGTTAAGTGGTGCCGGGCAAATGCCGTTGACGTGGTGCTAATGGACATGAGTATGCCGGGCATTGGCGGTCTTGAGGCGACGCGTAAAATCGCGCGTTCCACAGCTGATGTCAAAATCATCATGCTTACGGTCCATACAGAAAACCCTTTACCAGCGAAAGTCATGCAGGCCGGTGCTGCGGGCTACCTCAGCAAAGGCGCGGCTCCTCAGGAAGTTGTGAGTGCGATTCGTTCTGTCTATTCAGGGCAGCGTTACATTGCTTCTGACATCGCTCAACAAATGGCGTTAAGCCAGATTGAACCAGAAAAAACAGAAAGCCCATTTGCCAGTTTGTCTGAACGTGAATTGCAGATTATGCTGATGATCACCAAGGGCCAGAAGGTCAATGAGATCTCAGAACAGCTCAATCTCAGTCCGAAAACGGTGAACAGCTACCGCTATCGTATGTTCAGTAAACTAAACATTCATGGCGATGTTGAGCTGACTCATCTGGCAATTCGCCATGGTCTGTGTAATGCGGAGACATTATCAAGTCAGTGAGTGATCAGTTTGACGCAAAAGCGTTTTTAAAAACCGTAACCAGCCAGCCAGGCGTTTATCGCATGTACGATGCTGGTGGTACGGTTATCTATGTCGGCAAAGCGAAAGATCTGAAAAAACGGCTTTCCAGCTATTTCCGTAGCAACCTCGCTTCGCGCAAAACCGAAGCCCTGGTTGCCCAGATCCAGCAAATTGATGTAACGGTTACTCATACGGAAACCGAAGCGCTGTTGCTGGAACATAACTACATCAAACTTTATCAGCCGCGTTACAACGTGTTACTACGCGATGATAAATCTTATCCTTTTATCTTCCTGAGTGGCGATACCCATCCGCGTCTGGCGATGCATCGTGGTGCAAAGCATGCCAAAGGTGAATATTTCGGCCCGTTCCCGAATGGCTATGCCGTACGTGAAACACTGGCGCTACTGCAAAAGATATTCCCCATTCGCCAGTGCGAAAATAGTGTTTACCGCAATCGCTCGCGTCCGTGTCTGCAATATCAGATAGGGCGCTGTCTGGGGCCGTGCGTTGAAGGGCTGGTGAGTGAAGAAGAATACGCTCAGCAGGTCGAGTATGTGCGCCTGTTTTTGTCTGGCAAAGATGATCAGGTGCTTACGCAGCTTATTAGCCGTATGGAAACTGCCAGTCGGAATCTGGAGTTTGAAGAAGCGGCACGTATTCGCGACCAAATTCAGGCGGTGCGACGCGTCACCGAAAAACAGTTTGTCTCCAATACCGGCGACGACCTTGACGTGATTGGCGTGGCGTTCGATGCGGGCATGGCTTGTGTCCACGTATTATTCATTCGCCAGGGCAAAGTACTCGGTAGCCGCAGCTATTTCCCGAAAGTGCCTGGCGGTACGGAACTGAGCGAGGTGGTAGAAACTTTCGTAGGTCAGTTCTATTTACAAGGCAGCCAGATGCGCACCTTACCGGGTGAGATCCTGCTCGATTTTAATCTTAGCGATAAAACGCTGCTCGCCGACTCCCTTTCAGAACTGGCGGGACGCAAGATTAATGTTCAAACCAAACCTCGCGGCGACAGGGCGCGTTACCTGAAACTCGCGCGCACCAATGCGGCGACGGCCTTAACCAGCAAGCTTTCGCAGCAATCTACCGTTCACCAGCGGCTGACCGCGCTTGCCAGCGTGCTGAAATTACCGGAAGTGAAGCGGATGGAGTGCTTTGACATCAGCCATACTATGGGTGAACAAACCGTTGCTTCCTGTGTAGTGTTTGATGCTAACGGCCCGCTGCGTGCGGAGTATCGGCGCTATAACATTACTGGCATCACGCCTGGCGATGATTATGCGGCGATGAATCAGGTGCTGCGTCGGCGTTATGGTAAAGCCATCGACGAGAGTAAGATCCCGGACGTTATCCTTATCGACGGCGGCAAAGGGCAGCTTGCGCAGGCGAAAAATGTCTTCGCCGAGCTGGATGTTTCATGGGATAAAAACCATCCGTTGTTACTTGGCGTAGCCAAAGGTGCCGATCGTAAGGCTGGGCTGGAAACGCTGTTTTTTGAACCGGAAGGTGAGGGATTCAGTCTGCCACCAGATTCTCCCGCGCTGCATGTTATCCAGCATATTCGCGATGAATCACACGATCACGCGATTGGCGGGCACCGCAAAAAACGGGCGAAGGTCAAAAATACCAGCTCCCTGGAAACCATTGAAGGCGTCGGGCCAAAACGTCGGCAAATGTTGTTGAAATATATGGGCGGTTTGCAAGGTTTACGTAACGCCAGCGTCGAGGAAATTGCAAAAGTGCCGGGTATTTCGCAAGGTCTGGCAGAAAAGATCTTCTGGTCGTTGAAACATTGATGTCTCTGTAGCAACATAGGGGTAATCTTACTGACAACAGATAGTTACCCGTCATTATGCAATTTAATATCCCTACGTTGCTTACACTGTTCCGTGTCATCCTTATCCCATTCTTTGTATTGGTCTTTTATCTGCCTGTCACCTGGTCGCCGTTTGCCGCCGCGCTCATTTTCTGCGTCGCGGCGGTAACTGACTGGTTCGATGGTTTTCTGGCACGTCGCTGGAACCAGAGTACCCGGTTTGGTGCTTTCCTTGACCCTGTAGCAGATAAAGTCCTCGTGGCTATCGCCATGGTGTTGGTAACAGAGCATTATCACAGCTGGTGGGTGACCTTACCGGCGGCAACGATGATCGCCCGTGAAATTATTATTTCTGCCCTGCGCGAATGGATGGCAGAGTTGGGTAAACGCAGTAGCGTGGCTGTCTCCTGGATTGGGAAAGTGAAAACCACTGCCCAGATGGTGGCGTTGGCCTGGCTGCTGTGGCGTCCGAACATGTGGGTTGAGTACGCCGGTATTGCCCTTTTCTTTGTGGCTGCGGTATTGACCTTGTGGTCAATGTTGCAATATTTGAGCGCTGCGCGTGCAGATTTGCTTGAACAGTGATCGTTTCGGCGCAATTTTCAGCAAACGATCAAAGGTGATGAAAAATATCGTTGACTCATCGCGCCAGGTAAGTAGAATGCAACGCATCGAACGGCGGCACTGATTGCCAGACGATAATAAAATCAAGTGATTAACTGGTTGCTTGATAAATGCGGGAATAGCTCAGTTGGTAGAGCACGACCTTGCCAAGGTCGGGGTCGCGAGTTCGAGTCTCGTTTCCCGCTCCAGTTTAAAAGACATCGGCCTCAAGCGGATGTCTGGCTGAACGGCTTGAAGAATTTGGCGCGTTAACAAAGCGGTTATGTAGCGGATTGCAAATCCGTCTAGTCCGGTTCGACTCCGGAACGCGCCTCCACTTTCTTCCCGAGCCCGGATGGTGGAATCGGTAGACACAAGGGATTTAAAATCCCTCGGCGTTCGCGCTGTGCGGGTTCAAGTCCCGCTCCGGGTACCATGGGGAAGATAAGAATAAAATCAAAGCAATATGCAATGTCGTGAAACCACCTTCGGGTGGTTTTTTTGTATTTGTAACTTGTCGTTACACCCTCCTTAAATTTTAATCACTGGCTAAGCCACCCAAAAAGTATCTCTGATACGGACCGGCATGTAAGATAGGTGCTGGCGAGTTGAGATCCACAAGGAAAAGCGTATGAAAACGGGACCGTTAAACGAAAGTGAGTTGGAATGGCTGGACGATATTCTGACCAAATACAACACTGATCACGCCATCCTTGATGTGGCAGAGCTGGACGGTTTGTTGACGGCGGTGTTGAGTTCTCCGCAAGAGATTGAACCGGAACAGTGGCTGGTTGCCGTGTGGGGTGGGGCTGACTATGTGCCGCGCTGGGCGTCAGAGAAAGAGATGACGCGCTTTATGAACCTGGCTTTTCAACATATGGCCGATACCGCAGAGCGTCTGAACGAATTCCCGGATCAGTTTGAGCCGTTATTTGGCTTGCGAGAAGTCGATGGCAGCGAGCTGACGATTGTTGAGGAGTGGTGCTTTGGCTATATGCGTGGCGTTGCCCTTTCTGACTGGTCTACCTTGCCCGATTCGTTAAAACCAGCGCTGGAGGCGATTGCGTTGCACGGTACTGAGGAAAACTTCGAGCGGGTAGAGAAGATGTCGCCAGAGGCGTTTGAAGGTAAGCGTACAGCCTGAACCGTCTGGTCAGAATCTGACGAATTAGACAAAGTGGTGTCCA
>NZ_PTRE01000096.1 GCF_002965065.1 Escherichia sp. MOD1-EC7003
TTAATGACCAATAGCGGACATTAAAAATGGCGAAAAACGGCCAATAATCTTGGCGTTGACAGCCGACCGCTGATTGACGCAGCGCTGGCGCGCAACGGTATTCAGGCGAATATTGTGCAGGAGATTGGTCATCCGGCGACGTTGTTCCCGATGGTAGCTGCTGGTATCGGCATCAGCGTTCTTCCGGCGCTTGCATTGCCGTTACCTGAAGGTAGCCCACTGGTGGTAAAGCGCATTACGCCGGTGGTGGAACGCCAGTTAATGCTGGCGCGCAGGAAGAACCGTTCACTTTCCACCGCCGCTGAAGCATTATGGGAGGTGGTACGCGACCAGGGGCGCGCATTGATGGCTGGTAGGGAAGGGGACCCCTTGTATCGAATTTAGTCTTACTTTTATCTGCCGGGAGAGCTCCGGCAGATAACTATCAGAAATTAAATTTAATGGAGTAGATTATCGCATCCTGGTAAAAATCTTCGCCCAGTTTGTCATCCGCATAACGATACTGAATCCCCGTAGTGATGTGTGAAGTTGCATTCCACCACAGTGCAACGGCACCGTTCAGGCCTTCTTTGCCGCCGTTACCTGCTGCGTAGGTGGCATCACGATCAAACTCGTACTCGTTCCAGTTGGTGAGGGTGAATTTTTCACTGCCCAACATAAAGCTGTAACCTGCAACCCAACCGGCTACATAACCGTTGTCGCCAGTGTAATATGTTTGATCTGTATAACGCTTAGCAAAGAATGGTTTAAACCACCAACCGCTGCCGGTGAAATTGTAGCCGATACCGTAAAGGAACATATCGTCGTGGAAATTCACGCGATTCGCAGAGCCGTAGGTGCCATACGCATGCAAGTAGAGATTAAATCCGGTGTCCCCCAGGTAAATACGGTTGGTATTTTTAAAAGTATAACGCTGCTCGCTACCCGGTTTATCATGACGATCATTATAAAAGTTTTCCCAGTCGAAGAACCCGTACATTTCTCCCCAACTAAAGTTAGCGCCACCTTCCAGTTCCAGATATCCAAAATCATCTTTGTGTGATTTGGTCGACGATTTCTCAGTGGTTCTGCTAGTCCAGTCAAGGTAATGAACACCTATATCAGCAAAACCGCCTTTAAATTCCGCATGGGATACTGTTGGTATCGCCAATACAGTAGAGAGTGTCAGAGTTAAAAGATGTTTCTTCATAGCATAATTCCCTATGCCGATCATTATTAGTTGATTTCTTAATAAAAAAGTTGATTAAAAGCGGCATATTGTTTATGCAAGGGAATGGAGAGTACCAATACAGTTTTTACAGCCTATTAATAGTGAAAAAATATAAATATATCGATATCGAATAACTATCGGATACATGAAAAAAGTGTATTGGTATGAGGCAGGGCAATCTCGTTATAAAAAGTCGAGTGATTAAACCCTACAAAAAAAGGATATATATGTCTCAGGCTCAATTTTCTCATAATCCACTGTATTGTATCGATATTATCCGGGCTTACAAACCTGAATTCACTCCACGAGTAGCCTTTATTTTGGGTTCCGGTCTGGGTTCATTAGCGGATCAGATTGAGAACGCCGTCGCAATTTCCTACGAAAAGTTGCCTGGGTTCCCTGTCAGTACGGTACACGGTCATGCGGGTGAACTGGTGCTGGGCCATCTCCAGGGGGTGCCGGTGGCGTGTATGAAAGGTCGCGGGCATTTCTACGAAGGTCGTGGGATGACCATCATGACGGATGCTATCCGCACTTTTAAGTTGCTGGGCTGCGAGTTGCTGTTCTGCACTAATGCGGCAGGCTCACTGCGTCCGGAAGTGGGGGCGGGCAGTCTGGTCGCATTGAAAGATCACATCAACACCATGCCGGGAACGCCGATGGTGGGTCTTAATGATGAACGTTTTGGTGAGCGCTTCTTCTCGCTGGCGAATGCCTACGATGAGGATTATCGCGCACTGTTACAGGCAGTGGCGAAAGAAGAGGGATTCCCACTGACAGAAGGTGTGTTTATCTCGTATCCGGGGCCGAACTTTGAGACAGCAGCTGAAATTCGCATGATGCAGATTATCGGCGGCGATGTCGTGGGGATGTCTGTAGTGCCTGAGGTGATTTCAGCTCGCCACTGCGACCTTAAGGTGGTTGCCGTTTCTGCGATTACCAATATGGCTGAAGGTCTGAGTGACGTGAAGCTTTCTCATGCCCAAACGCTGGCAGCAGCGGAACTCTCAAAGCAGAACTTTATTAATCTTATTTGCGGCTTTCTGCGCAAAATTGCCTAAGTAAAACAACAATAAACGGTCTCACTGGGGGAGGCCATATGATGCTGTCAGCGACAAGGAAACGATTATGAGCATCGCTTTGCGCTTAAAGGTAATGTCCTTTTTGCAATATTTTATTTGGGGGAGTTGGCTGGTTACCCTCGGTTCTTACATGATTAATACTCTTCATTTCACCGGTGCTAATGTTGGCATGGTCTACAGTTCCAAGGGGATCGCCGCGATTATTATGCCCGGTATAATGGGGATCATCGCAGACAAATGGTTGCGCGCAGAACGTGCATACATGCTGTGTCATCTGGTGTGCGCAGGCGTACTCTTTTATGCGGCATCCGTAACTGATCCGGATATGATGTTTTGGGTGATGTTAGTCAATGCGATGGCGTTTATGCCGACTATCGCGTTATCGAACAGCGTCTCTTATTCCTGTCTTGCCCAGGCAGGGCTTGACCCGGTAACCGCTTTCCCGCCTATTCGTGTTTTTGGTACGGTGGGATTCATTGTCGCGATGTGGGCAGTAAGCCTGCTGCATCTGGAATTGAGTAGTCTGCAGCTGTATATCGCATCCGGTGCGTCATTGCTGCTGTCGATTTATGCGCTGACTTTGCCGAAGATTCCGGTTGCGGAGAAAAAAGCGACCACATCGCTTGCCAGCAAGCTGGGTCTGGATGCCTTCGTGCTGTTTAAAAATCCACGTATGGCCATCTTTTTCCTCTTCGCCATGATGCTGGGTGCAGTACTGCAAATTACCAACGTTTTTGGCAACCCGTTCCTGCATGATTTTGCCCGTAATCCTGAGTTTGCTGATAGCTTCGTGGTGAAATATCCGTCAATTTTGCTGTCAGTTTCACAGATGGCTGAAGTTGGTTTCATTCTGACGATTCCGTTCTTTTTGAAACGTTTCGGCATTAAAACCGTCATGCTGATGAGTATGGTGGCCTGGACGCTGCGCTTTGGCTTCTTCGCCTATGGCGATCCATCACCAACCGGGTTTATTTTGCTGCTGCTGTCGATGATTGTTTACGGCTGTGCATTCGATTTCTTCAATATTTCTGGTTCGGTCTTTGTCGAACAGGAAGTTGATTCCAGCATTCGTGCCAGCGCCCAGGGGCTCTTTATGACCATGGTGAATGGCGTCGGCGCATGGGTTGGCTCGATTCTGAGCGGCATGGCAGTGGATTACTTCTCGGTGGATGGCGTGAAAGACTGGCATACCATTTGGCTGATGTTTGCAGGGTATGCTCTTTTCCTCGCAGTGATATTCTTCTTTGGGTTTAAATACAACCATGACCCTGAAAAGATAACGCATCGTTCAGTGACACATTAAAAGGATTCGCAGCTCTGATCTTCGGGGCTGCTTTTATGATAAAGGTTAACTAGTGAAAGATATTTTATTTTCTTCTGGCGTTGGTTTTGGCATTGGTGCTTTGTTTACAATTGTGCGATTACCTATTCCCGTTCCAAATGTATTACCGGGTATATTATCCATCGTGTTTATGTATGTAGGATATCTGGTGGTGAAATACTTTATGCCGTGATAATTTAATTCGATGTATTTATTATACGGAGCATTTAATTATGGAACGTGTTTATAGAACAGATCTTAAGTTGCTCCGTTATTTTCTTGCCGTAGCGGAAGAGTTACATTTTGGTCGCGCAGCAGCGCGTTTAAATATGTCTCAGCCTCCGCTCAGTATTCATATTAAAGAGCTGGAACATCAACTCGGCACACAGCTTTTTATTCGCCATTCGCGCAGCGTCGTACTGACACACGCGGGCAAAATCTTGATGGAAGAATCGCGTCGATTGCTGGTGAATGCAAATAATGTATTGGCTCGGGTTGAACAAATAGGTCGAGGAGAAGCAGGGAGGATTGAACTCGGCGTTGTGGGAACGGCAATGTGGGGACGGATGCGTCCGGTTATGCGGCGATTCCTGAGAGAAAATCCTAACGTTGAAGTTCTGTTTCGCGAAAATATGCCCGCAATGCAAATGGCCCTGCTGGAACGCCGCGAACTCGATGCCGGAATCTGGCGAATGGCGACAGAACCACCGGAAGGATTCACCAGCTTACGTTTGCACAAATCGGCTTTTTTGGTAGCGATACCTGAAGAACATCACCTATCGACACATTCTGCCATTCCGCTGGAAGCGCTACGTGACGAGTATTTTGTCACAATGCCGCCTGTGTACACTGATTGGGATTTTTTGCAGCGAGTTTGCCAACAGGTGGGATTTTCACCGGTTGTTATTCGCGAAGTTAATGAACCGCAAACGGTACTCGCCATGGTCAGTATGGGCATTGGTATCACATTGATAGCGGACAGCTACGCACAAATGAACTGGCCAGGTGTCATTTTTCGTCCGCTCAAAGAACGCATCCCGGCAGATTTATATATTGTTTATGAAACGCAGCAGGTTACGCCCGCGCTGGTTAAACTGCTGGCGGCGTTGGCGCAGTAAGTGAGGGGCACGGGAATTGCCGGAAATGGTAGATATAGTAGGTCTGATAAGCGAAGCGCATCAGGCGATTTCGCAAACCGCACATAGCAAAAAAGCGCCTTTAGGGCGCTTTTTTACATTGGTGGGTCGTGCAGGATGACTCGCTTCGCTCGCCCTTCGGGCCGTCGCCGCGAGCGGCTCCGTTGTTTCGCTACGCTCAACTCGAACCTGCAGCAGGTTCGAATCTTTGGGTATCGCACATAGCAAAAAAGCGCCTTTAGGGCGCCTTTTTACATTGGTGGGTCGTGCAGGATGACTCGCTTCGCTCGCCCTTCGGGCCGTCGCCGCGAGCGGCTCCGTTGTTTCGCTACGCTCAACTCGAACCTGCTGCAGGTTCGAATCTTTGAGTATCGCACATAGCAAAAAAGCGCCTTTAGGGCGCTTTTTTACATTGGTGGGTCGTGCAGGATTCGAACCTGCGACCAATTGATTAAAAGTCAACTGCTCTACCAACTGAGCTAACGACCCGAAGTGGTGGGTGATGACGGGATCGAACCGCCGACCCTCTCCTTGTAAGGGAGATGCTCTCCCAGCTGAGCTAATCACCCACTTCGGTACTTCACATTTTTACAAGAAATTTAGCTGGCGAGAAAGTGGTGGGTGATTACGGGATCGAACCGCCGACCCCCTCCTTGTAAGGGAGGTGCTCTCCCAGCTGAGCTAATCACCCACTTCTCAATTTCTTGTTACACTGCGGAGACTACATAAAGTAGTTGGTGGGTGATGACGGGATCGAACCGCCGACCCCCTCCTTGTAAGGGAGGTGCTCTCCCAGCTGAGCTAATCACCCCCGCTGTGTGGAGTCGCATTATAGGGAGAGTTCAAAATGAGTCAACGCATTTTCTAAATAATTTGTTTGTTCGTCGTAAAATTAAACAAAACGATCGCAATGCCATCTATGGAGCATGATTTATAAACAAAAAGGGCAAAGCGTGATGTTGAAACACCAACAACATTGAGGAATCAGCTTACAGTGTTAGAATAATCATTTGTAAAATCTAACGAACACTGCCGCCTGCCGGCATCTTTCTAAACGTAAGGCCATTTCATGAAAATCAAAACTCGCTTCGCGCCAAGCCCAACAGGCTATCTGCACGTTGGCGGCGCGCGTACTGCTCTTTACTCCTGGCTTTTTGCTCGTAACCACGGCGGTGAGTTCGTGCTGCGTATTGAAGACACCGATCTTGAGCGTTCCACGCCGGAAGCTATCGAAGCCATTATGGATGGCATGAATTGGCTGAGCCTGGAGTGGGATGAAGGTCCGTACTACCAGACCAAACGTTTTGATCGCTACAATGCGGTGATCGATCAGATGCTGGAAGAGGGCACTGCTTATAAATGCTATTGCTCTAAAGAGCGCCTGGAAGCGCTGCGCGAAGAGCAAATGGCAAAAGGTGAGAAGCCGCGTTATGACGGTCGCTGCCGCCACAGCCATGAGCATCATGCTGATGATGAACCGTGCGTTGTTCGTTTTGCTAACCCGCAGGAAGGTTCCGTTATTTTTGACGACCAGATCCGCGGGCCGATCGAGTTCAGCAACCAGGAGCTGGATGACCTGATTATCCGCCGTACCGATGGTTCCCCAACCTATAACTTCTGTGTGGTTGTCGATGACTGGGATATGGAAATCACCCACGTTATCCGTGGCGAAGACCATATCAACAACACGCCGCGTCAGATTAACATTCTGAAAGCCCTGAAAGCGCCGGTGCCGGTTTACGCGCACGTTTCTATGATCAACGGCGATGACGGTAAAAAACTGTCCAAACGTCACGGGGCGGTCAGCGTAATGCAGTATCGTGATGACGGTTATTTGCCAGAAGCACTGCTGAACTATCTGGTGCGTCTTGGCTGGTCTCATGGCGATCAGGAAATCTTCACTCGTGAAGAGATGATCAAATACTTTACCCTGAATGCCGTCAGCAAATCTGCCAGTGCGTTCAACACCGACAAACTGCTGTGGCTGAACCATCACTACATTAACGCACTGCCGCCGGAGTATGTTGCTACTCACTTACAGTGGCACATCGAGCAGGAGAATATCGATACCCACAACGGCCCGCAACTGGCTGATCTGGTAAAACTGCTGGGTGAACGCTGCAAAACGCTGAAAGAGATGGCACAGAGCTGCCGTTATTTCTACGAAGATTTTGCTGAGTTCGATGCCGACGCCGCGAAAAAACATCTGCGTCCGGTAGCGCGTCAGCCGCTGGAAGTGGTTCGTGACAAACTGGCCGCGATGACTGACTGGACCGCTGAAAACGTTCATCACGCTATTCAGGCAACGGCAGATGAGCTGGAAGTGGGTATGGGTAAAGTTGGTATGCCGCTGCGTGTCGCCGTAACCGGTGCGGGGCAGTCTCCGGCGCTGGATGTTACCGTTCACGCAATCGGTAAGACCCGCAGTATCGAGCGTATCAACAAAGCGCTGGCTTTTATTGCTGAACGCGAAAATCAGCAGTAATTAGCGCATAAAGGATAAACGGCAGGAGAGATACCCCTGCCGTTTTTTATTTATGCTGATTCATCTATGTCGAGACGAGCAAGGAAATTACGAATCCCTTCACGTGACAAAAATTGCGCAACTTTTTCCTGCTCACTGTGCGTCATATTGTCTATTGCGCTGATGATTTGCCGATAAGCAGGAGTGCGAATACCCGGTGCGTATTCGGCAAGGGGTTCTTCGGCTTCCAGAAGTATCGGTGTGTTATGGAAGGCTGGCGTGTTCTGAATAAACTCGCAAACTTGCGTGTCGACCAGAATAAGTCTGGCACGACCGCCTTTCACGCCAGGGAATTTTTCTGTTTTCCAGCCTTTTTCTCTGATCCAACGGTTAACAGTTTGTTTAGCCACACCGAGGCATTCTGCCAGTTCTTCGGTGGTCATTTTATTGCGTAATCTTTTCATATTATTTGCTATCGCGAATCCCTAAGCGTTGTAACAACCCGATAATCCCTTCCCGCAGAAACAAGGATGTAAACTGTTTTTGCTCAACTGGCGTCATCCTCTCCTTGAACATAACAATTCCCTGAATGTATGTGGGTCTATTAGTTGTTCATTTTATAACATCACTTTACAGGAAACCGTGACATGAATAACTACTGAATGCGAGCGGTTTTCCAAAATTGTTCATTTGCCTGATTTTTCAGCGATTGAAACTACACGCTGCAATTTGCCGTTGACACATTCGGGCGGAATTCATATGATGCCGCCCGTCAACTCGACAAGCTTTACGTGACGGGGCTATAGCTCAGCTGGGAGAGCGCTTGCATGGCATGCAAGAGGTCAGCGGTTCGATCCCGCTTAGCTCCACCAAATTTTGCACCCAGCAAATTTGGTACGTAAACGCCTCGTGGGGCTATAGCTCAGCTGGGAGAGCGCTTGCATGGCATGCAAGAGGTCAGCGGTTCGATCCCGCTTAGCTCCACCAAATTTCAAACCCTCGCTGCAAAGCGGGGGTTTTTTGTCTCTGCTTTTTGCCGCTTTTGTAATACAGTCTACTTCCGGGTTAGCGCCGCCTGGCGAAAGCATCATTGGATGAAAATCGGCAACAGGCGGGCCCTTGTTTGCTTCGCGATGCGAGTAAACTTATTATTTGTGTGCCTGAAACCCCGATCCGTGAGAGTAGTGTACTCATGTTTGTGGAGCATAACCTGATAAAAAATATCAAGATATTCACACTAGCGTTTACGCTCACCGTGGTACTTATTCAGCTATCCCGTTTTATTTCGCCACTTGCCATTATCCATTCCAGTTATATCTTTCTGGTGTGGATGCCACTGTGTGTAATGCTGTCAATCTTGTTTATCTTTGGCTGGCGCGGTGTCGTTCCCGTGTTATGCGGGATGTTTTGCACCAATCTGTGGAACTTCCATCTCTCTTTTTTACAGGCTGCGGTCATGCTCGGTAGCCAGACATTTATAGTGCTGTGTGCCTGTGCAATATTACGCTGGCAGCTGGGAACGCGTTGGCGTTATGGATTAACCAGCCGATATGTCTGGCAACGTCTGTTTTGGTTTGGTTTGGTGACGCCGATCGGCATCAAATGCAGC
Source organism: Escherichia sp. MOD1-EC7003 (assembly GCF_002965065.1). Taxonomy (GTDB): domain Bacteria; phylum Pseudomonadota; class Gammaproteobacteria; order Enterobacterales; family Enterobacteriaceae; genus Escherichia. The sequence continues at coordinate 8,823 of NZ_PTRE01000096.1, forward strand.
ATGTATTTTGTGGGGCGCTTCTTTGATTTCCCGCTAAAGATATCCACCTTTTTCGGCGATGCGAATGCCATTTTCACGGTCGTTGATTTGTTAAGCCTTTTTACCGCTGTGCTGATTTACAACATGCTTTTTTACTATCTCACTCGCATGATTGTAAGTCCCCACTTTGCGCAGATATTGTGGTACAGAGATATCGCCCCGTCGTTGGGCAAAGAGAAACGCGCATTTACCTTAAGCTGGCTGGCAGCCTTAAGCGTGCTGCTACTTCTGCTGTGCACACCTTATGAAAACGACTTTATTGCCGGTTACCTGGTACCCGTTTTCTTCATCATCTTTACCCTTGGTGTCGGTAAGCTTCGCTATCCGTTTTTAAATCTCACCTGGGCTGTTTCAACGCTTTGCCTTCTGAATTACAACCAGAACTTTTTACAAGGGGTGGAAACCGAATATTCGCTGGCATTTATTCTCGCGGTGCTGATTTCCTTTAGCGTTTGCCTGCTCTATATGGTGCGCATTTATCATCGCAGTGAATGGCTTAATCGTCGCTGGCATTTGCAGGCGCTGACCGATCCGTTAACGCGCCTACCCAACGTTCGTGCGTTGGAACAAGCACTGGAGCAAGAGGCGGGCAAGAGTTTTTGTTGCCTGCGCATCGATAATCTTGAGTTTATGAGTCGTCATTACGGGTTAATGATGCGCGTTCATTGTATCCGCGCAATTTACCGCACGCTGTTGCCGTTGATGCAGGAAAACGAAAAGCTGTATCAATTGCCGGGTAGTGAACTGCTGTTAGTGCTGAGTGGACCGGAAACGGAAGGGCGACTCCAGCATATGGTTAACATCCTGAATAATCGGCGAATTTACTGGAACAATACCGGGCTGGATATGGGCTATGGTGCTGCCTGGGGGCGTTTTGATGGAAATCAGGAAACCCTGCAACCCTTGTTGGGGCAGTTAAGCTGGCTGGCAGAACAATCCTGTGCACATCATCATGTGCTGGCGCTGGATAGCAGAGAGGAGATGGTTTCCGGGCAGACCACTAAGCAGGTGCTATTGCTGAATACCATTCGTACGGCGTTAGAGCAGGGGGATTTGCTGCTCTACGCCCAGCCAATTCGCAACAAAGAGGGTGAAGGTTATGATGAGATCCTTGCGCGACTGAAATATGACGGCGGCATTATGACCCCGGATAAGTTTCTGCCCCTTATTGCTCAGTTTAACCTTAGTGCGCGTTTTGATTTGCAAGTGCTGGAATCCTTGTTGAAGTGGCTGGCAACACACCCTTGCGACAAGAAAGGTCCGCGCTTTTCAGTCAATTTAATGCCGCTCACGCTGCTGCAAAAGAATATCGCCGGGCAGATTATTCGTCTGTTTAAGCGTTATCACATTTCCCCGGAGGCAGTCATTCTTGAGATCACCGAGGAGCAGGCGTTTTCTAACGCAGAAAGCAGCATGTACAACATCGAGCAGCTGCATAAGTTTGGCTTCCGGATTGCGATTGATGACTTTGGCACCGGCTATGCCAACTACGAACGGTTAAAGCGTTTGCAGGCTGATATCATCAAAATTGATGGCATCTTTGTGAAAGATATCGTCACGAACACGCTGGATGCGATGATTGTGAGATCAATTACCGATCTGGCGAAAGCGAAGTCATTGAGTGTGGTCGCGGAGTTTGTCGAGACGCAACAGCAGCAGGCGCTACTGCACAAGCTCGGGGTACAATATCTGCAAGGGTATTTGATTGGTCGCCCGCAGCCATTAGCTGATTAACAGGCGTAAAAAAGCCGGGGAATTATCCCCGACTTTTTCAAAGCATGGACTTACAGCACCAGTGCTGCGATTGACGCAGACAGCACACTCACCAGCGTAGAACCATAAACCAGTTTCAGACCGAAGCGAGAAACCACGTTACCTTGCTCTTCATTCAGGCCTTTAACTGCGCCTGCGATAATCCCAATTGAAGAGAAGTTAGCGAAGGAAACCAGGAATACAGAGATGATGCCTTCAGCACGCGGAGAGAGCGTGGAGGCAATTTTCTGCAGATCCATCATCGCAACGAACTCGTTGGAAACCAGTTTGGTCGCCATGATACTGCCCACTTGCAGTGCTTCACTGGAAGGAACACCCATCACCCATGCAATTGGATAGAAGATGTAGCCCAGGATGCCCTGGAAGGAGATGCTGTAGCCAAACCAGCCCGTCACGGTGGCAAACAGTGCGTTAAGCGCGGCGATCAGGGCGATAAAGCCGATCAGCATCGCGGCTACGATAATGGCAACCTTGAAACCAGCCAGAATGTATTCACCCAGCATTTCGAAGAAGCTCTGACCTTCGTGCAGGTTGGACATCTGAATGTTTTCTTCACTGGCATCAACACGGTAAGGGTTGATCAGCGACAGTACAATAAAGGTGCTGAACATGTTCAGTACCAGCGCCGCAACGACGTATTTCGGCTCCAGCATCGTCATATATGCACCAACGATGGACATCGACACGGTGGACATCGCCGTGGCTGCCATGGTGTACATACGATTACGGGAGATTTTGCCGAGGATATCTTTATAGGCAATAAAGTTTTCAGACTGGCCCAGAATCAGGGAGCTGACAGCGTTAAAGGATTCCAGTTTGCCCATGCCGTTGACTTTGGAGAGCAGGAAACCAATTGCACGGATAATCACCGGCAACACACGAATGTGCTGGAGAATACCGATCAGTGCAGAGATAAAGACGATTGGGCACAGTACTTTCAGGAAGAAGAATGCCAGGCCTTGATCATTCATGCTACCAAAGACGAAGTTAGTCCCTTCGTTGGCAAATCCAAGCAGTTTTTCGAACATTTCGGAGAAGCTTTTCACGAAGCCCAAACCAACGTCGGAGTTCAGGAAGAACCACGCCAGTAACACTTCGATAACAAGCAGTTGAATAACATAACGGATACGAATTTTTTTGCGGTCGCTGCTTACCAGCAGTGCGAGAATCGCAACAACGGCAAGTGTCAGTACAAAATGAAGGACGCGGTCCATATTTGCTCCAAATATGAGGCAGATTATATTTCCGTGCACATTCTATGCAACATGGTTAAGGAAAACGAGATCTGACACACACTATAATGACGTCCTGTGACAAGCTTCAAAAATAGTGAGCTGTCATACATTTTTGCTATGTTGTGTATGGAAGCTGAAAGTTATGTAAATGTGCTAAGATTAAACATAACCATAACATTCAAGTCATCAATTTTTTCGTCGTCATAATCCAGGTCTATCAGAGAAATCACCACAATCCACACAAATGAATTTGATAATCATTCTCATTTGGCATAGCATAAAACATAGCAAAGGCTATGTTTTAGAGGCACAAGATGACGAACTATCGCGTTGATAGTAGCAGCGGACGGGCGGCGCGCAAGATGAGGCTCGCATTAATGGGACCTGCGTTCATTGCGGCGATTGGTTATATCGATCCTGGTAACTTTGCGACCAATATTCAGGCGGGCGCCAGCTTCGGTTATCAGCTCCTGTGGGTTGTCGTTTGGGCCAACCTGATGGCGATGCTGATTCAGCTCCTCTCGGCCAAACTAGGGATTGCCACCGGTAAAAATCTGGCAGAGCAGATTCGTGATCACTACCCGCGTCCCGTAGTGTGGTTCTATTGGGTTCAGGCAGAAATTATTGCGATGGCAACCGACCTGGCAGAATTTATTGGTGCGGCGATCGGTTTTAAACTCATTCTTGGTGTTTCTCTGTTGCAGGGCGCGGTGCTGACGGGGATCGCGACTTTCCTGATTTTAATGCTGCAACGTCGCGGGCAAAAACCGCTGGAGAAAGTGATTGGCGGGTTACTGTTGTTTGTTGCCGCGGCTTACATTGTCGAGTTGATTTTCTCCCGGCCTAACCTGGCACAGCTGGGTAAAGGAATGGTGATCCCGAGTTTACCCACTTCGGAGGCGGTCTTCCTGGCGGCAGGCGTGTTAGGGGCGACAATTATGCCGCACGTCATTTATTTGCACTCTTCGCTCACTCAACATTTACATGGCGGTTCGCGTCAACAACGTTATTCTGCCACCAAATGGGATGTGGCTATCGCCATGACTATTGCTGGTTTCGTCAATCTGGCGATGATGGCGACAGCTGCCGCCGCGTTTCACTTTTCTGGTCATACTGGTGTTGCCGATCTTGATGAGGCTTATCTGACGTTGCAACCGCTGTTAAGCCATGCAGCGGCAACGGTCTTTGGATTAAGCCTGGTTGCTGCCGGACTGTCCTCAACGGTGGTGGGGACACTGGCGGGGCAAGTGGTGATGCAGGGCTTCATTCGATTCCATATCCCGCTGTGGGTGCGTCGTACAGTCACCATGTTGCCGTCATTTATTGTCATTCTGATGGGATTAGATCCGACACGGATTCTGGTTATGAGTCAGGTGCTGTTAAGTTTTGGTATTGCCCTGGCGCTGGTTCCACTGCTGATTTTCACAAGTGACAGCAAGTTGATGGGCGATCTGGTGAACAGCAAACGCGTAAAACAGACTGGCTGGGTGATTGTGGTGCTGGTAGTGGCGCTGAATATCTGGTTGTTGGTGGGGACGGCGCTGGGATTATAGTTCAAATGGCGTCGCACCTGGCACCATTGGCGGATGCGGCGTAAACGCCTTATCTGCCCTACGCGTTAAAGAGCCGGTTTGTAGGCCTGATAAGACGCGTTTAATGGCGGTGTCCATGTCCGCGGCCTTTTGGGCGATGATCGTCACGGTCGCGCCAGCCTTCACGATAGCCACGCTCATACGCTTCACGCTTATCCCAGCCACGGTGATAGCCATTATCATGGCGCCACCAACGGTTTTTACGCCATTCATAATTGCGATGCCAGTAGTCACGGTCACGCCAGTAACCACCGTCCCAGTAATTACCGTAATGATCGCGATCGCCAATTTGTAATTTGATTGATGGCAGTAGGGTGATTTCACCTGCGTTTGCCGCAAGCGGGGTAAATGCCATCAGGGCGACCGCCAGAAACAGTGACCTGAACATTGTTATTCTCCTTCACGATCGAAGCCGTCAGCGGCCTGTTAACGCAATATTACGGGAAGGTAAATCTCCGTATCATCGACATAACTCTTAAATCATAAAGGAGAGCATTTTTTGCTAACCGTCATCGCGGGGTGGCTGTTGCTTCGGACGATTGACCATCATCATCGGCTTACCTGCTAATAACAGCCATGCCGGAAGCATGACGATACAGAGCAGCGGTAGCAATGTGGTATTGGGTACAACGACTGCCGCCATAAAAAGGCTTAACCAGCCATCGCGTGTTACCACTAGCACGATGCCGAGAATAGCACAGGAAATGGTTATTGCCGCCGGAACGGCGGGAACGTGCTCATGTAGCATCAACCCTAACGCCACGCCGACAAACACTGCCGGGAAGATTCGCCCACCGCGAAAACCACTGGCGGCAGCAACGACAAGGGCGGCAAGTTTAATCACCGCCAGCAAAAAGTAATCGCTGGTGCTAAAGGCCTGGTTTGCCATCATCTGCTGCATCTCATCCAGCCCTTTAAACAGCGAAACAGGCCCGCCAATAACGCCCAGAATACCGAGAATAAACCCGCCAATCCCCATCATGAGCACCGGATTTTTAATCTGATGCATCATCGCGTGCAGCCGTGGCAGACACCACACAGCAACCATCCCCGCCGCGATGGCAATCGCCGCCACAATCGCACCGCTGATGATATCTGTCATTTCCATCTGCCCGTAATGGGCAATGGGCAGTGAAAAATGAGGATGGAAAAATAGACCTGTCGTCAGCGCGCCAGTCGCTGCCGCCATTAACGGCGCAAAGAGACGATCCCATAACGGGACTTCATAATTGCCATTTAATGTTTGTGAAAATATCAACGCCGCCGCAACGGGTGTGCCAAATAGTGCGCCAATGGTTCCGGCAGAGGCTAAAATAGTCCACTCCATGCGGTCAACGCGTGGTAACAGACGAGCACCAATAGCGACCGCGAGGGCAATATTGACTGTCATTATCGGATGTTCTGGTCCGAGACTGACACCACCAGCAAGCCCGAGAATTAATGCTACGATCAATCCGGGGAGTGCTGAGGGGGGAACCGGCGCGCCAATGAGTGGTTCACAGGCAGGGTCCGGCCCGGCATGTCCCTTGCTGAAATGGATAACTAACCCCACAGCTACCCCAGTCAACGTTAAAATTCCAATGATCCAGAGAGGTGAATCCTGGGCTATTCCCAGAGTTCCTGGCAGTCGTTGCCAGAGCAAATTCTGTAATACTGAGGCGATTTTCATCACCACAATCAGAATAAGACTGGACGCAATCCCAATTGCCACGGCGGGGAGCGATAATAACAACATAGTTCTGGCTCGCGGATGGAGCATATTCTATTCCTTATGCGGGGTCAGATACTTAGTTTGCCCAGCTTGCAAAAAGGCATCGCTGCAATTGGTGCTGAAACGATAAAGTAATTGTGTGACCCAGATCGATATTTACAGGGAGCTTGCCGTTCCGGCGTTGTTGTTATGCCCCCAGGAATTTACAGTGTGAGAAAGAATTATTTTGACTTTAGCGGAGCAGTTGAAGAATGACAAAGTATGCATTAGTCGGTGATGTGGGCGGCACCAACGCACGTCTTGCTCTGTGTGATATTGCCAGTGGTGAAATCTCGCAGGCTAAGACCTATTCAGGGCTTGATTACCCCAGCCTCGAAGCGGTCATTCGCGTTTATCTTGAAGAACATAAGGTCGAGGTGAAAGAGGGCTGTATTGCCATCGCTTGCCCAATTACCGGTGACTGGGTGGCAATGACTAACCACACCTGGGCGTTTTCGATTGCTGAAATGAAAAAAAATCTTGGTTTTAGCCATCTGGAAATTATCAACGATTTTACCGCTGTATCGATGGCGATCCCGATGCTGAAAAAAGAGCATTTGATTCAGTTTGGTGGCGCAGAACCGGTAGAAGGTAAGCCTATTGCGGTTTACGGAGCCGGAACGGGGCTTGGGGTTGCGCATCTGGTCCATGTCGATAAGCGTTGGGTAAGCTTGCCGGGCGAAGGCGGTCACGTTGATTTTGCGCCGAATAGTGAAGAAGAGGCCATTATCCTCGAAATACTACGTGCGGAAATTGGCCATGTTTCGGCAGAGCGCGTGCTTTCTGGCCCAGGCCTGGTGAATCTGTATCGCGCGATTGTGAAAGCCGACAACCGCCTGCCAGAAAATCTCAAGCCAAAAGATATTAGTGAACGCGCATTGGCTGACAACTGCACCGATTGCCGCCGGGCGTTGTCGCTATTTTGCGTTATTATGGGTCGTTTTGGCGGCAATCTGGCGCTCAATCTCGGCACATTTGGCGGCGTGTTCATTGCGGGCGGTATCGTGCCACGCTTCCTTGAGTTCTTCAAAGCTTCTGGTTTCCGTGCCGCATTTGAAGATAAAGGGCGCTTTAAAGAATATGTCCATGATATTCCGGTGTATCTCATCGTCCATGACAATCCTGGCCTTCTCGGTTCCGGTGCACATTTACGCCAGACCTTAGGTCACACTCTCTGATTCCTTCCTGTTAATACGGGAGGTTTTCCTCCCGTTTACCTTTTTTATCAACTAGTTAAAGAATAAATCACTTTGTGACCCCTCACAAGGCCGACCTGCGTCACACTTCCGTACAACGGGATTAATTGTCCAGTAAATGCATTATTTGTCTGATAACGACGCTTTGTTTTGCACGTTCATAATTTCATTCGTCAACTATCACTGAACGAGGAATTAATGATGAGTAAAAAACTGATTGCCTTATGTGCCTGCCCGATGGGCCTGGCTCACACTTTTATGGCTGCTCAGGCGCTGGAAGAAGCGGCGGTGGAAGCAGGCTATGAAGTGAAAATTGAAACTCAGGGCGCGGATGGTATCCAGAACCGCCTGACTGCGCAGGATATTGCCGAAGCGGCCATCATCATCCACTCCGTGGCAGTCACCCCGGAAGATAACGAACGTTTTGAGTCTCGCGACGTTTATGAAATCACTTTGCAGGACGCAATTAAAAACGCTGCGGGCATCATCAAAGAAATCGAAGAGATGATTGCCTCTGAACAACAGTAATATTTGACAGGGATAACTTTATGGCCATTAAAAAACGCAGTGCAACCGTTGTGCCTGGCGCATCCGGTGCGGCAGCGGCAGTTAAGAATCCGCAGGCCTCTAAAAGCAGCTTCTGGGGTGAACTCCCGCAGCATGTGATGTCAGGGATTTCACGCATGGTGCCGACCTTAATTATGGGCGGTGTGATCCTCGCTTTCAGCCAGCTGATTGCTTATAGCTGGCTTAAAATTCCTGCTGATATCGGCATCATGGATGCGCTCAATAGCGGGAAATTTACCGGTTTCGACCTCTCATTACTGAAATTTGCCTGGCTGTCGCAATCCTTTGGCGGCGTGCTGTTTGGTTTTGCCATTCCGATGTTTGCTGCCTTTGTGGCTAACTCCATCGGCGGCAAGCTGGCGTTTCCTGCCGGGTTTATTGGCGGGTTGATGTTTACCCAGCCGACGCAACTGCTGAACTTTGATCCCAGCACGATGCAGTGGGTGACCTCAGCACCGGTGCCGTCCACCTTCATTGGTGCGCTGATTATTTCCATTGTCGCGGGTTACGTCGTGAAATGGATGAACCAGAAAATCCAGTTACCCGATTTCCTGTTAGCGTTCAAAACCACATTTTTGCTCCCGATTCTTTCTGCCATTTTTGTCATGCTGGCGATGTACTACGTGATCACCCCGTTTGGCGGCTGGATCAACGGCGGTATCCGAACCGTGCTGACCGCGGCAGGTGAGAGGGGCACGCTGATGTACGCTATGGGGATCGCGGCGGCGACAGCAATCGACTTGGGTGGCCCGATCAACAAAGCGGCAGGTTTCGTTGCCTTTAGCTTTACGACAGACCACATATTACCAGTCACCGCACGTTCTATCGCTATCGTTATTCCACCGATTGGTCTGGGTCTGGCGACCATTATTGACCGTCGTTTAACCGGCAAACGCCTGTTCAACGCTCAACTTTATCCGCAGGGTAAGACCGCGATGTTCCTTGCCTTTATGGGAATTAGTGAAGGTGCGATTCCGTTTGCGCTGGAAAGCCCTATCACTGCCATTCCGTCCTATATGGTTGGCGCGATTGTCGGTTCCACCGCCGCTGTCTGGCTGGGCGCAGTGCAATGGTTCCCGGAGTCCGCTATCTGGGCATGGCCGCTTGTCACTAACCTGGGCGTCTACATGGCGGGGATCGCGCTGGGGGCAATCATAACTGCGCTGATGGTGGTGTTCCTGCGTCTGATTATGTTCCGTAAAGGCAAATTGTTAATCGATAGCCTGTAAGAAGGAAAATCCAGATGACATTACTCGCTTCGCTGCGCGACTGGCTTAAGGCGCAACAACTGGATGCAGTGCTTCTCTCCTCACGGCAGAACAAACAGCCGCATCTGGGGATCTCCACGGGCTCAGGCTATGTGGTGATTAGCCGTGAGAGCGCGCACATTCTGGTGGATTCGCGCTATTACGCAGATGTAGAAGCCCGCACGCAAGGCTACCAGCTACATTTGCTCGACGCGACGCACACGCTTACCACCATCGTTAATCAAATCATTACTGATGAGCATCTGCAAACGCTCGGTTTTGAAGGCCAACAGGTGAGTTGGGAAACCGCGCACCGCTGGCAGGCTGAACTTAATGCAACGCTGGTTAGTGCCACGCCGGATGTACTGCGGCAAATCAAAACGCCAGAGGAGGTGGAGAAAATCCGCCTCGCTTGTGGGATTGCCGATCGCGGAGCAGAGCATATTCGCCGTTTTATACAGGCGGGGATGAGCGAGCGCGAGATAGCCGCTGAGCTGGAGTGGTTTATGCGCCAGCAGGGCGCAGAAAAAGCCTCTTTTGACACTATTGTCGCCAGCGGCTGGCGTGGGGCGCTGCCGCACGGTAAAGCCAGCGACAAGATTGTTGCAGCGGGCGAGTTTGTCACTCTCGATTTCGGTGCGCTGTATCAGGGCTACTGCTCTGATATGACGCGCACCTTGCTGGTGAATGGCGAAGGGGTGAGCGCCGAATCTCACCCGCTGTTTAATGTGTATCAGATTGTTCTGCAGGCACAGCTTGCGGCAATCTCCGCGATTCGCCCTGGTGTGCGCTGCCAGCAGGTTGACGATGCCGCGCGCCGGGTCATTACAGAAGCCGGTTATGGTGACTATTTCGGTCATAACACCGGTCATGCTATCGGCATTGAAGTACATGAAGATCCGCGTTTTTCACCGCGGGACACCACGACGCTTCAGCCAGGTATGTTACTGACCGTGGAGCCGGGGATTTATTTGCCAGGGCAAGGGGGGATACGCATCGAAGATGTCGTGTTGGTTACCCCGCAAGGTGCAGAAGTACTCTACGCCATGCCGAAAACAGTGTTGCTCACGGGAGAGGCATAATGGATATATCACTATTAAAAGCGTTGAGCGAGGCAGATGCGATCGCCTCCTCGGAACAGGAAGTGCGGCAGATCCTGCTGGATGAAGCAGATCGCCTGCAAAAAGAGGTTCGTTTTGATGGTCTGGGATCGGTGTTGATTCGCCTCAATGAATCGACAGGTCCGAAGGTGATGATCTGTGCGCATATGGACGAAGTGGGATTTATGGTGCGCAGCATCTCCCGCGAAGAGTGCAAAATTCCCGGCCTGCTTGACGGCGATCGGCAGGGGAATGACGTCAGCGCCATGCGCGTGGACATTGGCGCACGCTCCTATGACGAAGTGATACAGGCGGGAATTCGTCCAGGCGATCGCGTCACCTTCGATACTACGTTTCAGGTTCTGCCTCACCAGCGGGTAATGGGGAAAGCCTTTGATGACCGCCTCGGTTGCTATCTGCTGGTGACGTTACTGCGCGAACTGCACGACGCCGAACTGCCGCGGAAGTGTGGCTGGTGGCCAGCTCCAGTGAAGAGGTCGGCGTACGCGGCGGGCAAACTGCCACCCGCGCGGTGTCGCCGGACGTCGCCATTGTGCTTGATACCGCCTGCTGGGCGAAAAACTTTGATTATGGCGCGGCTAACCATCGCCAGATTGGTAACGGCCCGATGCTGGTACTAAGCGACAAGTCGCTGATTGCGCCGCCAAAACTTACCGCGTGGATCGAAACCGTCGCGGCAGAAATTGGCGTGCCGTTGCAGGCAGATATGTTCAGCAACGGCGGCACAGATGGTGGAGCGGTGCACTTAACCGGCACCGGCGTGCCAACGGTGGTGATGGGGCCAGCCACCCGCCACGGACATTGCGCGGCATCGATTGCTGACTGCCGCGACATTTTGCAGATGCAGCAACTTTTATCTGCCCTTATTCAACGTCTTACGCGTGAGACGGTTGTTCAACTGACGGATTTCAGATGATCTCCTGATTGACCCGGAGTGGTTATGTTAACGATTCAATTTCTCTGTCCTTTGCCTAACGGTCTGCATGCCCGTCCGGCGTGGGAACTTAAAGAACAGTGCAGCCAGTGGCAAAGTGAAGTCACCTTTATTAACCATCGTCAGAACGCAAAGGCCGATGCGAAAAGCTCGCTGGCGCTGATTGGCACCGGCACTTTATTTAATGACAGTTGCAGCCTGAACATTAGCGGTAGCGATGAAGAGCAGGCACGGCGCGTGCTGGAAGAGTATATCCAGGTGCGCTTTATCGATAGTGACAGCGTTCAGCCGACGCAGGCCGAACTGACGGCGCATCCGCTGCCGCGTTCATTAAGCCGCCTGAATCCCGATTTACTGTACGGCAATGTGCTGGCGAGTGGCGTCGGCATAGGTACGCTAACGTTATTACAGAGCGACAGCCTTGACAGTTATCGGGCGATCCCTGCCAGTGCGCAAGATTCCACTCGACTGGAACACAGCCTGGCAACGCTTGCCGAGCAACTGAACCAGCAGTTGCGCGAGCGTGACGGCGAAAGCAAAACCATTCTCAGCGCTCATTTGTCGCTGATTCAGGATGAAGAGTTTGCGGGCAATATCCGTCGCCTGATGGCTGATCAGCATCAGGGGCTGGGAGCGGCGATTATCAGCAATATGGAGCAGGTTTGCGACAAGCTTTCTGCCTCTGCCAGTGACTATCTGCGCGAGCGGGTCAGCGATATACGCGATATCAGCGAGCAATTGCTGCATATCACCTGGCCAGAACTGAAGCCGCGCAATAATCTGGTGCTTGAAAAACCGACCATTCTGGTCGCCGAAGATTTAACTCCAAGCCAGTTCCTGAGCCTCGATTTAAAAAATCTTGCGGGCATGATTCTGGAAAAAACCGGACGCACCTCGCATACCCTGATTCTGGCGCGTGCCTCGGCGATCCCGGTATTGAGTGGCCTGCCGCTGGATGCAATTGCACGTTATGCCGGACAACCGGCGGTGCTTGACGCCCAGTGCGGTGTGCTGGCGATTAACCCGAATGACGCAGTGAGCGGTTATTATCAGGTTGCACAGACGCTGGCAGATAAACGTCAGCAACAACAGGCGCAGGCTGCGGCACAACTGGCCTATTCCCGTGATAACAAGCGCATTGATATCGCGGCGAATATCGGCACTGCTCTGGAAGCGCCTGGCGCGTTTGCCAACGGCGCGGAAGGCGTCGGGCTGTTCCGTACCGAAATGTTGTATATGGATCGCGACAGCGCGCCGGACGAACAGGAACAGTTTGAAGCCTACCAGCAGGTGCTACTGGCGGCGGGCGACAAGCCAATTATTTTCCGCACGATGGACATCGGCGGCGATAAAAGCATTCCTTACCTCAACATTCCCCAGGAAGAGAACCCGTTCCTCGGCTATCGTGCGGTACGTATTTACCCGGAATTTGCAGGCCTGTTCCGCACTCAACTGCGGGCTATTTTGCGTGCCGCCAGTTTCGGCAACGCCCAGTTGATGATCCCGATGGTCCACAGCCTCGATCAGATCTTATGGGTGAAGGGCGAGATCCAAAAAGCGATCGTTGAGCTTAAGCGCGATGGCCTGCGTCATGCAGAGACGATTACGCTTGGGATCATGGTGGAAGTGCCGTCGGTATGCTACATCATCGACCACTTCTGCGATGAGGTCGATTTCTTCAGTATCGGCTCCAACGATATGACCCAGTATCTGTATGCGGTCGATCGTAATAACCCGCGCGTATCGCCGCTGTATAACCCGATTACACCATCATTCCTTCGCATGTTGCAGCAGATAATTACCACTGCGCATCAGCGGGGCAAATGGGTAGGCATTTGCGGTGAGCTGGGCGGCGAAAGCCGTTATCTGCCGCTACTGCTTGGGCTGGGCCTTGATGAGCTAAGTATGAGTAGCCCACGCATTCCTGCGGTGAAAAGCCAGCTTCGTCAGTTAGATAGCGAGGCGTGTCGGGAACTGGCGCGTCAGGCATGCGATTGCCGCAGTGCGCAGGAGATTGAAGCGTTACTCACCACCTTTACACCGGAAGAAGACGTTCGCCCGCTGCTGGCGCTGGAGAATATCTTCGTTGACCAGGCCTTTAGCAATAAAGAGCAGGCGATTCAGTTCTTGTGCGGTAACCTTGGCGTTAACGGACGCACTGAACATCCGTTCGAGCTGGAAGAAGATGTCTGGCAGCGGGAAGAGATTGTCACCACCGGTGTTGGTTTTAGCGTGGCGATCCCGCACACGAAATCTCAGTGGATCCGTCATTCCAGTATCAGCATAGCCCGCCTGGTGAAACCTATCGACTGGCAATCAGAGATGGGCGACGTGGAACTGGTGATCATGCTGACGTTGGGCGCCAACGAAGGAATGAATCATGTGAAAGTCTTTTCGCAACTGGCGCGTAAACTGGTGAATAAAAACTTCCGTCAATCGCTGTTCGCAGCAAGTGATGCGCAAAGTATTCTGACGCTGCTGGAAACGGAATTAACTTTATAAATCAGCTCTGAAAACGGGCGCTGTACTCTCCCGGCGTCAGGCCAAACTGACGCCGGAAGACGCGACAAAAATAGTCGCTGTCCGGAAAGCCGCAACGCTGCGCCACTTCATGAATCGACAGATGATATTTCTGCAAAATCATCCTCGCCTTCGCCATTCGTACCCAACGAACATACTCGATAAAACGCATCGTCCCATGCTGCGCAAACAGTTTTGACAGATGATTTGGCGTGATATTAAAAAACTGTGCCACGCTCTCGCGGGTGAGCGGTTGCGCGTAGTTATCCTGAACCCAGTTACAAACGCTGTGATAGAGAAAATCGCCGCGCGGCTGCGAATGACCCGGCGGCATGTCCACAACATTCCGGTAAAGATGCAGCAAACTTAACACCAGTGGCTGAATGATATTTTGCTCCTGCGGCGAACGACTGAGATGGGTGAGGGCGGTGAGCATCGCTTCACCTTCACCGCGTTGCAGGCTGGGAAGCTGGATCTGGCGAACCGGATGTAGTAACGACGTGGTGCGGCTATCGTAAAACGATAACCCAAGCCAGGTCGGCGCGAACACCAGGCTTAACAGCATCACCGGTTTGTTGTTGACCGGTAAATTAGCCGCACGCGCCGGAATAAACAGCATTTCGCCTTCCACCATGCGCTGCTGCTTTGCTTCCAGCAGGTTGCCATATTCGCCGCGCAGCACGATATCCAGACGGGGAAAATCAATACATAAACTGCCCACCGGCAATGAGGCAGGCTGGCTGGCAAACCAGACGCGCCCCAGCAGTTGCGAGTTAAGCAGCAGGCCGCTGAACAGATCGGCGAAAAATTGTTGATCGGCGGGCAAGCCTGTTGCTTTCATGAAAATTCCCGATTAAAGATGCATTAACTGCCTGAATTCCTTGACCTTGCTGCGGCTAACCGGCACTTCAAAATCCAGATCTTTCAGTCGCAGAATGTAGGTGTTATTAAACCATGGTTCGATTTCGCGTATTTTGTTCAGATTGACACAAAATGAGCGATGGCAGCGGAAAAAATGCGACGACGGCAGCTTGCTGCAAAACTCGGTAATGTTCATCGGCATTACGTAGGATTCACGCCGCGTATAAACAAAGGTCATTTTCTCGTGTGCTTCGGCGTAATAGATATCGTTAATTGGCGTGACGATTATTCGCTCATCTTTCACCAGATTAATGGTGTCATTCTCACGCGTTACCGTTGCGGCAGGCGTATTGCTGGTCTGCTGTTGCTGCCAGGCCGCTTCCAGTTTTTGCAGCATCCCGGTGATGCGCGACTCCTGATACGGTTTGAGAATGTAGTCAAACGCCTCCAGTTCAAACGCTTCCACCGCATGTTCTTTCCACGCGGTGATAAACACAATAAACGGTTTATGGGCGAACTGGCTGATGTTTTGTGCCAGCAGCACGCCATCCAGCGACGGAATATTGATATCCAGAAAAATGGCGTCGACGCGGTTATGTTGCAAAAACTTCAACACGTCCAGACCGTCGTCAAAGGTGCCGACAATCTCCATCTGGCTGTGTTCTTTAATCAGCCAGCTCAGTTCCTGTTGTGCCAGGAATTCGTCTTCAACAATGATGACTTTCACAATATCACTCCGGCTCAAAGCAATAACGTCGCCTGTGAGGCGACAGGGGTGCGTTGGTTAGGAATGTAAAACGCAATCTCCGTCCCCGGCTCCAGGCGGCGGATATGCAGCCCCTCGCCATACAATAACTTCACGCGATGGTGCACATTCAACAGGCCGATTTTATTGCCCGGCATTTCATTCGCTTCGACCCGTTCAATCACCTTTGGATCGATGCCGTTCCCGGTATCGCGCACCGCAATGCGTACCCGATTACCGCACTCTGCAACGCTAATGGTGACAACGCCTTTACCCTTGCAAGGCTGAATACCGTGGACAATGGCGTTTTCCACCAACGGCTGGATCAGCAGGCTGGGAATGCAGCAATTCACCTCTTCATCAATATCATAGATAACCGTCAGCTTGTCGCCAAAGCGGGCCTGCTCAATGGCAATATAGTCTTTAATTTGATACAGCTCTTTTTTGATGTCGATTTGCTCATCGTCTTTTAATTCAATGTTATAGCGCAGATAACGTGACAGATTAAAGATCAGCTGGCGAGCGGTATCCGGATTCAGACGGATTGACGATGAAATAGCGTTCAGGGCGTTAAACAGAAAATGGGGATTAATTTTGCTTTGCAGGGCGCGAAGCTCTGCCTTATTTGCCATTTCACGCAGCTGCTCGGCGCGTGAAATCTCCAGTTGCGTGGAGATGATTTGCGACAGACCTACCGCCATTTCCTGTAATGACGAGGTTATCTGATGCGCGTGGCAGTAGTAAATTTTCAGCGTCCCGGTCACAACGCCTTTCTCCCACAATGGGATCACCAGCATCGAGTGGATTTCCGGTGTACGGTGGGCTTCATCATTGTTTTTAATAATGATTTTCCCGTAATTCATCGCCTGACGCGTCGTTGGGCTAATGAAGTCATCGCCATTCTGATAGTTATGTTCACCCACGCCAACATAGGCCAGCACATGATCGGTATTGGTAATGGCTACCGCATCGGCATGAATATCATCGCGGATAATTTCGCAGACCTTGCGTAATGACTCGCTATTGACATGGCGAAACAGGGGCAGCGTTTTGTTGGCAATATCCAGTGCCAGCTTGGCCTGCCGTGCGGCGCTGGCCTCTTTTTCGCCCTCAACGCTTTGCACCAGCAGCACAATGAAGCCGATACAGACGCTGCCGAGGATCATTGGAATCCCAATTTTGGAGACGATATCAATCCCCAGTGCGGTGGTTGGCGCCCAGACAATCACCAGAATCATGGTCAACGTTTCACACAACATGCCGCCGAGAATACCGACACGCCAGCGCTGCGCTTTGGGAATTTTCAGGTTGATCCAGCCCGATATACAACCCGCCAGAATACTGGTGATAAAGCAGGGGATTGCCGTCACGCCGCCGATATCAATTAAATAACGGTGGATACCCGCGATCACGCCGGTAATGATGCCTACCCACGGGCCAAACAGAATCCCGCCGGACATCACCGCGATAATACGTACGTTCACCAGCGAACCTTCTACAGGAACACCGGACCAGGTACTGAACAGGGCGAACAGCGAGAAAATGGCGGTAACGGCGAGCAGCTCTTTCGGTGAGTGTGCTGACTTGTGCAACAGTTCGCGAAACAGGCGGATACGGATGAGAAAGAACAGGCAGATAAGCATTAACGCTGCCCGATCGAAGACCGCCAGCAGCATGTTGAATATTTCGTGCACGGGTGACTCTGACTAAGGATTAAACCTCTATGATAGGTAACCTGAAGGCTGATGACCAGCAGGCCGTTTTTGAGGAAAAACCACAATTTTAAAAGGGGATTGAAAGATGAATGGTGTATTAGTAATGCATCTCTTGGTAATGCACGGCTGGTTGGTAAATTTATTGAAATTATAATGTTAATTAAATGATGGAAATTTCCTTGTTGGCGTAGCTAAACTTCCTGTTTTTAAAACCGTGTTCCTCATTTAAAGCCATTGATAAAAATGTTCTAAAACGCTGGACAGACAGAAATTAGTCAGGCTATTTTCAAAACAGCCACAATCGTGGCAGCGACGCTCGGACGGTCCGGGCGCTAACTAAT
>NZ_PTRE01000097.1 GCF_002965065.1 Escherichia sp. MOD1-EC7003
TCACGCCGCATCCGGCATGAACAACGCAAAATTGCCTGATGCGCTACGCTTATCAGGCCTACACAATCTCTGCAATCTATTGAAATTGCATGTTTTGTAGGCCGGATAAGGCGTTCACGCCGCATCCGGCATGAATAACGCAAAATTGCCTGATGCGCTACGCTTATCAGGCCTACACAATCTCTGCAATATATTGAATTTGCATGATTTTGTAGACCGGATAAGGCGTTCACGCCGCATCCGGCATGAACAACGCCAAATTGCCTGATGCGCTACGCTTATCAGGCCTACGTAATCACTGCAATCTATTGAAACTGCATGTTTTGTAGGCCGGATAAGGCGTTCACGCCGCATCCGGCATGAATAACGCAAAATTGCCTGATGCGCTACGCTTATCAGGCCTACACAATCTCTGCAATCTATTGAAATTGGATGTTTTTGTAGACCGGATAAGGCGTTCACGCCGCATCCGACATGAATAACGCAAAATTGCCTGATGCGCTACGCTTATCAGGCCTACACAATCTCTGCAATCTATTGAAATTACATGTTTTTGTAGGCCGGATAAGGCGTTCACGCCGCATCCGGCATGAACAACGCAAAATTGCCTGATGCGCTATGCTTATCAGGCCTACACAATCTCTGCAATCTATTGAAATTACATGTTTTTGTAGGCCGGATAAGGCGTTCACGCCGCATCCGGCATGAATAACGCAAAATTGCCTGATGCGCTACGCTTATCAGGCCTACACAATCTCTGCAATCTGTTGAAATTGGATGTTTTTGTAGGCCGGATAAGGCGTTCACGCCGCATCCGGCATGAATAACGCAAAATTGCCTGATGCGCACACTTATCAGGCCTACACAATCTCTGCAATCTATTGAAATTGGATGTTTTTGTAGACCGGATAAGGCGTTCACGCCGCATCCGGCATGAACAAAGTGCACTTTGCCAACAATCTAAGGTGGCAAACGCCACTTTTTTATGGTTTTCTCGCCACCGGCACATCCAGATTTTTCAGTATTTCCACAAAGGGAGAGGGATTCTCTTTGTTAAACAGTGCCCATACCCGATAGCGTGCCCGGGTCAACGCCACGTACATTAAACGCCGTTCTTCGGCGTCCGGGAAGTCCTCAACCGGCGGCAGTAGCGCCTCTTCCATAATCGACTCCCGCGCCGCAGCCGGAAAACCATCACTCCCCACCTGCAAGCCAACAATAATGACGTAATCTGCCTGCTGCCCTTTGCTGGCATGAATAGTCATAAAGTCGATTTGCAACTTCGGCCAGCGTGTTGCCGCTTTTTCCAGGCTGGCAGGCCTCATGTGATGATAACGCGCCAGAACCAGAATGCGTTCTTCCGGTTTAGCGTAACCAGACAGTTTATCCAGCAAAGCATCAAGCTGGCTTTCATCCAATAACGTGACGGCCTTTTTATCACCAGAGCATAAACTGTTTAGCGGCTTTTTCAGCTGATTCGGATTCTGCTGAATAAACCGGTTTGCCACCTCACCGATACGACTGTTAAAACGGTAAGTCGTGTCTAAATCACAGCGATCGCCTTCACCAAAGTGTTTATGGAAAGCCGTAGTGAGCGACATTTGCGCACCGCTGAATCGGTAAATCGCCTGCCAGTCATCGCCAACGGCGAACAACGTCGTCTGACTGTTTTGCTTGCGTAATGCCGCTAACAACGCTGCGCGCTGCGGCGAGATATCCTGAAATTCATCAACAAGAATATGCTTCCACGGGCTGATAAAGCGACCTTTCTCCAGAGTCACAATCGCCTGGTGAATAAGGCCAGAAAAATCGACGGCGTTTTCAGCCTTCAGCGCACCTTTCCATGCTTTTAATAACGGAGCCATCAACTTGATACGTTTACTGAACAGGTCGCGAATCTCTTCGGGTGCATTGGCAATCATTTCTGCCTGTGCACCGCCGTGCATCCGCATCAGACTTACCCAGCGATCGAGGCGAGGGGCAAGGCGACGCTGCAATTTTTCATCATCCCAGAAGTTACCTTCTGACACTGACCACTGCATTTCTTCCGTCAGCCATTGCCGCCAGCCCTTCGCCTGCGCTTTCTTTTCGCAGCATTGCTTGCGCCACTCAGCAATAAAGAGTTCATGACGGGCAGCGGTATCATTTTCCAGTTTGCTGACTGTCGGTACTTTTTTGCTGCCCTGCTGAATAATATGCAGTGCCAGCGCATGAAATGTGCGTGCAGTAATGTCTTCGGTATGTAGCCGTTCGCGAATACGCTCGTCCATCTCTTCAGCGGCTTTGCGACCAAACGCCAGCAATAAAATTTGCTCAGGGGACGCTTCACCACGCGCCAGCAACCAGCCTGCTCGAGCCACCAGCACCGACGTTTTTCCGCTTCCTGCACCTGCCAGCACTAACAGAGAATGCTCACCGTTAACGACTGCCCGGGCCTGCGCCGGATTCAGCGGTGAAGACTCGACCTGGCAAAAAAAATCTGCATATTCGGTAAGCATGGCTTCGGTATACGCCTGGTTATGCTGCAACCGAGCGCCTTCAATATCTTTCAACCAGGCCTGACATTTACGCCACGCCTCACGGCAGTTATCGAATTCTTCCAGTCGGTTAACTGGCAACGGCAACGCCGACAAAGCCTGGCGGATTTGTTGCTGCACGCCAGAAGTTTGCTCACGCGTCAGCCATTTATTTTCTCCGGTGCGTGCAGCTATCAAATCCAGTTGCTGCTGTAAAACGCCAGCCGCAATTTCGCTCATCTCCGCACTCCACCGCCGCCAGTGAGCATCAAGATGATGGTAAAAACGCTGCGTCTCGCCCCATTCGGTGCCGTGCAGACGCACCACTTTTTCGTCCGGCAGAACAAATTCCAGCTCACCCCATACCAGACCGCGCTTGCAATGAATCGCCAGTAATTGATTGAAAGGAATAAGGTATTCGTGGCGATCGCCGGAGACCTTAATCCCGGCATTGAGGATCACCGCCCGATCGTAAGGGTGCTGTGCCAGACGTTTTCCAAGCGTTGTCGCTTTCAGTTCCATGACTCTGTTGATCCATACGAAATTATTTCTTATCAGTGTAACCGTCAGAGAAAACGTGCTCCAGTCCAAAAAAACGTTACAATTGCCGCCCATTACTGAAAACCACAGTAAAGCGAGGTTTTATGCGTACCGTTTTGAACATTCTGAACTTTGTGCTTGGTGGATTTGCCACCACTCTGGGCTGGCTACTGGTGACTCTGGTCAGTATTGTGTTGATTTTTACCTTACCACTGACACGATCCTGCTGGGAGATCACTAAACTGTCTCTGGTCCCTTATGGCAATGAAGCTATTCATGTCGATGAACTGAACCCGGCTGGCAAAAATGTGCTGCTGAATACTGGCGGTACGGTATTGAATATTTTCTGGCTGATTTTCTTTGGCTGGTGGTTATGTCTGATGCACATTGCAACGGGCATCGCACAATGTATTTCCATCATAGGCATTCCTGTCGGCATTGCGAACTTTAAAATTGCCGCTATTGCACTATGGCCGGTCGGTCGTCGCGTGGTATCGGTAGAAACAGCGCAAGCTGCGCGTGAAGCCAATGCACGTCGCCGTTTCCAATAATCCAACATTATGGCCTTTATGCTAAGTCCTTTGCTCAAACGCTATACCTGGAACAGCACCTGGCTGTATTACGTGCGTATTTTTATTGCGCTTTGTGGAACCACAGCGTTTCCGTGGTGGCTGGGTGATGTAAAACTGACGATTCCGCTGACGCTGGGGATGGTAGCAGCGGCACTGACCGATCTCGATGACCGGCTGGCGGGACGTTTGCGTAACCTCATCATTACGCTGTTATGCTTTTTTATCGCCTCGGCTTCAGTAGAATTGCTGTTTCCCTGGCCCTGGCTGTTTGCGATTGGCTTAACGCTCTCTACCAGCGGCTTCATTTTGCTCGGCGGTCTGGGTCAACGCTATGCAACAATTGCCTTCGGTGCGTTGCTGATCGCCATTTACACTATGCTGGGCACATCACTGTATGAGCACTGGTATCAGCAGCCGATGTATCTGCTTGCCGGTGCCGTCTGGTACAACATCCTGACACTTATTGGTCACCTGCTGTTCCCTGTCCGCCCGCTGCAGGACAACCTGGCGCGTTGCTATGAACAACTGGCGCGTTATCTTGAGCTCAAGTCGCGCATGTTTGATCCTGATATTGAAGATGAAAGCCAGGCACCGCTGTACGATTTGGCTCTCGCCAACGGCCAGCTGATGGCGACATTGAATCAGACGAAACTCTCGCTGCTGACCCGTTTACGTGGCGATCGTGGTCAACGGGGAACGCGTCGCACGCTGCATTACTACTTTGTCGCGCAGGATATTCACGAGCGTGCCAGCTCTTCTCATATTCAGTATCAAACATTGCGTGACCATTTTCGCCACAGCGACGTGCTGTTCCGTTTTCAGCGACTGATGTCGATGCAGGGCCAGGCGTGCCAGCAACTGTCACGCTGTATTTTGCTGCGCCAGCCTTATCAACACGATCCGCACTTTGAGCGTGCGTTTACGCATATTGATGCTGCGCTGGAGCGGATGCGCGATAATAGCGCGCCCGCCGATTTGCTTAAAACGCTGGGATTTCTGCTAAACAATTTACGCGCCATTGATGCCCAACTGGCAACGATTGAATCAGAACAGGCCCAGGTACTGTCCCATAATAATGACGAAAATGAGCTCGCTGATGACAGCCCGCACGGATTGAGTGATATCTGGTTGCGTCTTAGCCGTCACTTCACACCAGAATCTGCCCTCTTCCGTCATGCGGTAAGAATGTCGCTGGTGTTGTGCTTCGGCTATGCCATCATTCAGATAACCGGAATGCATCACGGGTATTGGATCTTGCTGACAAGTTTATTTGTCTGCCAGCCAAACTATAACGCCACGCGCCACCGCCTGAAGTTAAGGATTATTGGTACGCTGGTAGGTATCGCGGTTGGCATTCCTGTACTGTGGTTTGTGCCGTCACTGGAAGGGCAGCTGGTGCTGCTGGTTATTACCGGCGTGCTCTTTTTTGCCTTCCGTAACGTGCAATACGCCCATGCAACGATGTTCATCACACTTTTGGTGCTACTGTGTTTTAACTTGCTGGGTGAAGGCTTTGAAGTGGCATTACCTCGCGTAATCGATACGCTGATTGGTTGTGCCATTGCGTGGGCGGCAGTGAGCTACATCTGGCCTGACTGGCGGTTTCGCAATCTGCCGCGAATGCTCGAACGCGCCACCGAGGCCAACTGTCGCTATCTCGATGCCATACTGGAGCAATACCATCAGGGGCGTGATAACCGTCTGGCGTATCGTATTGCCCGTCGCGATGCACACAACCGTGATGCCGAGCTGGCGTCAGTGGTATCAAATATGTCCAGCGAGCCGAACGTTACCCCGCAGATTCGCGAGGCCGCATTTCGATTGCTGTGCCTTAACCATACGTTTACCAGCTATATTTCAGCCCTCGGTGCTCACCGGGAGCAGTTAACTAATCCTGAAATTCTGGCGTTTCTTGATGACGCAGTTTGCTATGTTGATGACGCGCTACATCATCAACCTGCTGATGAAGAACGCGTCAATCAGGCATTAGCTGGCCTGAAACAGCGGATGCAGCAACTCGAACCACGGGCAGACAGCAAAGAACCTCTGGTCGTACAGCAAGTCGGGTTATTGATTGCATTACTGCCAGAGATTGGTCGTCTGCAACGCCAGATTACTCAAGTTCCACCGCAAACTCCTGTTTCAGCGTAAGAGAGTCAGCCCATTCTGCAAGCTCCTGGCGGCGTGCCACCGGGAGCGCAGCTTCATGAATACCAATAATGGCACCTTCAAGCATAAACAGAATCTTCTCTGTCACCAGGCTGTTTTGCTGCCGCAGTCGCAACCAACACATCTTTGCCCCAAGTATACGTAACGCCCGTACATCCTTGATCCCCACGTCCCCGAGAATCGCTTCCAGATGAAAAGACATATTGGGCAAATCTTTCAGTCTTTCCCGGGTATTGCGCGTGCTTTTCTCTTTAAGCGCTGCATCGAGAGAATATTTCGACAGACGCACCAGCTTCAGTTGATTTCGCCACAGACTTTCATCAACCCGATAGTAATTGAGGGTAACGGATCGGCCACACTTTTTATATGTCAGCCAGACAGGTGGATGTTTTACACAGTACTGTGCACTTTGCTCACAAGCCCGAAGATACAACTCACCATCAGAAACCATCGCAAACACCGTGTCGTCAACGGTCAGGCTGTAACTACCAAACAATGATCGGTATTCAATTGTGCCCAACGTTGCCAGGTATTCTTGTGATTTATAGATCCGCTTATAGGAGAGGCTTTTCATAAAATTCCTTTTAAAATCATAATATAAAAGAATGATTCACATTAACGGATCCGTTAAATAAGAAAATAGGCAACTTATTCTTTAGGGGCAAGATTAATTTATATTTTCCCGTCACCAACGACAAAATTTGCGAGGCGCTTTCCGAAAATAGAGTTGATCTTTGTCGTCACCGGATGTACTGTATATCCATACAGTAACCACAGAGGCTGGATTGATTATGTACACTTCAGGCTATGCACATCGTTCTTCGTCGTTCTCATCCTCAGCAAGTAAAATTGCGCGTGTCTCTACGGAAAACACTACAGCCGGGCTTATCAGTGAAGTTGTCTATCGCGAAGATCAGCCCATGATGACGCAACTTCTACTGTTGCCATTGCTACAGCAACTCGGTCAGCAATCGCGCTGGCAACTCTGGTTAACACCGCAACAAAAACTGAGTCGGGAATGGGTTCAGGCATCTGGACTACCCTTAACGAAAGTCATGCAGATTAGCCAGCTCTCCCCTTGCCACACAGTGGAGTCAATGGTTCGCGCTTTACGCACGGGCAATTACAGTGTGGTGATCGGTTGGTTGGCAGATGATTTGACTGAAGAAGAGCATGCTGAACTTGTTGATGCGGCAAATGAAGGTAACGCTATGGGGTTTATTATGCGTCCGGTAAGCGCATCCTCTCACGCCACGAGACAACTTTCCGGGCTAAAGATTCACTCTAATTTGTATCATTAAGTAAATTTGGGATTAATCCTGGAAATTTTTTTGTCGCCCTGCAAATGCTTTCTGTCGTGACTATTTTTCCTTGCGGAGGCTTGTCTGAAGCGGTTTCCGCGATTTTCTTCTGTAAATTGTCACTGACAGAAAAGATTAAACATACCTTATACAAGACTTTTTTTCATATGTCTGACGGAGTTCACACTTGTAAGTTTCCAACTACGTTGTAGACTTTACATCGCCAGGGGTGCTCGGCATAAGCCGAAGATATCGGTAGAGTTAATATTGAGCAGATCCCCCGGTGAAGGATTTAACCGTGTTATCTCGTTGGAGATATTCATGGCGTATTTTGGATGATAACGAGGCGCAAAAAATGAAAAAGACAGCTATCGCGATTGCAGTGGCACTGGCTGGTTTCGCTACCGTAGCGCAGGCCGCTCCGAAAGATAACACCTGGTACACTGGTGCTAAACTGGGCTGGTCCCAGTACCATGACACTGGTTTCATCGACAACAATGGCCCGACCCATGAAAACCAACTGGGCGCTGGTGCTTTTGGTGGTTACCAGGTTAACCCGTATGTTGGCTTTGAAATGGGTTACGACTGGTTAGGTCGTATGCCGTACAAAGGCGACAACATCAATGGCGCATACAAAGCTCAGGGCGTTCAGCTGACCGCTAAACTGGGTTACCCAATCACTGACGACCTGGACATCTACACTCGTCTGGGTGGTATGGTTTGGCGTGCAGACACCAAAGCTCACAACAATGTGACTGGTGTATCTGAGAAAAACCATGATACCGGCGTTTCTCCGGTATTCGCAGGTGGTGTTGAATGGGCTATCACTCCAGAAATCGCTACTCGTCTGGAATACCAGTGGACCAACAACATCGGTGACGCTAACACCATCGGTACTCGTCCGGACAACGGTCTGCTGAGCTTGGGTGTTTCCTACCGTTTCGGTCAGGGCGAAGCAGCTCCAGTAGTTGCTCCGGCTCCAGCTCCGGCACCGGAAGTACAGACCAAGCACTTCACTCTGAAGTCTGACGTTCTGTTCACCTTTAACAAAGCTACACTGAAACCGGAAGGTCAGGCTGCTCTGGATCAGCTGTACAGCCAGTTGAGCAACCTGGATCCGAAAGACGGTTCTGTAGTTGTTCTGGGTTACACTGACCGCATCGGTTCTGACGCTTACAACCAGGCTCTGTCCGAGCGTCGTGCTCAGTCCGTTGTTGATTACCTGATCTCCAAAGGTATCCCGGCAGACAAAATCTCCGCACGTGGTATGGGCGAATCCAACCCGGTTACTGGCAACACCTGTGACAACGTGAAACAGCGTGCTGCTCTGATCGACTGCCTGTCTCCGGATCGTCGCGTAGAGATCGAAGTTAAAGGCATCAAAGACGTTGTAACTCAGCCGCAGGCTTAAGTTCTCGTCTGGTAGCAAAACCCCGCAGCTGCGCTGAGGAATCCCCAGTAATGGGCGGGTAAAAAAAGACAGGCATAGAGTTTTGTGATCT
>NZ_PTRE01000098.1 GCF_002965065.1 Escherichia sp. MOD1-EC7003
GCACCTGATGCCGGATGCGGCGTGAACGCCTTATCCGGCCTACGGACGCGTCACGTTTGTAGGCCTGATAAGATGCGCAAGCATCGCATCAGGCTCGGGCACCTGATGCCGGATGCGGCGTGAACGCCTTATCCGGCCTACGGACGCGTCACGTTTGTAGGCCTGATAAGATGCGCAAGCATCGCATCAGGCTCGGGCACCTGATGCCGGATGCGGCGTGAACGCCTTATCCGGCCTACGGGCGCGTCACGTTTGTAGGCCTGATAAGATGCGCAAGCATCGCATCAGGCACGGGCATCTGATGCCGGATGCGGCGTGAACGCCTTATCCGGCCTACGGACGCGTCACGCTTGTAGGCCTGATAAGATGCGCAAGCATCGCGTCAGGCTCGGGCACCTGATGCCGGATGCGGCGTGAACGCCTTATCCGGCCTACCCTTAATCGTTCGCCGCCATCTGTGCGGCTTTTTGCTTTTTATAGCTCAACGCTGCTGCCGGAACAGGCATCACTTTACCGGTCTCAATCCAGGTACGCAGGCGGCTGGCATCGGCAAAATGGGTATATTTGCCAAATGCGTCCATCACTACCAGCGCCACCGGTTTATTATTGATAACTGTACGCATCACCAGACAATGGCCCGCCGCATTGGTAAAGCCGGTTTTAGTTAACTGAATATTCCAGTTATCGCGATACACCAGATGGTTAGTATTGCGGAACGGCAACGTATACGTCGGATTAGAGAAGGTGGCCATATCTTCCCGGGTGGTACTTAACTGCCCGATCAACGGATATTGTTTGCTGGCGATTAGCAGTTTAGTTAAGTCACGGGCCGTTGAAACGTTATGCACCGAGAGTCCGGTCGGTTCAACGAAGCGCGTATTGTTCATTCCGAGCGATTTAGCTTTCGCATTCATCGCCTTAATAAAGGCTTTGTAGCCACCGGGATAATGGTGCGCCAGGCTTGCCGCCGCGCGGTTTTCTGAAGACATCAGCGCCAGCAACAGCATATCTTTACGACTGATTTCGCTGTTCAGTCGTACGCGCGAATAGACTCCTTTCATCTCCGGCGTCTGGCTGATATCCACTTTCAGTTTTTCATCCAGCGGCAGTCGTGCATCCAGCACAACCATCGCGGTCATTAATTTGCTTATAGACGCAATCGGACGCACCAGATCCGGGTGATTAGAATAGATAACTTTGTTGGTATTCAGATCAACAATCATCGCGCTACCGGAGGCAATTTCCGGCTGCGAAGCGGTGGTAGCGGCAGCCGTTTTCGCAACGGCCTGCGGTGCAAAAGGCACAGCCAGCATCAGGGCCAGGCTAAATAAAGAAACTCGAAATTTCGGCATGATGAGCATTCAGATAGTGGTTCACGCGCACGGGTTGCGCACCGCCGGAGTAAGGGTTTACTGAGGCTGGCAAAGCCATCATAACGAGCAAAAAGTGCGATCGTCAAAGGAGAATCGTGAGGAAATGCTGCATTGCTGACATTTACGCCAGCAATGCAACGTCAAAAAACTCTCTAAAACAGACGATACCCGTACCCCCACAAAATGACGGTAATAGCAAGCAGCACTTCCAGTACCAGCACGCCGATCGCCAGCGTCGAACTGGAGAAGCTAAGGCCTTCCTCTTTGTTGATATTCAGGAAGCTTGGAATACCGAGATAAAGCAGGTAGCCGGTGTAAAACAGCGCCACCGTGCCGACCAGCGCACACAACCAGACCAGCGGGTAAAGCGCCACCAGACCGCTTAAAAACAGCGGAGTTGCAACGTAGCCCGCAAAGACCATACAGTGCGCAAGTGACGGACGCTGCGGATAACTGCGCGCCATCCACCAGATGACCCGCCCCATTACCGCGACCCCAGCCAGCATAACGCCATAAAACAAGACAGCCAGCGCCAGTCCGGTAAACCAGGATAACTTCAGGATAGTGCCATCGCCAAAATTCCAGCCAATCTGTGTAGTGCCAATGAAGGCGCAAATCACCGGAATCGCCGCCATCAGCAAAACGTGGTGGGTGTAGTGATGAGAAATCGTTTCGTTTTCGCGATTAATCACCTGCATTTCACGATCGGGGTGGGAAAACAGTCCCCAGACATGGCTCATACCGCCCCCTTGTTGTGAGTTCATGAACCTGACAGTTCAAGTATAAGTCAGCCTGTGATTATTTTTTGTTCACCTATGTAATTTACACTGTCTGGTGAACATCCTTTTTCAGCGTGAATGATTCACAGGGTGTATGCTTACAGGCAACCAAAGGGAGACAGACTGCTCTATGGATCTCAATACACTCATCTCACAATATGGTTATGCCGCGCTGGTACTCGGCAGTCTGGCAGAGGGTGAAACCGTGACGTTGCTTGGAGGCGTTGCAGCACATCAGGGGTTATTAACGTTCCCGCTAGTAGTACTTTCTGTGGCGCTTGGCGGCATGATTGGCGACCAGGTGCTTTATCTGTGCGGGCGGCGGTTTGGTGGCAAGCTGTTACGCCGTTTCTCTAAACATCAGGATAAAATTGAGCGAGCGCAGACGCTGATCCAGTGCCATCCGTATTTGTTTGTTATTGGTACGCGCTTTATGTATGGCTTTCGGGTGATTGGCCCGACGCTGATTGGTGCCAGCCAGCTGCCGCCGAAAATCTTTCTGCCGCTGAATATTCTCGGCGCATTAGCCTGGGCGTTGATTTTTACCACTATCGGTTACGCTGGTGGTCAGGTGATTGCGCCATGGTTGCACAATCTCGAGCAACATTTGAAGTACTGGGTCTGGTTGATTCTGGTCGTGGTTCTGGTGGTAGGCGTGCGCTGGTGGTTAAAACGGCGCAGGAAGAAAAAGTCGGATCATCAGGCGTAAAACCATTGCCTCGGATAAGGCGTTCACGCCGCATCCAACATCAGGTACACCATGCCTGATGCGACGCTTGCACGTCTTATCATCTACAAAATATTACCTATTGAAGTCGCCACTCACCTCATTGCACTACTCCGGCTTAAACTGCGGATTCGCCAGCATAAAGCCGCCATCCACTATCAACGACTGCCCGGTGGTGTAATTTGCGCCCTCCGAGCATAGCCACACCACCAGGCTGGCAATCTCATGCGTTGCGCCAAAACGCCGCAGGGGAATCGAAGGCTCCGCGTCGGGCTTCACGTCGCCATCATCCATGCCGTTCATTGGCGTGGCGATTGCCCCAGGCGCGACTGCATTCACCAAAATCTTATGCCTGACCAGCTCCAGCGCCATCGCTTTGGTTAGCCCACCGAGCGCATGTTTAGCGGCGGTGTAGGCGCTGGCGTCCGGCAGCGGCGTATGCTCATGTACCGACGTAATGTTGATGATGCGACCGCCCTGCCCTTGTTTCACCATCTGACGAGCCGCAATTTGCGAGCATAAAAATGCGCCATCGACATCAATGGTAAAAATCTTGCGCCACTCATCAAAAGCCATATCAAGAAACGGCGCTTTGGTCATTGCGCCCGCATTATTCACCAGCACATCGATACGCCCCAGCCGTTGAATAAGTTTCTCCAGCGCCTGCGCACCTTCTGGTAGATTGCCGAGATCCAGTTGCACGATCTCCGCACGTACGCCGTGGCTAACCACCTTACGCGCGGTATCTTTTGCCCCTTCTTCATCTGAGTGCCAGGTAATGCCAATATCAAACCCCTGCTGCGCCAGTAATAACGCGCACTCTTTGCCGATCCCCGAATCGGAGGCGGTAATTATCGCGACCTGTGCCATCGAGTTCTCCACTTAACGCTCAACAAACGTTAAGTATAGAAGGCGCATATCATCAGCGTTTGTAACCCCCGCCCAGCGCACCGGTGAGTTGAATGGAGGCATCCAGCCACTGCCCTTGCAATAACAGGCCATTGGCCCGCTCACGCAGCGCCGGGATTCTGGCTTCGCTGACCCGGGAACCGGCAATGATGCCCGCGTTAAAGCGGGCCTGCGCAAGACCTACCACACGCAATGCATCGCGCTCAATCTGCGCCTGATGCTGGTTTTTCTCCGCTAATGTCTGAACCTGACTGGCTGCCCGCGCCACGTCATTCACCGCTTCAACCACCGCTTTGTTGTAGCTGGCGATAGACAAGTTGCTTTCGGCTTTCGCGATATCGAGGTTGGCATTAAGACGACCACTATCGAAAATAGGTAGCGTAAGGCCTGCCGTAACACCCATTTGCTGCGCGGAATGACGGAACAGATCGCTTAAGTGCAACGCATCCTGTTGCAGGAAGGCCATCAGGTTGATGTCAGGATAAAATGCCGCTTTTGCCGCATCAATAGTGCTTAACGATGACTCAACGTACCAGTGCGCCGCCTGCAAATCTGCCCGCCGCGCCAGTAAGGAGTACCCCAGTTCATCAGGAAGCTGGCTTGCCACTTTCGGCAACGCGACCGGTTTAAGCTTCAGTGACTTTGTCTGGTGATTTGTGAGAGCGCTTAACCGCGCCTCTATAATTTTCATTTTCCCCGCGACATCGTTGAGCTGCTGCCGGGTTTTGCTGGCATTAATATCGGTTTCCACACCTTCAACTGAAGAAGTAATCCCGTTCTGATATAGCTGGCGATCGGTCGCGATAATGGTGTTCTGCTCTTTTTCGATTTGCTGCAAAACAGTGTTTAACGCCGCCTGGGTTTGCCACTCCCAGTACAGGCGGGCTACGCTGCCAGCCAGCAATTGGCGGGTTTGCTCACGCTCTGCCGCTCGTGCTTTAACCGTACCCAGGCGAGCAGTAACCTCTGCCCGATTCTTTCCCCAGATATCAAGATGCCAGCCCGCCGTTAAGCCAAAAGTACCGTTGGTGTACCACGGGCCAGTCGTACCTGCGGCAGGATCGTTCAGAGCAAACGGTCCCATTAACCCTTCTGCCGACATTTTTTGCCGCTCCATATCCGCAGAAAAATCGATCTGCGGGCCATCCTGGGCTGCGACTGCCTTCGCCTGGGCTTCAGCCAGCTGAATGCGCTGTTCAGCCACCTGCATATCCGGTGCATTCTGTAATGCATTGTTAATTAACGAAGTGAGTTGATTATCGTGATACTCAAACCACCATTGGCTGTCTGGCCAACCATTTTTCAGCGCCGTGGGTAATGTAGTGTCAACTTGTGCTGCGGGCGTTTGCTGGCTTAACGCCTGGCGGGTTTCGTGCACAGGCGCACACCCGGCCAGCATCAGTAACAGCGGAAAACAGGCGATGGCAGGATAAAAGGAATCACGAGTCATGGGGGAATAATCAGGTAAGAAAAGGTGCGAGGAGATTACCGTGTGTTGCGATATATTTTTTAGTTTCGCGTGGCAATACATCAGTGGCAATAAAACGACATATCCAGAAAAATATACAGTAAGTGAATGATATCCTGCGATTTATCTTAATTATTTATGGATAACGGCAAACGGCTTCATTTTTTCCTATACTTATTCAGCACTCACAAATAAAGGACCGCCAATGAAAATTATACTCTGGGCTGTATTGATTATTTTCCTGATTGGGCTACTGGTGGTGACTGGCGTATTTAAGATGATATTTTAAAATTAATTAATGTCATCAGGTCCGAAAATAACGAGAATAGTTCAGTCTCTCATCCTGTTGCGCTCCTGTCATGTGCATTGCTTCATATAATCACTGGCGCAAGGAGCGCGCAGGGGGCGGCCAATCGCCGCCGCCCCCTGCACCCCCGGCTCTGGCGAACAAAATCGCCGCTGCGCGGTGCCCTCGGCTTATCCCTTACGGCTACCGGGTCGGGCGCGAGGTAACATCCCTGTAAAACGCGCCCTCAGCCTTCAGGGAACGCCTCGGCGATTTTGACGCCACCAAACAACCGTGCGGCCTATTGATAAAGAGCTAACACATTGTCAAAAAACATCACTATGGTTTCTTAGAGTTTCTCGATATCAATTGCCTGAATAGCCCTTGCAATATCAGGGGAATTATTCAACACCCGAACATGCTGAAATAATTCCGTTGCTTCATCATATTCTTTACGCAAATAACTCAACCACTGTTTAATCCGCGCGACGTGATATAACCCGGTATCGCCCTGCTTTTCCAGACGGGTATATTTTTGCAGCAAAGCAACCACCTCCGGCCACGGCATTCGCGGTTCGTTATATTTTACCACCCGGCTCAGGTTGGGAATATTGAGCGCCCCGCGACCAATCATCACTGCGTCGCAACCGCTGATCGCCATGCATTGTTGCGCGCTCTGCCAGTCCCAGATTTCACCGTTGGCAATCACCGGAATAGTCAGCCGCTGGCGAATCTCGCCAATCGCCTGCCAGTCAATATGCTCCGCGCGGTAACCCTGCTCTTTTGTCCGCCCATGCACCACCAGTTCCGTAGCGCCAGCCTGTTGAACCGCATCAGCGATTTCAAATTTCTTCTCACCGCTGTCCCAGCCCAGACGCACTTTCACACTGACGGGCAAATGCGCCGGTACAGCTTCGCGCATCGCTTTCGCGCCCTGGAAGATAAGTTCAGGATCTTTGAGTAACGTCGCCCCGCCGCCGCTACCGTTAACTGTTTTAGACGGGCAGCCGCAATTGAGATCCACGCCCCAGGAACCTAATTCCACCGCGCGGGCGGCGTTCTCTGCCAGCCATTGTGGAAACTGCCCCAACAGTTGCACACGCACCAGAGTACCGGATGGTGTCCGGCTGGCGTTTTCTAGCTCAGGGCAAATGCGATGAAAAACTTTTACCGGCAGCAGTTGATCCACCACGCGGACAAACTCAGTGATGCACAGATCGTAGTCGTTAACTTCGGTCAGCAATTCACGCACCAGAGAGTCAAGCACACCTTCCATCGGCGCCAGTAACACACGCATATCATCACCCGCAAAAAAATGAGGCGCTATGTTAGCGCCTCTGGTCAGCGGATTAAAGGTCTGCAGAGAGGGATTGCTGCAAACTGCAATCCCTTTCTATGCTTGATGTATGCCTGAGTTCGCTGCTCACAGCGTAATGCCGGGGAGCGAAAAAATAAGCACTGATTTCTTAATGTGATCGGTAGCACGTTTTACGAATTAATTGTATGATGAATCAATCTCATCTGGGGTGTTGATTATGAGTAAGACACTGAACATTATCTGGCAATATTTACGCGCTTTCGTCCTGATTTATGCCTGCCTGTATGCAGGCATTTTCATTGCTTCCCTGCTACCGGTAACTATTCCGGGCAGCATCATCGGGATGCTGATCCTGTTCGTCCTGCTGGCCTTGCAAATTCTTCCGGCGAAGTGGGTCAATCCGGGGTGCTACGTACTGATTCGCTATATGGCGCTATTGTTTGTGCCGATTGGCGTAGGCGTCATGCAATATTTTGATTTGCTCCGCGCACAGTTTGGTCCGGTAGTGGTTTCCTGTGTCATTAGTACGCTGGTGGTTTTTCTGGTGGTGAGCTGGAGTTCGCACCTGGTGCACGGTGAACGTAAAGTCGTAGGTCAGAAAGGATCAGAAGAATGATGGCGAATATCTGGTGGTCATTGCCGCTAACGTTGATTGTTTTTTTTGCCGCCCGCAAACTGGCGGCACGGTATAAGTTTCCCTTGCTTAACCCGTTGCTGGTAGCAATGGTGGTGATCATTCCTTTTTTAATGCTGACCGGCATCTCTTACGACAGCTACTTCAAAGGTAGTGAAGTGCTAAACGCTCTGCTGCAACCGGCAGTCGTCGCGCTGGCCTATCCTTTATATGAGCAGCTGCACCAGATCCGCGCGCGCTGGAAATCGATCATCACCATCTGTTTTATCGGCAGCGTGGTCGCAATGGTGACAGGAACGTCTGTGGCATTGCTGATGGGTGCTTCACCGGAAATCGCCGCGTCAATCCTGCCGAAATCAGTCACCACGCCTATTGCAATGGCGGTTGGCGGCAGTATTGGTGGTATTCCGGCAATCAGCGCAGTTTGCGTGATTTTCGTCGGCATCCTCGGCGCGGTGTTTGGCCATACATTGCTTAATGCGATGCGTATTCGTACCAAAGCTGCGCGCGGTCTGGCGATGGGGACAGCCTCACACGCCCTCGGTACGGCGCGCTGCGCCGAGCTGGATTATCAGGAAGGTGCATTTAGTTCGCTGGCGCTGGTGTTATGCGGAATTATTACTTCGCTGATCGCACCGTTCCTTTTCCCGATTATTCTGGCAGTAATGGGCTAAAATTTGCGATGAGTTGCGCATTTTTGATGTAAGTTTCACGCGTTGCATAATTAATGAGATTCAGATCACATATAAAGCCATAACGGGTTCGTAAACTGTTATCCCATTACATGATTATGAGGCAACGCCATGCATCCACGTTTTCAAACCGCTTTTGCCCAACTTACGGATAACTTGCAATCTGCACTGGAACCTATTCTGGCAGACAAGTACTTCCCTGCTTTGTTGACCGGGGAGCAAGTCTCATCGCTGAAGAGCGCAACGGGGCTGGACGAAGACGCGCTGGCATTCGCACTACTTCCGCTGGCGGCGGCCTGTGCGCGTACGCCATTGTCGAATTTTAATGTTGGCGCAATTGCGCGCGGTGTGAGCGGAACCTGGTATTTCGGTGCCAATATGGAATTTATTGGTGCGACAATGCAGCAAACCGTTCATGCTGAACAAAGCGCGATCAGCCACGCCTGGTTAAGTGGTGAAAAAGCGCTCGTAGCCATCACCGTTAACTACACGCCTTGTGGTCACTGCCGTCAGTTTATGAATGAACTGAACAGCGGTCTGGATCTGCGTATTCATCTGCCGGGCCGCGAGGCACACGCGCTTCGTGACTATCTGCCGGATGCCTTTGGGCCGAAAGATCTGGAGATTAAAACGCTGCTGATGGACGAGCAGGATCACGGCTATGCGCTGACTGGTGATGCGCTTTCTCAGGCGGCGATTGCAGCGGCAAACCGTTCACATATGCCTTACAGTAAGTCGCCAGGCGGTGTGGCGCTGGAATGTAAAGACGGTCGTATTTTCAGCGGCAGCTACGCTGAAAACGCCGCATTCAACCCGACTCTGCCACCGTTGCAGGGAGCATTAATTCTGTTGAATCTCAAGGGCTATGATTACCCGGATATCCAGCGCGCGGTTCTGGCAGAAAAAGCTGATGCACCGTTGATTCAGTGGGATGCAACCTCCGCAACGCTGAAAGCTCTTGGTTGTCACAATATCGACCGCGTTCTTCTCGCTTAAGTCTGATGCCGGATGCGGCGTGAACGCCTTATCCGGCCTACAAAAGCATGTAATTTCAATATATTGCAGAGATTGTGTAGGCCTGATAAGCGTAGCGCATCAGGCTATTTGGCGTTGTCCTTGCCGGATGCGGCGTGAACGCCTTATCCGGCCTACAAAATCATGCAAATTCAATATATTGCAGAAACGATGTAGGCCTGATAAGCGTAGCGCATCAGGCAATTTGGCGTTGTTCTTGCCGGATGCGGCGTGAACGCCTTATCCGGCCTACAAAATCATGCAAATTCAATATATTGCAGAAACGATGTAGGCCTGATAAGCGTAGCGCATCAGGCAATTTGGCGTTGTTCTTGCCGGATGCGGCGTGAACGCCTTATCCGGCCTACAAAATCATGTAATTTCAATATATTGCAGAGATTGTGTAGGCCTGATAAGCGTAGCGCATCAGGCTATTTGGCGTTGTCCTTGCCGGATGCGGCGTGAACGCCTTATCCGGCCTACAAAATCATGCAAATTCAATATATTGCAGAAACGATGTAGGCCTGATAAGCGTAGCGCATCAGGCAATTTTGCGTTGTCCTTGCCGGATGCGGCGTGAACGCCTTATCCGGCCTACAAAATCATGCAAATTCAATATATTGCAGAAACGATGTAGGCCTGATAAGCGTAGCGCATCAGGCAATTTTGCGTTGTTCATGCCGGATGCGGCGTGAACGCCTTATCCGGCCTACAAAACCATGCAAATTCAATATATTGCAGAGATTGTGTAGGCCTGATAAGCGTAGCGCATCAGGCAATTTGGCGTTGTTCTTGCCGGATGCGGCGTGAACGCCTTATCCGGCCTACAGGTCTGGCACACTGATAAGCGTCGCATCATGCTTGCCAACGTCTTTTGGTGTCGAAAATCCCGGCAAACAGTTTGCCGTTTCTTGCGCAAAACTAGCGGGTAAAGTAGCCTGATGGAAATTTTCCTTAGATCGAGTTCCCTGCATGTTAAAGCGTGTGTTCTACAGCCTGTTAGTCCTGATCGGCTTGCTGCTGTTGACTGTGCTCGGCCTCGATCGCTGGATGAGTTGGAAAACCGCGCCTTATATCTACGACGAATTGCAGGATCTCCCCTACCGCCAGGTCGGTGTGGTGCTTGGTACAGCAAAATATTATCGTACCGGCGTAATTAATCAGTATTATCGCTACCGCATTCAAGGAGCGATTAATGCCTATAACAGCGGTAAGGTGAATTACCTATTACTGAGCGGCGATAACGCATTGCAAAGTTATAATGAGCCGATGACCATGCGCAAAGATTTAATTGCCGCAGGCGTCGACCCATCAGATATTGTCCTCGATTACGCAGGCTTTCGTACGCTGGATTCCATCGTACGGACACGCAAAGTTTTCGATACTAATGATTTCATTATCATCACCCAACGTTTCCACTGTGAGCGAGCATTATTTATTGCGCTGCATATGGGGATTCAGGCCCAGTGTTATGCCGTACCGTCACCGAAAGATATGCTGTCAGTACGTATTCGCGAATTTGCAGCCCGTTTCGGTGCGCTGGCTGATCTTTATATTTTTAAGCGTGAACCGCGTTTTTTAGGGCCGCTGGTCCCCATTCCGGCAATGCATCAAGTGCCGGAAGATGCGCAGGGGTATCCCGCAGTCACGCCCGAACAGTTACTTGAATTACAAAAGAAGCAAGGAAAGTAGTTATGGATGTACAGCAGTTTTTTGTCGTTGCCGTTTTTTTCCTTATCCCGATATTTTGTTTTCGCGAAGCATGGAAAGGCTGGCGTGCAGGCGCGATTGATAAACGGGTTAAAAATGCGCCGGAACCGGTGTATGTCTGGCGAGCAAAAAATCCAGGACTTTTCTTCGCGTATATAGTGGCATATAGTGGCTTCGGAATTTTATCTATCGGCATGATTGTTTATCTTATTTTCTATCGTTAATATTTTCCCTTTTCTGTTAATCATTGAGAATAATTATTACTTCACTCAATAAGCTGCGGATATAACATTCTGAACCGCAGCTATTTGTGAATCCTTTCACAGTTTAAATCTCCCCACACGCTTAGCCTTAATATCAGCACGCAATATTTATACTCTAAATAATTCGAGTTGCAGGAAGGCGACAAGTGACTGGGGTGAGCGACAAATCCGCATGGAGCGGATTTGAACGCTGCCTGCAGCGGCCCCATAAGGGGTGAGGCCCATGGATGGGCCGAATAACCCGCAGACGCAGCACATGCAACTTGAAGTATGACGAGTATATTTAGCGTTCGCCTTAATTACTCATAGCATTAAGGAAGATCACATGTTGCAACAAAATTATCTGGATGAACTCACTCCGGCTTTTACGCCGTTACTGGCGATTAAAGAAGCCTCTCGCTGTTTATTATGTCACGATGCTCCCTGTAGTCAGGCTTGCCCGGCGCAGACCGATCCGGGGAAATTTATTCGCTCAATCTACTTTCGTAATTTTAAAGGCGCTGCCGAGACAATTCGCGAAAATAATGCCCTCGGTGCCGTTTGTGCCAGGGTATGCCCGACGGAGAAATTATGCCAAAGCGGTTGTACCCGTGCCGGTGTTGATGTTCCCATTGATATCGGGCGCTTACAGCGTTTTGTTACTGATTTTGAACAACAAACTGGAATGGAAATTTATCAGCCGGGTACTAAAACGCTCGGCAAAGTCGCCATTATTGGCGCAGGTCCTGCCGGATTGCAGGCCAGCGTGACGCTGACAAATCTGGGCTATGACGTCACGATTTATGAGAAAGAATCACAGCCTGGTGGCTGGTTGCGTAACGGCATTCCGCAATTTCGTTTACCGCAATCCGTGCTGGATGCAGAAATCGCCCGTATTGAAAAAATGGGCGTGACAATTAAGTGCAATAACGAAATCGGTAAAACACTCACCCTGGAGCAACTGAAAGCGGAAAACCGCGCGGTACTGGTCACCGTAGGGTTGTCGAGCGGTTCCGGGCTACCGCTGTTTGAGCATTGCGACGTCGAGATAGCCGTCGACTTCTTGCAACGCGCACGCCTGGCGCAAGGCGATATCAGCATTCCACAAAGCGCATTAATTATCGGCGGTGGCGATGTCGCGATGGACGTTGCCAGCACGCTGAAAGTTCTCGGCTGTCAGGCGGTAACTTGCGTAGCGCGTGAAGAGTTAGATGCGTTTCCGGCAAGCGAAAAAGAGTTTGCCAGCGCACGGGAGCTGGGCGTTTCGATCATCGATGGCTTCACGCCAGTGGCCGTGGAAGGCAATAAAGTCACGTTTAAGCATGTACGGTTACCGGGCGAACTGACGATGGCGGCAGATAAAATTATTCTCGCCGTCGGTCAGCATGCCAGACTGGATGCCTTTGCGGAGTTAGAGCCGCAGCGTAACACTATCAAAACACAAAATTACCAGACCCGCGATCCGCAAGTCTTTGCTGCTGGCGATATTGTTGAGGGTGACAAAATCGTGGTTTATGCCGTGAAAACCGGGAAAGAAGCCGCCGAGGCGATTCATCACTATTTAGAGGGAGCTTGCTCATGTTAACGAAAGATCTTTCTATTACCTTTTGCGGCGTGAAGTTTGTCAACCCGTTCTGCCTCTCTTCTTCGCCAGTAGGCAATTGCTATGAGATGTGCGCCAAAGCCTATGACACTGGCTGGGGCGGCGTGGTGTTCAAAACGATCGGTTTTTTTATCGCCAACGAAGTCTCGCCGCGTTTTGATCATCTGGTGAAAGAAGACACTGGCTTTATTGGCTTCAAAAATATGGAGCAGATTGCCGAGCATCCCCTGGAGGAGAATCTGGCCGCTCTGCGTCGGTTGAAAGAAGATTACCCGGACAAAGTATTGATCGCCTCGATCATGGGGGAAAATGAGCAACAGTGGGAAGATCTGG
Organism: Escherichia sp. MOD1-EC7003; assembly: GCF_002965065.1. GTDB lineage: Bacteria > Pseudomonadota > Gammaproteobacteria > Enterobacterales > Enterobacteriaceae > Escherichia. The sequence goes on from NZ_PTRE01000098.1 coordinate 13,089, forward strand.
CGCGGCTGGTGCAAGAAGCTGGCGCCGATATGATCGAATGTAACTTCTCCTGCCCGCAAATGACGTCTCATGCGATGGGGAGCGATGTCGGGCAAAGCCCGGAACTGGTAGAAAAATATTGCCGGGCGGTGAAACGCGGCTCCACGCTACCGATGCTGGCTAAGATGACGCCGAATATCGGTGATATGTGCGAAGTGGCGCTGGCGGCGAAACGCGGCGGTGCAGATGGCATTGCGGCAATTAACACCGTTAAGTCCATCACCAATATCGATCTTAATCAGAAAATTGGCATGCCGATCGTTAACGGTAAATCGAGTATTTCCGGATATTCCGGTAAAGCGGTAAAACCGATCGCCCTGCGCTTTATTCAGCAAATGCGCACCCATCCAGAACTGCACGATTTTCCGATCAGCGGTATCGGCGGTATTGAAACCTGGGAAGATGCAGCTGAGTTTTTATTGCTCGGCGCAGCGACGTTGCAGGTGACCACCGGCATTATGCAGTACGGCTATCGCATTGTAGAAGATATGGCGAGCGGGTTGTCACATTATCTTGCCGATCAAGGGTTTGATTCGTTGCAGGAGATGGTAGGTCTGGCGAATCACAATATTGTCCCGGCAGAAGATTTAGACCGCAGTTATATTGTCTATCCCCATATCAATCTTGATAAATGTGTTGGCTGTGGACGCTGTTATATTTCCTGTTACGACGGCGGTCACCAGGCGATGGAATGGAGCGAAAAAAGCCGCACGCCGCATTGTAATACCGAAAAATGCGTTGGTTGTCTGCTTTGCGGTCACGTCTGCCCAGTGGGTTGTATTGATCTCGGTGAAGTGAAGTTTAAGAAAGGAGAGAACGAACACCCGGTAACGTTGTAAAACCAGAGATGCATCCGGCATCTGGCTCCTGTCGCCGGATGCGGCGTGAACGCCTTATCCGGCCTACAAAACCATATAAATCAGCATGTTATATGCATGGACCACATTCATATCACTTCTTGCGTGCGTATTTCAGTGAATCCAGCGCCACGGCGAAGATAATAATCGCCCCTTTGATGATGTACTGCCAGTACGGGTTTACGCCGATGTACGTCAGGCCATAGTTAATGACGGTAAAAATAATTACCCCGGTCACCACGCCAATCACCGTCCCTACACCACCGCTGAACGATACGCCGCCCACCACACACGCCGCGATAGCATCCAGCTCATACATAAAGCCGAGGTTATTGGTGGCAGAGCCGATACGTCCGGCTTCTAACATCCCGCCGAAGGCATAGAACACACCAGACAACGCGTAGATCATCAGCAGGTTCAGACCGACGTTGACACCCGATACTTTCGCCGCTTCCGGGTTACCACCAATGGCAAAAATGTTCTTACCAAAGCGGGTTTTGTTCCACAACACCCAAACGAACGCCACCGCAATCAGCGCGTAGAAGGTGATGTAAGAGAGACGGAAATTCCCCAGCGCGACAAAGCCCTGAGCAAAGGTAGAGAAGCCACTGTCAAAACCAGAAATTGGCGACGCCCCAACAAAGTCGTAATAGAGCGAGTTGATGCCGTAAACAATAATCATCGTGCCAAGCGTGGTAATGAATGGCGTCACGTTGAGATAAGCGATAATCAGGCCGTTGATCAAACCGATCACCGCGCCAATGGCACAGACAATCAGAATAACCAACGCAATCGGCATCGTCGCCATTTCCGGGAATACTTTGTTAGCGTTATCCATCGACTGCAACAAAGTGGCTGCCACCACAGCGGCCAGCCCTACCTGACGCCCCGCAGAAAGGTCGGTCCCTTGGGTAACAATTAATCCTGCCACACCAAGCGCGATAATAATACGCACCGATGACTGAGTGAGAATATTACTTAAGTTCAACAGACTTAAAAATGTTGGATCCTGGAAAATAATAATCGCCAGCAAAACTAAAAGAACGACGTAAATACCGCCCTCTTTCAGGTAAGTAAAAAAACTTTTCTTATTTAACGCACTCATGGGAAGCCCCTAATCTTAAAGGTGCAAAGACGCAAGACGCAGAATTTCGTTTTGCGTTGTTGTTTTTGTATCGACAATTCCAGAAACGAGACCATTGCTCATGACAAGAATACGGTCTGTTATCCCTAACAACTCAGGCATTTCGGAGGAGATAATAATAATCCCCTTACCTTTCTTCGCCAGTTCGGCAATTAACTGATAAATCTCAAACTTCGCCCCAACATCGATACCGCGCGTCGGTTCATCGAGCATTAATATTTCTGGTTGCGTTAACAGCCAGCGACCAATAATCACTTTTTGCTGATTACCACCTGAGAGCGAACCAATTTGTGTACGATGGCCAGGCGTTTTTACCCGCATCGAATCAATCACCCACTGGGTATCGCTTTTCATTCGTGAGTTATCCAGTAAACCCACTTTGTTTTTGTAGTTGCGAATATTGGAAATTAACGAGTTAAAACCGATATCAAGATAGGCATAAATTCCCGTTGAACGGCGCTCTTCAGTTACCAGTGCAAATCCGTGGTTTATGGCTTCGTTGGCATTATGGTTATTGATCTTTTTGCCGTGCAACGTAATGGTGCCAGCCGATTTCTCGCGAATACCAAATAACGTCTCAACAATATCGGTACGTTTCGCACCCACCAGACCGGCAATACCGAGGATCTCCCCTTTATGCAGATCAAACGAGACATCGCGAATCGACGGCTGGCGCAGTGACGTTAGATTACGCACCTCGAGGATGACTTCGCCCGGCGTGTTTTCTTTGTCAGGGAAACGCTGGTTAAGAGAACGCCCAACCATCATGGCGATGATCTTGTCCATCGTCAGCCCTGCCAGCGGTTCGGTTGCGATCCACTGCCCGTCGCGCAATACAGTGACTTCATCACATAACTGGAATATTTCTTCCATTTTATGCGAGATATAAACAATACCGCAGCCGCGCTCTTTTAATTTACGAATAATAGTGAACAGATGATTGACCTCTTTTTCGGTTAATGAAGAAGTCGGTTCATCCATAATCACAATTTTCGCGTTATAGGAAAACGCTTTGGCGATTTCGATCATCTGCATTTGCGAAACGGATAATGTGCCGACACGCGCACGCGGATCGATATCAATATCCAGTTCATCAAAAATCGCTTTGGTTTCGCGGTACATTTTGTCTTGATCGACAAACATGCCTTTGGTGGGATATCGCCCCAGCCACATGTTGTCCATCACCGAACGTTGCAATACCAGGTTTAACTCCTGGTGTACCATCGAAATACCATTTTCCAGTGCTTCTTTGGCAGAATGAAAATCGATCTCTTTACCCTGGAATAAAATGGTGCCGGAGTCTTTTTGATAAATGCCAAACAGGCATTTTAATAATGTTGATTTTCCTGCACCGTTTTCCCCCATTAATGCATGGATAGAATGTGGCCGGACTTTAAAATTAACGTTATCAAGTGCCTTGACACCAGGAAAAGACTTGTTGATACCGCTCATTTCCAACAAGTATTCCCCGGAAGACGGAGTCGTTGAGCTGACCATATCATTTTACCTTGTTGGCCAATACAATAAGGGCGCAGTAAACGACTGCGCCCAATCAGTCTTATTTCTTGCTGAATTCAGCCAGGTTGTCTTTATCTACGCCAACATAAGGTACGCGGACTACTTTGTTGTCGATTTTCCAGTTGGTGCCATCAGCCGCACCTTTGCCATCGGCCAGGTTTTTCGCCAGATCAAAGGTTGCTTTCGCCTGGTTGTTAGCATCATTCAATACCGTGCCCGCCAGTGCACCGGATTTTACCAGCGCCAGCGCTTCTGGCAGCGCATCGACGCCAAACACCGGAATGCTGGATTTGTTGTGGGCTTTCAGCGCTTCTACCGCCCCCATTGCCATCGCATCGTTGTTGGCGATAACCACTTCGATTTTGTTGGCGTTCGGACCAGACAGCCAGGCGTCCATCTTATCTTTCGCCTGAGCGGTATCCCACATAGCGGTATCTAACTGTAACTGTTCAGTTTTGATGCCTTTGCCGTTCAATTCTTTAATTACGTAAGTGGTGCGTGCTTCTGCATCCGGATGACCCGGTTCACCTTTCAGCAGTACGAATTGAATCTGACCGTCTTTGTTCAGATCCCACCCCTGATTCGCCGCCCAGTGTTTAGCAATCAAATCGCCCTGAATAATGCCGGATTCTTTGGAGTCGGTGCCAACGTAGTAGGCTTTCTCGTAGCTATCCAGCGCCTTACGAGACGGTTCTTTGTTAAAGAAAACCACCGGCACGTTTTGCCCACGCGCTTTCTCAATCACCGTACCCGCAGCTGCCGGGTCAACCAGGTTGATCGCCAGTGCCTTCACCCCTTTCGCCAACAGCACGTCAATCTGATCGTTCTGCTTGGACTGGTCATTCTGAGAATCATTCATCAACAGCTGAACATCTGGTGCGGCTTTCGCATCCTGCTCAATAGCCTTGCGCACAACAGACATAAAGTTATCGTCATACTTATAGATTGTTACACCAATGCGGGTATCAGCAGCGTGTGCAGTGGCACCGAATAACATGCTGGCCATCACAGCAGACAGGGTTAACACCTTCTTATTCATGATATCTCCGGTTTTTCTTATGCAGGGTAGTGCTTGAGATAAATGCTCGGCGGGGCAGTAGCGTTAATGAAATGTTGCTGAACGCCGAAGCTCACTTTTTAAAATTCGTTCTTCCATGCCCGGTAACGCTCCAGAAAACGGCTTTAATTGTTGTTATGACGCTATTACCTCGGTAAAAGTGATTATTAACTGTTACATACAGGTTACAGCGTTAAAACGGTGCAATCATAGCTATCGTATTGTTACGATACTGTGAAATCACTCACAGATTGAAAGCGGTTACATCGCCTGATTTGTTGAGTTAGTGATCGCCGCCGCATTCTGGCGCGTTGCGACAGAATGGCGACGCACCAACGTCGGCATAAAACAGTGGCTGGCGCGAGGATCAAGGTTACCTGCTGCCCCCTGCAAGGCCAGTTCGGTGGCTAATTTTGCCATCGAAGCAATGGGATAACGTACGGTCGTTAATTGCGGGTCAGTGTAACGAGCGATGGGAATATCATCGAAACCGATGATTGAGAGATGTAACGGAATCGCAATGCCATTATCTTTTAATGCTGTCAGTGCGCCAGCAGCCATATTGTCGTTATAAGCCAACACAGCGGTAAGTTGTAGATTGCGCCCCAGCAGTTCAACCATCGCCGCCTCACCACCTGACATGTCCGGCGTGCCGATGCCAATCCAGCTTTCCGGTGGAACAATATCCTGCTCTTTCAACGCACTCATCCAGCCTGCTTTACGCATGACGTCATCTTCAATGCCGTGGCTGGAAGAAAGATAACCAATACGTTGATGCCCGTTATTCAGCAACATGCGCGTCGCCATTCGGGCACCGCTGAGATTATCCAGGCAAACGCAACGATGGGCGTAACCCGGTACAACGCGGTTGATTAACACCATACCAGGAATGTTATCCATAAACTGTGCCAGTTCATCGTCACTTAACGCTTTTGAATGAACAATCAACGCGTTACAACGCTGGCGAATTAACACCTCAATGGCGTGACGCTCTTTTTCCGCTTCATGATAGCTATTGCCTATCAGCACGTATTTCTGGTGCTGCTGGGCAACGAGATCCACCGCTTTTACCAGTGCGCCGAAAAACGCATCAGAAACGTCCATCACCACCAGGCCAATGGTATCGCTCACCTGAGTTGCCAGCGCCTGGGCATTGGCATTTGGTCGATAATCCAGCTCGCTCACTGCTTTCATTACGGCTTCACGCGTGTCGGCACTGACCAGCGTGCTGTTATTGAGCACCCGGGAAACCGTTGCCACAGAGACGCCAGCCTGACGCGCTACATCACGAATGGTGATCATATCCACTACCTGTTATGAGATTGCAGTAAATGACAGCTTGCTGGCGGCTATTTTGTCAGCACTGAATACAGGACTTCGTGAATCGAGTCACAGCAATGGAAACGGTTACAGCCGTTTTGTTAACGAATGTGATCCTGATCGTTATCTTGATGTTTTAGATAATGCCGGTCCGGCGGCGCGCAAAGTTAACTGACGCCAGAGCCATTCCACCGGCCCCTGACGGAAGTAACGCAGCCAGATAACGGAGAAAAGCAGGTTTACCAACCATACCGGAATAACAAACGCCAGCAGCTCCAGGCGGTTAAACTGCATAAACAAACCCAGGTGGTAAAAAATCGTGGTACAAATCAGCGTTTGCATTAGATAGTTGGTTAGCGCCATCCGTCCGACGCAGGCGATCGCCAGCACCAGCTTAAAACGGCTTAATTGCGGCCAGAAGCCATAAAACAGCGACGCATAGCCAATCGCCTGAAACGGCGCACTCAATTCCCGCGGCATCTGAAGTAAGAAGGCGCACCAGCGATACGCCCAGTCCAGCCGCCACTGCAGGGCGATGGCAAGAAGGTTAATGATCATCCCAATCGCCACCAGCACAAAACCGGTACGACGATAGTGACGTAAGCTGAACTGCCCTTTCAGCCAGCCACTGCGCATCAGCGCCGCGCCAATTAACATCATCCCAGCCAGTTGCCAGCCATACTGTGCGCCCAGCGCCAGTAAACTGTTGCCTACGCCATCGGCGCGGTTACTGATCGCTTCAACGCCGCCGTGAAGTTTCCAGTATTTTTCATACAAAATAGCCGACGCATCCGGCGTCCAGGCGCGGCTGGTCTGGCCGTCGGAAATCACCCCCAACAACAGCAAAACGCCAAGCCCCACCAGATAAAGCATGACGCCAGTATTAAACAGGCTTTTTACTGATGGCGCATCGCGCACCAGTCGCCAGCAGATTAAGCCCACCAGCCCGTAAGCCAGCAGAATATCGCCGTCCCAGAACAACAATCCGTGAATAAAGCCCAACAAGACTAACAGCGTTAACCGCGACTGGATCCAGCGTCTGCCACGGGGCAGCAACATTTGCAGTCCCGCACCAAACAGCAGCGCAAAAAGTGTGAGGAATTTCACCTGGCCAATGAGATCAAGAAATGCCCAGGTCCATGCATCCTGCGGCGTAATAGCACCGTACCATGCAGGATTGAGATAAGCCGCCTTTGGTAGCCCAAAGGCGCTGATGTTTAATAACAGGATCCCCAGAATGGCGACGCCGCGAACAAAATCGAGCGTGACGTTGCGCTCCATGATTCCTGCCTTTTAATCAGTTGTGATGACGCACAGCACGCAGAAACTCGTGGCGCGTATTTTGACTGGATTTAAACAATCCACCAAGAGAGGTCGTTGTCGTGGCACTGGTTGCATCGCGGATGCCACGCGCTTTCACGCAGTAATGCACCGCGTCGATAGAGACAGCGACGTTATTGGTGCCCAGCAACGTTTGTAGCGCAATGAGAATTTGCTGAGTCAGTCGTTCCTGCACCTGCGGACGCTGGGCAAAAAACTGCACAATGCGGTTAATTTTTGACAATCCGATCACCGAATCTTTCGGGATATAGGCCACCGTCGCTTTGCCATCAATGGTAACAAAATGGTGTTCACAGGTGCTGGTCAGGGTGATATCGCGCACGGTAACCATTTCATCGACTTTCATTTTGTTTTCAATGAGGGTGATTTTCGGGAAGTTAGCGTAATCCAGACCGGAGAAAATTTCATCGACATACATTTTAGCGATGCGATGCGGCGTTTCCATCAAACTGTCATCAGCCAGGTCGAGATTCAGCAACTGCATGATTTCGGTCATATGACCAGCAATAAGGCTTTTGCGCGTTTCGTTGTCCATTTCATGCACGGGCGGGCGCAGCGGTGTTTCCAGTCCTCGCGCAACTAACGCTTCATGAACCAGGGCCGCTTCTTTACTGAGTGATGGCATTTATGTTTTCTCCTGCAGGTGTGACGCCTCTGCCCTGCGTGGGGGCAAAGTTATTAAGCTGATTTACAGCCTGATTATTGTGCGTGAGGCGGCGCACATAATCCAGTATTCACAGCGATAATTATTGTAATTGCCGCTGCCTTTCATCAGCAGATGTTAAAACATCGTTATGCATATACGGAAGTGAAAGTTACTCACAGCACATTGAATAAACGGTATGATGAAGAAATTGCAAACAACACAACAAGGAGCCACGCATGGAAATGCTCGAAGAGCACCGCTGCTTTGAAGGCTGGCAACAACGCTGGCGGCACGACTCCAGTACCTTAAATTGCCTGATGACGTTCAGCATTTTTCTTCCACCACCTCGTGATCACACCCCGCCGCCAGTGCTGTACTGGCTCTCCGGATTAACCTGCAATGACGAGAACTTCACGACTAAAGCGGGCGCCCAGCGCGTAGCGGCAGAACTGGGGATTGTGTTGGTGATGCCAGACACCAGCCCGCGCGGCGAACAGGTTGCCAACGACGACGGCTACGATTTAGGCCAGGGCGCGGGGTTTTATCTCAACGCCATACAAACACCGTGGGCGACGCATTACAGGATGTATGATTATCTGCGCGATGAATTACCGACTCTCATTCAGTCGCAATTTAACGTCAGCGATCGCTGCGCTATTAGCGGCCATTCGATGGGTGGTCATGGCGCATTAATTATGGCGCTGAAAAACCCGGGCAAATACACCAGTGTTTCTGCCTTTGCGCCGATAGTGAATCCGTGCAGCGTCCCGTGGGGAATCAAAGCATTTAGCGCCTACCTGGGCGAGGATAAAAATGCCTGGGAGGAATGGGACAGTTGCGCACTGATGTATGCCAGTAATGCGCAGGATACAATCCCGACGCTTATCGATCAGGGTGATAATGATCAGTTTCTTGCCGACCAGCTGCAACCCGCCGTTCTGGCAGAAGCCGCGCGTCAGAAAGCGTGGCCGATGACGCTACGTATTCAGCCGGGATATGATCACAGTTACTACTTCATCGCCTCTTTTATAGAGGATCACCTGCGCTTCCATGCGCAGTATTTACTGAAGTGAAAGTCTGCCCGGTTCGCCGGGCATCTTCTCATCAGAAGCGATAATCCACTGCCATAAAGTAACGACGTCCGTCTTCGTTATAGCTGTAGTCATCACGGCTGAGATCCTTGTCGCCCAGGTTCAGCACGCCCGCACGCAGTTTGACGTCTTTGGTCACCTGCCAGGCCGCGCCGGTATTCCAGATAGTATAACCGCCCGGTGTTTTAGCCGTCGCACTGTCGGCGCGTTTCTGCCCGGTATAGTGACCAGAAACATAGAATGACCAGTCTTCCAGTGCCAGCGGTTTCCAGTCCAGCGTACCGTTAGCGGTATGGAACGGCAGATCGGATAGCGGTTTGTTTTCGCCGTTACTGACATCACGACCATCGTTGTAGGTGTAATTGATCGACAGTTTCCATTCATCGTTGAACGGAATTTTCAGCTCGGTTTCCACACCCTGAATACGTGCTTTGTTAACGTTGTAGTAGCTGAATACCGGCACACCGTCCGCTGTAAAACCGACAAAATTTTGATAGCCCGGTGCCGCGTTGACGTCAGACGTACGGCTGATGCTGATACGATCTTTCACATCGTTACGGAAAACGGTAACGCTGGATTCAACCCCTTCCAGCCAACCTTCTTCACCCATGTAGTAAAGTCCCAGCTCCCAACTTTCGCTGGTTTCTGGTTTCAGATCCGGGCTACCCACAATCTTACATGCACCACGGCAGGAATTACTCGTCCAGTCAGGACTAAGTTGCAACAGAGAAGGGGCTTTAAAAGCCGTTGCCCAGCCCCCTTTCAGCGTTACGGTGTCGGTGGCGTTATAAACCAGGTAAGCACGCGGACTCCAGTGCTCACCGTAGGTTTCGTGATCGTCCATACGCACGCCGGTCGTCAGCGCCAGCGGCTCGAAAATCCGCCATTCATCTTCCACAAATAGCGCGTACTGGCTGGCAGAGGTTTTGGAACTGGTGCCGCCGGTCAGGTTTACCGCATCGCTAAGTTTGTCGTGACGCCATTCACCGCCAAACGTGAGAAACTGATTAATCGCCGTCAGCGGCAGCGTGTATTTGCCGTCGACCGTATTGCTTTCGGAAGTAATCGGGCTACTGTTGCCAGGGTTTTTGTTCTCGACTTTCTCACCGTAATATTTCAGTTCGCTGGTACCGTAATCCCAACGTCCATTATGGCTGACGGAGTAGTTCTGACGTTCCAGGCGGTTTTTGTCCAGCGAGTCGGAATCACGATCCTGACGATCAAAACCGTATCCGGCGGTAAAATCGTGATTTTGATTCGGTGTCCAGGCAAATTCGACATTGCCATCGCGGCTGGAGAATCCTTCAATACGCGGCGTTTCTCCGGTATCGGTGGTGGTTGAGTTTTGCGGGTCATCCTTTTCACGTTTTGCCAGGCTGCCGTAGGCTTTCATTCCCAGCACACCGTCAATTAATGGTCCACTGGTAAAGAATTGACCGTTATAGGTATCACCACGATCGCGATGTTCCTGAATGGTGGTATCAACAGTAACAGTACCCGACCATTTCTGACCGATTTTTTTGGTGATGATATTCACTACACCGCCGAGCGCATCGGAACCGTACAGCGACGACATCGGGCCACGGACCACTTCAATACGTTCGATGGAATCGACCGGGATCCAGTTCAGATCGAAGTCATTGTGGCGAAAGACGGCATTGCGGGAGTTAACGCGTTTACCATCGACAAGAATCAGGGTGTAGCTGCTGTCCAGGCCACGAATACTGACGCCCTTACGGTTATCCCCTTCGTTCGTCAGTTGTACGCCAGGCACTTCTTTGAGCACATCCTTTAGATTCTGTACTGGTTTTCGCTGCAAGTCTTCCTGGGTAATGACGCTGATACTGGCAGGTGCGTCTTTAAGGTTTTGTTCAACGGAAGATGCAGTGACAACCATCGTTTCGCCATCATCATCGACCGCTAACACAGGCCATGCACAAGAAATAGCGGACAAACACAGCCCGACCCGTACGAAAGGGTTCAACCTAAACATTCCATATCTCCATGAGGTAACTACGAAAATAAAATGGGTTATCGCTCACATCTTTTTCACGTCCCCTTGCGTACATCAGCATCGCGGTGGACTTATTTGTATGCAGGTGATCATCCCAGAAAGCCGGAACAGCCTCTGATTTGTCAGCCTTTTTTGATTGCGGCGTAACGATAATGCAAACGATAACAATTATTAATCCAAATGTTAAGGTTTATATCCGCATGATTTGTCACGGAAATGGAATTGAAAAAGCCCTCTCGGTTGAGAGGGCTTAACAAGGAAGGGAGGAAACTTATTTCTTATCGTTCTGCGGGAACTTCATTTCGCTGTAGCGTACGAAGTGAGTTCCTTTAATCAACTTGTATCCAAACCAGATAATCAGGAACAGCGGGATACCAATATACGTTGCCGCTACGCCGCCCCAGTCAATGGTGTCTTTCAGGAACGCTTCGTAGTTCTGGCCCAGGGTGATAATCAGACACAGAATGAATGCGAATATCGGTCCCAGCGGGAAGAAGCCTGAACGGTACGGCAGATCGTTAATGTCGTGTCCCTGCAATACGTAACCGCGACGGAAGCGATAGTGGCTAATCGCAATTCCCAGCCAGGCGATAAAACCTGTCATCCCGGAGGTATTCAGCAGCCACAGGTACACCGTCTGGTTGCCAAACATAGAGGTCAGGAAGCACAGACCGGCAATCACCGTCGTCGCATACAGCGCGTTACGCGGCACGCCACCACGCGACAGTTTAGCAAAAATGCGCGGCGCTTTACCGTCACACGCCAGGGTGTACAGCATACGAGTAGACGCATACATACCGGAGTTACCCGCTGACAGCACCGCCGTCAGAATAACGGCGTTCATCACCGCCGCCGCAGAAAGCAGACCCGCGTGCTGGAACACCAGAGTAAACGGACTGACGCTGATGTCTTTAACATCGTTACGCAGCAGGCTCGGATCGGTGTACGGGATAATCAGGCTGATAATCAGGATCGCGAACACATAGAAGAGCAGGATTCGCCAGAAGACCTGACGTACCGCGCGTGGAATGTTTTTCGCCGGATCTTCAGACTCGCCTGCTGCAATACCGATCAGCTCGGTTCCCTGGAAAGAGAAGCCGACAATCATTGCCACGCCGATCATCGCCGCAAAACCACCAGCAAACGGCGCTTCGCCGATTGTCCAGTTGCTCCAGCCCGCAGGCTGCGCGCCTTTGAAGATACCGATAATCATCAGCACGCCAACGATGATGAAGACAATAACCGTCGTGACTTTGATCAGTGAGAACCAGTATTCCGCTTCACCAAAGCCACGAACTGAGATGTAGTTCAGCAGGAAAATAACGCCGAGGAACAGCGCACTCCAGATCCAGCCCGGTGTATCCGGGAACCACCAGCTCATAACCAGCTGCGCAGCAACAAGGTCAACGGCGATAGTCACCGCCCAGTTGTACCAGTAGTTCCAGCCCAGCGCGAAGCCAAAGCCTTCTTCAACATAGTTCTGACCATAAGTGGCAAACGAACCGGAAACCGGCATATATGCTGCCAGTTCACCGAGACTGGTCATCAGGAAGTAAACCATCAGGCCAATCAGCATATATGAGAGCAATGCCCCGCCCGGACCTGCCTGAGAAATCGTTGCGCCAGAGGCAACAAAAAGACCCGTACCGATGGAACCGCCAATGGCAATCATCGTCAGGTGACGCGCCTTTAATTCACGGCGTAAGCCCGGCGCTTCTGTAGTTTTAGTTTCGGAAACCATACAAAAATGCTATCCATCTTAAAAATGAGGCGCGATTGTAGCAGACGATTGGCAATCCTTCTGGCAGAAATATACGGTTATAAGACACCTTCATGATCGCCTCGGGATTATAAGTAAAGCAGCCAATCTTTTTTCTGGCGAATGCATACCGCGGTCGCTGCGTCACGAAACCAACACAGCACCAGCATGTTCTTGTACAGCGCGGTTACATAGCGGGATCGCAATAGTCCAGAAAGCGCCGTAGCGCGTTGGAAAGGTGTTTTTGCCGATGATGTATACACCACAGCGTACGTATCAGGCGCGGCAGAGGGACAGCAACTTCACTTAATGTGCCTGCCTGCAATTGATCCTCAATGACCCGTCGCGACAGGCAGCTAATTCCCAACCCATGACGCACCGCATGTTTGATTGCCTCGGAGTTACCTAATTCCATCGCCATCTCAAACTTCGGTAAATGCGACAGTAACAGATAATCGACAATCTCCCGCGTGCCGGAACCGCGTTCACGCAGGATCCACGGCGCAGCTGCCAGCTGTTCTAAGGTGACCGGACCACGAGCCAACGGCGAGGTCGGCGCGGCGAAAACCACCAGTTCGTCTTCCAGCCATGGTTCAGAAATGATTTCAGTGCTGTGGCACGGCCCTTCAATAAAGCCAATATCAACGCGGAAATCCAGCACCGCTTGCATCACGTCCTGGCTGTTCCCAACGCTCAGTTCAATCGGCAACTGCGGATAATCATGGCGATAACGGGCGATGACTGCAGGCAGGATGTAGTTACCGATGGTACTACTGGCATAAATACGAATCGCACCGTTGTCTTCGCGAAACAGTTGTTCGATTTCAACCGCCTGTTCAAGCAGTGCCAACGCGCGTGGATAGAGCAGCCGCCCGTGTTCATTAACAACCAGTCGTTTCCCCACGCGATCAAACAGCTGCACGCCAAGCTGCCCTTCCAGGTCGGTCAAGGCTGCGCTCACTGCTGATTGCGACAACGCCAGCATCACCGACGCCTGGGTGGTTGATCCACTTTTCAATACTTCTGCAAAAACTTCCAACTGCCGGAGGGTGATGTGCATAGTCGCTTACCACTTATAAAGATTAATTATAAATATATAATCAATTTTATTTTTAAACCAGTTAGTCGTAACCTTATGCCCGGATAAAGGAGAGGGTTATGACGAATATCACCTTACAGAAACAACATCATACACTGTGGCATTTTATTCCGGGGTTAGCCCTGAGTGCAGTTATCACCGGGGTCGCCCTGTGGGGTGGTTCCATTCCCGCGGTTGCGGGTGCCGGGTTTAGTGCCCTCACCCTCGCAATCTTGTTGGGGATGGTTTTAGGCAACACTATCTATCCGCACATCTGGAAAAGCTGTGACGGTGGCGTGCTGTTTGCCAAGCAATATTTATTACGTCTGGGTATCATTCTGTATGGCTTCCGTCTGACGTTCTCGCAAATTGCCGATGTTGGTATCAGTGGGATCATCATTGACGTGCTGACGCTGTCCAGTACCTTCCTGTTGGCCTGCTTCCTCGGGCAGAAAGTGTTTGGCCTGGATAAGCACACCAGTTGGTTGATCGGTGCCGGTAGTAGTATTTGTGGTGCCGCTGCGGTACTGGCAACTGAACCAGTAGTAAAAGCGGAAGCCAGTAAAGTGACCGTGGCTGTCGCAACCGTGGTGATTTTTGGGACCATCGCGATTTTCCTCTACCCGGCGATGTATCCGCTGATGGCCCATTGGTTTAGCCCGGAAACGTTTGGTATTTATATTGGTTCCACCATGCACGAAGTGGCACAGGTTGTGGCGGCAGGTCATGCCATCAGCCCGGAAACTGAAAACGCGGCAGTTATCACCAAAATGCTGCGTGTGATGATGCTGGCGCCTTTCCTCATCCTGCTGGCGGCGCGTGTTAAACAGTTGTCTGGGGCGAATGGTGGCGAGAAAAGCAAAATCACCATTCCGTGGTTCGCAGTCCTGTTCATCGTAGTTGCCATCTTTAACTCGTTCCACCTGTTGCCGCAGAGCGTGGTGAACATGCTGGTAACGCTGGATACCTTCCTGCTGGCAATGGCGATGGCGGCGCTGGGTCTGACCACTCACGTCAGCGCCCTGAAAAAAGCCGGAGCGAAACCGCTGCTGATGGCACTGGTACTGTTTGCCTGGCTGATTGTTGGTGGTGGTGTAATAAACTATGTGATTCAAAGCGTCATCGCATAAACCACTACATCTTGCTCCTGTTAACCCGCTATCATTACCGTTTTCCTCCAGCGGGTTTAACAGGAGTCCACGCATGAAATACATTGGAGCGCACGTTAGTGCTGCTGGCGGTCTGGCAAATGCCGCAATTCGCGCCGCCGAAATCGACGCAACCGCATTTGCCTTGTTCACCAAAAACCAACGTCAGTGGCGTGCTGCACCGCTCACGACGCAAACCATCGATGAATTCAAAGCTGCCTGTGAAAAATATCACTACACATCGGCGCAAATTCTTCCCCACGACAGTTATCTGATTAACCTCGGACATCCGGTCGCTGAAGCTCTGGAAAAATCGCGCGATGCGTTTATAGATGAAATGCAGCGTTGCGAACAACTGGGGCTTTCTTTGCTCAACTTCCACCCTGGCAGCCATCTGATGCAGATTTCAGAAGAGGATTGCCTTGCGCGCATTGCGGAATCCATCAACATTGCACTGGATAAAACACAAGGTGTGACAGCGGTGATTGAAAATACCGCCGGCCAGGGCAGCAATTTAGGGTTTAAATTCGAACATCTCGCGGCGATTATCGACGACGTGGAAGATAAATCCCGCGTCGGCGTCTGCATTGATACCTGCCATGCTTTCGCTGCCGGATATGATTTGCGTACCCCTGCCGAATGCGAAAAAACGTTCGCTGATTTTGCCCGTATTGTCGGCTTTAAGTATCTGCGCGGGATGCACCTCAACGATGCGAAAAGCACCTTTGGCAGCCGCGTTGACCGCCATCATAGCCTCGGTGAAGGCAATATCGGTCATGATGCGTTCCGCTGGATCATGCAGGACGACCGTTTCGACGGCATTCCGCTGATCCTCGAAACCATCAACCCGGACATCTGGGCAGAAGAGATCGCCTGGCTAAAAGCACAACAACCTGAAAAAGCGGTAGCCTGAAGATGAATAACCGGGAAAAGGAGATCCTTGCAATTTTACGGCGTAACCCGCTAATTCAGCAGAATGAAATTGCGGACATGCTGCAAATCAGCCGTTCGCGCGTAGCGGCGCATATTATGGATCTAATGCGCAAAGGTCGGATTAAAGGCAAAGGTTACATTCTCACTGAGCAGGAATACTGCGTAGTGGTGGGGACAATCAATATGGATATTCGCGGGATGGCGGATATCCGTTACCCGCAAGCCGCTTCTCATCCCGGTACAATTCATTGCTCGGCGGGCGGCGTTGGACGCAATATCGCCCACAATCTGGCGCTGTTAGGCCGCGACGTCCATTTGCTTTCGGTGATTGGCGATGACTTTTATGGCGAAATGCTCCTGGAAGAAACGCGCCGTGCCGGAGTGAATGTCTCCGGCTGCGTTCGTTTACATGGTCAAAGCACCTCGACGTATCTGGCAATTGCCAATCAAGACGATCAAACCGTATTGGCGATTAATGATACCCATCTTCTGGAACAGTTAACGCCGCAATTGTTGAACGGGTCGCGCGATTTACTGGGTCATGCGGGCGTGGTGCTGGCAGATTGCAACCTGACTACCGAGGCGCTGGAGTGGGTCTTTACCCTCGCTGATGAAATCCCGGTGTTTGTCGATACCGTTTCAGAATTCAAAGCGGGAAAAATCAAACACTGGCTGGCGCATATTCACACCCTGAAACCCACTTTATTGGAGCTGGAAATTTTATGGGGACAGGCGATCAGCAGCGATGCTGACCGTAATGCCGCTGTGAATGCGTTGCATCAGCAAGGTGTTCAGCATCTGTTTGTTTATTTGCCGGATGAGTCTGTTTATTGCAGTAAAAAGGATGGCGAACAATTTCTGCTGACCACGCCAGCGCATACGACAGTAGACAGTTTTGGTGCTGACGATGGTTTTATGGCAGGCCTGGTGTATAGCTTTCTGGAAGGATACAGTTTCCGCGACAGCGCCCGTTTTGCGATGGCCTGCGCGGCAATTTCACGCGCCAGCGGCAGTTTAAACAACCCTACCCTGTCTGCCGATAACGCGCATTCCTTAATGCCGATAGTGTAACAATGTTGCCGGATGCGATGCTTGACGCGTCTTATCCGGCTCATAAATCGCACACTACGCTAAGCCAATAAAGAACCCGGCAATGGTGGCACTCATCAGGTTGGAAAGTGTCGCCGCGGCCAGCGCCCGTAAACCAAGCTGGGCGATTTCCGGTGCACGGTGTGGCGCTACCGCAGAAAACGCGCCAACCACCACCCCGATAGAACCGAAGTTAGCGAAGCCGCACAACGCGAAAGAAATAATCGCCACGGTTTTAGCATCCAGAGTGCCAGCCGTTTGCAGATAGGGCGAGAAATTGAGGTAAGCGACAAATTCATTTATTGCCAGTTTCTGCCCAATCAAACTCCCGGCAAGATTCGCATCACTCCAGTCAACACCCATCACCCACGCCAGCGGGGCCAGCAGGTAACCTAAAATTGACTCCAGCGAGGCATGCTCAAAACCAAACCAGCCACCAACGCCGCCGATGATACCGTTAATTAACGCAATGATGGCGACAAACGCCATCACCACTGTCGCCACACCTGCGGCGATTTTCAGCCCGGTCATTGCCCCTGTAGCAGCGGCTTCAATAATGCTTTTTGGCGGTGTTTCGGTGAAAGAGAGGTTATTAAAGGAAACCTGCGAAGATTCTGTAGCCGGGCTTAACAAGCGGGCAAATAAGATCCCGCCGGGGATCGCCATTAACGATGCCGCCAGAAGATATTCCACAGGCACGCCCAGTGCGGCGTAACCAATCATTGTCGATCCGGCAATTGAGGCCATCCCGCTACAAATCGCTGTAAATAATTCATTGCGATTCAGACGATCGATAAAGGGTTTCACGATCGCCGGAATTTCGTTTTGCCCGAGGAAAATGGTAGTGACCGCGACGAATGACTCGATCTTGCTGATATTTAATGCTTTCTGGAATATACCGCCAAGTATGCGAATTAAGATCCCCATCACACCAATGTAATAGAGGATACTCACCAGTGCAGTGACAAAGATAATTGCCGGTAATACCCTGAAACCAAAGATAAATCCTGCACCATCAAACAGGGTATCCATTTTCGGTCCGACCAGAGAACCGAAGATAAATGCGCTACCCGCGTCGCTGTACGCCATCACTTTATGCACGCCAAACGCGACTTTTTCTGCGACCCAACGCCCTGGCGGCAACCAAAGCATTATGCCGCCAATCACGACCTGTAATACCAACGCCGCACCGACAGTTCGCAGACTGATCTTCTTCTTGTTTACTGACAGCAAAAACGCAATTGCCAGCAGTACCACCATTCCCAGAACACTTCTCATGACATCCATAGTTATTATCTCTTCATGTCATTTTGGGCGACGGCTTTCTGCCCATCAGAAATAGTCGGGCTTGCATCTTGCGATACTGGCCCGACTAGCTATCAACATTTAATGGGTTTTGATGTAGCCGCGAACGCACTCTTCGACTAATCCCCAGAACCAGTCGGTATCAATGGTGATGCCGACTTTGGTATTAGCGGGCTTGCCGAGAACACCCAGTTCATCGCAGACGGTACGCCCATAGCAAGGACCGCTGTTGACGTCCACTTCGACGTACATTTCCTGGGTTTTAATGCCATCAGGGTTAATCAGATAACCGATGCAGGTGGCGTCATGCACCGGACCGCCAGCCAGACCGTAGTTTTCGAACTGCGTTTTGAGAGTGAAGTTCATGATGTCGCTGAACAGCTCCCCGGCAGGGCCGCCTGCCCTTTCCATCCGTGCAATCACATCCGGGGTGCAAACGGTCTGGTTAGTCAGATCGAGGCCCATCATCACCAACGGTACGCCGGAGGTGAACACCACACGTGCGGCTTCCGGGTCAGCAAAGATGTTGAACTCGGCAGACGGCGTAAAGTTACCTGTACCGTAAGCGCCGCCCATCAGTACAATTTCACGGATTTTCGGCAGGATTGCCGGCTGCATACGCATTGCCACCGCGATATTTGACAACGGCCCAACCGGCACCAGAGTGATATCGCCTTCGCTTGCCATCAGGGTATCAATGATATATTTCACCGCATGGGTACTTTCTGCCTGACGAGTCAGCGGCTCGAATACCGGGCCATCCAGTCCGGTTTCACCGTGAATATTATCGGCAACGATTTGTTGACGCATGATCGGCTGCGGCATACCCGCATAAACCGGGACATTAATCTCCAGTTTCTGGCAAACATTCAGGCCATTAATTAATGTTTTATTGAGGGTTTGATTACCGGCCACAATGGTGATACCTAATAAATCAATCGCCGGATGTTTCGCTGCCATCATTATTGCAATAGCATCATCATGACCCGGATCACAATCCAGAATAATTTTTCTCTTTTCCATTGTTTATTTCCTCTGTTTCCAGTTGCGTTATTTTTTCTACAGCAAAGAAAATTCTACCGAACAATGATTGAATCTTAACAACAGCGTACGTATGCTAAATATGAGAAATCTCATAGCGGATAAACATCGTGAAAGAAATCCACAATAATGATCTTAAGCAGCAATTGATGAGTGAATCTGCGTTTAAGGATTGCTTTTCAACGGATATTTCATCCGATACGCGGCTCTTTCATTTTTTAGCGCGTGACTACATTGTGCAAGAAGGGCAACAGCCGTCCTGGCTGTTTTACCTGACGCGAGGCCGCGCCAGACTTTATGCCACGCTTGCTAATGGTCGCGTGTCGCTGATTGATTTCTTTGCTGCGCCCTGTTTTATTGGCGAGATTGAGTTAATCGATAAAGACCATGAACCGCGAGCGGTACAGGCTATTGAAGAGTGTTGGTGTATTGCGCTCCCCATGAAACACTACCGCCCGCTGTTATTAAACGATACGCTATTTTTACGAAAACTCTGCGTCACCTTAAGCCATAAAAATTATCGCAACATTGTTTCTTTAACCCAAAACCAATCATTTCCGTTAGTGAATCGCCTGGCTACATTTATATTACTCTCACAAGAAGGTGATCTTTATCACGAAAAACATACTCAGGCGGCAGAATATTTAGGCGTTTCTTATCGACATCTTTTATATGTTCTCGCGCAATTCATTCATGACGGTTTGTTAATTAAAAACAAGAAAGGGTATCTAATTAAAAACAGAAAGCAGTTGTTGGGACTAGCGCTGGAGATGGACCCGGAGAATAAATTCTCCGGGATGATGCAGTAAAAATTATTTGCAATAGCGCAATTGCCGGATGCGACGCTTAATGCGTCTTATCCGGCCTACAAATCGAGCATTACGCCAGCCCGATAAAGAACCCGGCAATGGTCGCACTCATCAGGTTAGAAAGCGTCGCAGCTGCCAGCGCCCGTAAACCAAGCTGGGCGATTTCCGGCGCGCGTTTTGGCGAAATAGCCGAGAACGCCCCAACGACAACACCGATAGAACCAAAGTTAGCAAAACCACAAAGCGCAAAAGAGATAATCGCGACGGTTTTCACTTCTTCTCATTATATCCATAATGATTTTCCCTTCATGCCAGTAAACCCGGCGCCAGCGCCAGGTTTCGGTATGTTTGATGAGTACGGGCGACGGCCTTCTGCCCGTCAGAAATTAACCCGCAAGACGCTGGTATTCTTTGGCTATTTCGCTCGCCAGAATGGCATTATTGAACACCAACTGGATGTTGGATTTCAGGCTGTCACCACCAGTCAGTTCAGCAACGCGCGCCAGCAGGAACGGCGTACTTTCTTTGCCGATGACTCCCTGTTCTTCGGCTTCTGCCACCGCCTGATCAATCGCAGCGTTAATGGTCTGTTCCGGCATCGCAAACTGTTCCGGAATTGGGTTTGCCACCACCAGACCACCGTTCAAACCGCTTTGCCATTTCACCGCCATCGCACGGGCAATTTCGCTGGCGCTGTCGAGACGAATACTGACTTCAAATGGGCTGGTACGGCAGAAAAATGCTGGCAACGCTTTGGTCTGATAGCCAATTAGCGGCACACCGAAGGTTTCTAAATACTCAGTGGTTAAACCTAAATCGAGGATAGATTTCGCTCCGGCACAAACTACGGTGACATTGGTGTGCGCCAGTTCTTGCAAATCGGCAGAAATATCGAAGGTATGTTCCGCACCGCGATGAACACCACCAATTCCCCCTGTTGCAAATACTTTAATTCCGGCAAGCGCCGCAATAATCATCGTTGAAGCAACGGTGGTTGCACCATTTTTTCCGGCGGCAACAACAAAAGGTAAATCGCGACGGCTAACTTTGGTAACGTTATGCCCTTCACGGCCAAGTAATTCTATTTCTTCTTTGCTTAAGCCGACTTTCATCACGCCGCCAATAATGGCGATAGTGGCAGGTACGGCCCCCTGCTTACGAATGGTTTCTTCCACTGCAATTGCGGTCTGGGCATTTTGTGGGGTTTCTCTTGAAAGATAAAACCATTAAAATTCATGGAATTACATTCACAAACCGGTCATTCTCTTTGCGCTCATAAAATGACACAGGGCAGGAAATTTCTGCCCTGTAACACAGCGTTTATTACGCTGCTTTCGCTACTGCGTCCACTTCCGGACGTTTCAGGAAAGCATAGGCCAGACCCGCCACCAGCGTACCGGCAATAATTGCTACCAGGTAACCCAGTACCGGCGTAATAGCGCCGGGGATCAGCAGAACAAACAGACCACCGTGCGGTGCCATCAGTTTCGCACCAATCGCCATTGAGATTGCGCCAGTCAGCGCCCCGCCAACGATACAGCACGGCAGCACACGCATCGGATCACGGGCTGCAAACGGAATTGCACCTTCCGAAATAAAGCACAGACCAAGTACCAGAGCGGCTTTGCCCCCTTCCTGCTGCGCTTTGTCGAATTTGCGACGCGCCACCATTGTTGCCAGACCCATTGCCAGCGGTGGCACCATACCTGCTGCCATAATCGCCGCCATCGGGCCATAGGTTTGCGTACTCAGCAGACCCACACCGAACGCGTACGCCGCTTTGTTTACCGGACCACCCATGTCAGTACACATCATGCCGCCGAGGATCGCCCCCAGCAGCACCGCATTCGCAGTCCCCATGGTCTGCAACCAGTGGGTCAACCCTTCGAGAATGCCAGCAACCGGTTTACCGATCAGGTAGATCATCGCCAGGCCGACCACCAGACTGGAAATCAGCGGAATGATCAGGATTGGTTTCAGTGCCTCCATACTCTGTGGCAGTTTCAGTTGCGTACTGATTAACTTCGCAATGTAACCGGCCAGGAAGCCCGCAATGATACCGCCAATGAAGCCAGAACCGGTGCTGACCGCCAGCATACCGCCAATCAGACCTGGTGTGAGCCCCGGACGATCGGCAATGGAGAAGGCAATATAACCTGCCAGTACCGGCACCATCAGCGCAAAGGCTGAACTGCCACCAATTTGCATCAGCGCCGCTGCCAGCGTCCCCGGCTCTTTAAACGCTTCAATACCAAAAGCAAAGGAAAGCGCGATACACAGACCACCCGCAACGACCATCGGCAGCATGTAGGAGACGCCCGTCAGCAAGTGACGATATGCACCTGCACTCTCTTTCTTACCTTCAGTGGTAGCTGTTTGAGCTTTGCCCGCCGGTTCATACGGCGTTGCTTCAGCAACCGCTTTATCCAGTTCCTGCGCAGTTTTCTTCAACGCCAGACCAGTAGAGGTACGATACATCGGTTTACCGGCAAATTTCGCCAGATCAACTTCGATATCTGCCGCCACAATCACCAGATCCGCTGCGGCTACTTCTTCGGGGGTGATTGCATTACCCGCACCAACAGAACCACGGGTTTCAACTTTCACCCACCAGCCGCGTTTTTTCGCTTCGGTTTCAATAGCTTCAGCCGCCATAAAGGTGTGTGCTACGCCAGTTGGGCAAGCAGTCACCGCAACCACGCGTTTCGGACCGCTGGCGGTAACCGGTGCTGTCGCAGCGACCGGCGCAGTGTAAGGTTTCGCATGGCCTTTGGCTTCACTCAGAAACAGCTCAGGGTGTGCGACTGCCCGGGAAATATCGCCCAGCCAGACATTTTTACCGTTCAGAGCGCTGTCGTTCGGGATGGAATCACCGAGAACAATCGCCATTTCAGCGTCGTTCGGATTGTCGATGATTTCCAGTTTTGCTTTTCGCGCCGCCGCGCCCAGCAGGGTCTTCGCCATATAGGCGCGTGCCTGACCGAGATTAGCGTCAATAATCAGCAGCGTTTTCATTATGCCTCTCCTGCTGTCAGTTAAAAGGTTGTAAGTCGACGCGCGCCATCATTGCGGCCAACTGCGGACGATCGGTAATACCCACATTGCTTTGACTTACCGCCAGGGCTGCAACAGCTGTCGCCAGACGCAGTGTGTGTTCACTGGATTCACGCATCAGCAAGCCATAAATCAGGCCACCAACCATAGAATCCCCTGCGCCAACGGTGCTTACGACATCGACTGACGGTGGTTTGGCGATCCATTCGCCGGAGGCATTAACCCAAAGCGCACCTTCGGCACCCAGTGAAATAACGACATGCGCGATACCTTGTTCACGCAGCGCATGCGCAGCTTCAATTACATCTTTCATTTCAGGCAGTTTACGGCCTGCCCAGATTTCCAGCTCGCGGCGGTTAGGTTTCACCAGCCACGGTGCCGCTTTCAAACCTGCCACTAACGCTTCACGGCTACTATCAAAGATAATGCAAGGACACTGACTACGCAGGCGAGTCATCCAGTCGGTGAACGCTTCCGGGCTGACGCCTGATGGTAAACTTCCGCTAACGCAGACCATATCGAACTGACCAAGCCAGCTCAGAGAATCAGTCACAAAGCGTTCCCAGTCAGCGGGGGTAACCTCAAAGCCAGAGAAGTTGAAGTCGGTCACTTCGCCGTCTTTTTCCGTCAGCTTGACGTTGATGCGGGTGCGCCCCTGTACAACCTGGAAACGGTTGGCAATGCCCAGCTCGCTGAACAGTTGCTGAAAACCATCCTGATTATCTTTACCGAGGAAGCCACCAACGGTGACATCAATTCCCAGGTCTTTTAATACTTTAGCCACGTTGATGCCTTTACCCGCCGCATGCAGACCGGTGGTTTTCACCAGGTTCACTTCGCCGCGTTCAATTTCCGGGCAGAAACCGACAAGGTCATACGCCGGATTAAGGGTGATCGTAGCAACACGTCTGCTCATTATGCGCCCTCCCCAAGACCAGCAGCGATAGCGTCACCAATGGCTTTCAGCGCCTGTTCAGCATCTGCACCCTGGGCGGTAAAGCGTAGGCGATGACCTTTCTTAACGCCAAGTGCCACAACTTTCATCAGACTACGTCCGTTTGCCGGTTTGCCGCTACCATCAAGGTTTGTCACGGTAATATCACTGTTAAATTGTTTAATAGTATTGACCAGCATGGTACCTGGACGAGCATGCAGGCCGTGTTCATTGCGCACCACAAACTCCGCGCTTAACACGTCGTCGGTCGGCGCATCATCGCTGGTCAGCAGTGCCAGCAACGTTGCCGCATCCGCTTTCAGCAAGCGATCAGCTTTATTGTCGAGCAACAGATCGGCGAGTCGCTTAAGAACTGCGACAGGCTGGTCGTCATTCATCGCCACACTCACCAGCATGGCTGCCGTTTCGCCATCCACATCAAAAGCATTTGCCGCACGGCTTACCGCAATCGCGCTACGCAGATTGCCTTCGGCGCTATCGCTCAGCCAGATACCCTGTCCGAGATTCAGCGGTTGTTCATTGATGGCTTTGGTGACGAAGGTGGCGTCAACGGCACCCGCTTCTTTCAGACGCGCAGCGTTCAGCGCCTGAAGAGTCAGCAGATCGCTGGCGACGATATCCAGCGTCAGCATTTCGTTATCGAGCTTCAGCTGCTCACTCTGCTTTTCGCCCATCAGCAATGCGCGAAGCTCTTCTGCGGTTGTTGCTGACTTCAGTTGTTCAGCGACGGAATCATCGCTCAGTACGTGGGTCAACTGGCGTAGCAGGCCCAAATGTTCGTCCGAGCTGGCTGCAATACCGATCGCCACGTACGCTACCTGACCGTCACCCCAGGTGACGCCTTCCGGGAACTGAAATACCTGAACGCCGGTTTTCAGCACCTGATCGCGGGTGTCGGTCGTGCCGTGTGGAATAGCAATGCCATTGCCGAGGAACGTTGAGGTTTGCTGTTCGCGCGCCAGCATACCATTGACGTAGCCTTCAGCTACATTACCGGCCTGCACCAGCGCCGCAGCGACCTGGCGAATCGCCTCTTCTTTGTCTCCGGCCTTTTCGCCCGGATGGATGTCCTGTACGGATAACTGGAACATAGTTCTCCTCTCTTGCTGAATTGAAACGATTCAGCTTCTATGAGAAAAAAAGCGCCAACCTGGCTTAGGGTTAAAGACAAGATTGCGCTGAAACGTTTCAAGAAAGAATAATACTTCTTTTTCAGCACGCAAGGAAAGCCGTAAAGTTATGACCAAAAATTTGATGTGCTGCACAATTTTTTGTCATTATGCCTCATTGCTGATGGGAAAATCCGTTATCAGCAATTTCATTTCAGCAGCGTCAGCAGACAATCAGCAAGAGTGAAATGGCATTTTGATTATTCGTGGCGCTTTTGATTTCGCTGTCTATTTATTTTCTGACAAGCAGCGTAAACTCCGCGTCTTCCTCTTCCAGTGATCGACCAGCATGCATAACTCCCCCGCTGTCTCCAGCGCGAAATCGTTTGATCTGACCTCGACGGCGTTTTTAGTCGTTGCCTTTCTCACCGGTATTGCGGGCGCTCTGCAAACCCCGACACTCAGTATTTTTCTTACCGATGAAGTACATGCCCGTCCGGCGATGGTAGGATTCTTCTTTACTGGCAGCGCTGTAATCGGGATTCTGGTCAGTCAATTTCTCGCCGGACGCTCTGATAAGCGCGGCGATCGTAAATCGCTGATTGTCTTTTGCTGCCTGTTAGGTGTACTGGCCTGCACCCTTTTTGCCTGGAACCGCAACTACTTTGTTTTGCTGTTTGTCGGCGTCTTTCTTAGCAGTTTTGGCTCGACCGCTAACCCACAAATGTTTGCCCTTGCCCGTGAACATGCCGATAAAACCGGGCGTGAAGCGGTGATGTTCAGCTCTTTTTTACGCGCTCAGGTTTCACTGGCATGGGTCATTGGCCCGCCGCTGGCTTATGCCCTGGCGATGGGTTTCAGCTTTACGGTTATGTATCTCAGCGCAGCGGTAGCGTTTATTGTTTGCGGCGTGATGGTGTGGCTGTTTTTACCGTCGATGAAAAAAGAGCTTCCGCTGGCGACCGGCACGGTTGAAGCGCCGCGCCGTAACCGTCGCGATACGCTGCTGTTGTTTGTCATTTGTACGTTGATGTGGGGTTCAAATAGCCTGTATATCATCAACATGCCACTATTTATTATCAACGAACTGCATCTTCCTGAGAAACTGGCAGGTGTGATGATGGGGACCGCCGCCGGACTGGAAATCCCGACGATGTTGATTGCCGGATATTTTGCCAAACGTCTGGGTAAGCGGTTCTTAATGCGCGTTGCTGCCGTGGGTGGCGTATGTTTTTACGCCGGTATGCTGATGGCGCAATCACCAGCCATTCTGTTGGGCTTACAGCTGCTGAATGCTATTTTTATCGGCATTCTGGGTGGCATCGGGATGCTTTATTTTCAGGATTTGATGCCCGGTCAGGCAGGTTCTGCAACCAAGCTCTATACCAACACCTCGCGCGTGGGTTGGATCATTGCAGGCTCAGTAGCAGGAATCGTCGCCGAAATCTGGAATTATCACGCGGTGTTCTGGTTTGCGATGGTGATGATTATCGCCACCCTGTTTTGCTTGCTCCGCGTTAAAGATGTTTAAGGCGCGGTCAGCATTTCCAGGTCGATAAGCCATGTCATGGCCTGCTGACGCGAATTGCCGCACATCTCAGCGCTGGCTTGTAAGCCTGCACAGACTTTCGGTCGCAGTGGCGAGGTGAAAATTTTACAGCGTTGCTGTTCATCAAGCTGAATGCAAGGCGTATTGGCGGGCTTGCCCTCTGGCATACCGGGAATAGGGCTGGAGATTGAGGGGGCGGTGCAACACGCCCCGCAACCCGGACGGCATTCCATACGTTGTTCTCTTAAGGTTAACCACCGGATTGATGAGCGCGCACAGTACCACCTTTTTTGCACCAGCAAAAGTGCGAATACCACTTGCCCGAAAGGCCCGTCGCGAGTACTTTGTCGCGATATTTTTGACATTTTCGACTACAGGAATTTTTCGATGCCAAGAGCGAACGAAATTAAAAAAGGTATGGTACTGAATTACAACGGTAAACTGCTACTGGTTAAGGACATTGATATTCAGTCGCCTACTGCCCGCGGTGCTGCTACGCTGTACAAAATGCGTTTTTCTGATGTCCGTACCGGGCTGAAAGTAGAAGAGCGTTTCAAAGGTGATGATATCGTTGACACCGTGACGCTGACCCGCCGTTACGTTGACTTCTCCTATGTCGATGGCAACGAATATGTCTTTATGGATAAAGAAGACTATACCCCATATACCTTCACCAAAGATCAGATTGAAGAAGAGTTGCTGTTTATGCCAGAAGGCGGTATGCCGGACATGCAGGTGCTGACCTGGGACGGTCAACTGCTGGCGCTTGAACTGCCGCAGACCGTTGATCTGGAAATCGTTGAAACTGCGCCAGGTATCAAAGGTGCATCTGCCAGTGCCCGTAACAAACCGGCGACCTTGAGCACCGGCCTGGTGATTCAGGTACCAGAATACTTAAGCCCGGGAGAAAAAATTCGTATTCATATCGAAGAACGCCGTTATATGGGGCGCGCTGACTAACTTCAGTTGCACACAAAAAAGGGATAGCTCAGGCCGTCCCTTTTTTAATTTATTATACCAATCTTCTATTTTGCGCTTCCTGAACATCGTTCACCCGCAATATTCACCAGTTCATTGATCGACCTCACACTTCATCGCATTAACAATCCAGACCAATTTCAATTGTTGTCATATAACTTTACACTGTCGTTGTTAATTAATTGCTACCAAAACGTGACTTCTATGAATACAATCGCCTCTGTTACGCTCCCGCAGCATGTACACACTCCACGCTATGACCGCCAGCAATTACAATCACGTATCGTTCATTTTGGCTTTGGTGCTTTTCACCGCGCACATCAGGCGCTACTGACCGACCGGGTGCTGAATGCCCAGGGCGGCGACTGGGGGATCTGTGAAATCAGCTTGTTCAGCGGCGATCAACTGATGAGCCAGCTCCGCGCACAGAACCATTTATATACCGTGCTGGAGAAAGGTGTGGATGGCAATCAGGCGATTATTGTCGGTGCCGTTCACGAATGCCTGAATGCAAAACTGGATTCCTTAGCGGCAATTATTGAGAAGTTTTGCGAACCACAGGTGGCAATTGTTTCCCTGACGATTACCGAAAAAGGCTATTGTATTGACCCGGCCACCGGTGCACTCGACACCAGCAATCCGCGGATTATTCACGATCTACAAAACCCTGAAGAACCTCACTCCGCGCCTGGTATTCTCGTCGAAGCACTGAAACGCCGCCGTGAGCGCGCCCTTGCGCCGTTTACCGTGCTTTCCTGCGATAATATTCCCGATAATGGTCATGTGGTGAAAAACGCGCTGCTGGGGATGGCAGAAAAACGTTCGCCAGAACTCGCGGAATGGATAAAAGAACACGTCAGCTTTCCGGGAACCATGGTCGACCGCATTGTTCCGGCAACAACCGACGAGTCGCTGGCAGAAATTAGTCAACATCTGGGGGTGAATGATCCCTGTGCGATTAGCTGCGAACCGTTTATCCAGTGGGTGGTGGAAGATAACTTCGTCGCGGGGCGTCCTGCCTGGGAAGTCGCAGGGGTACAAATGGTGAATGATGTCCTGCCATGGGAAGAGATGAAACTGCGTATGCTTAATGGCAGCCACTCTTTTCTCGCTTATCTGGGTTACCTTTCAGGATTCGCCCACATCAGTGATTGTATGCAGGATCGCGCATTTCGCCTTGCCGCCAGAAAATTAATGCTGGATGAGCAAGCGCCGACACTACGGATTAAAGATGTCGATTTAACACAATATGCGGATAAGTTAATTGCACGTTTTGCTAACCCGGCGCTGAAACATAAGACCTGGCAAATCGCAATGGATGGTAGCCAGAAATTACCGCAACGCATGCTGGCAGGTATTCGCATACATCTGGTGCGCGGAACGGACTGGTCGTTGCTGGCATTAGGCGTTGCAGGCTGGATGCGTTACGTCAGCGGCGTTGATGATGCCGGAAATACCATTGATGTTCGCGATCCGCTTAGCGATAAAATTCGCGAACTTGTTGCGGGCAGCAGCAGTGAACAACGCGTCACCGCCCTGCTTTCCCTGCGTGAGGTTTTCGCTGATGATCTGCCAGATAACCCGCATTTTGTGCAGGCTATCGAACAAGCCTGGCAACAAATCGCACAATTCGGCGCGCATCAGGCGCTATTAAACACCCTCAAAATTTAACGATTTCTGCGGTTAAAGCGGATGAAGCCCGCCTTCGTCCTGAGGAATCCCCAGTAATGGGCGGGTAAAAAAAGACAGGCATAGAGTTTTGTGATCTAC
>NZ_PTRE01000099.1 GCF_002965065.1 Escherichia sp. MOD1-EC7003
TTTGCTCTTTAAAAATCTGGATCAAGCTGAAAATTGAAACACTGAATAGTCGAAAGATTATTCGTGAGTCTCTCAAATTTTCGCGACACGATGATGGATTGTAAGAAACATCTTCGGGTTGTGAGGTTAAGCGACTAAGCGTACACGGTGGATGCCCTGGCAGTCAGAGGCGATGAAGGACGTGCTAATCTGCGATAAGCGTCGGTGAGGTGATATGAACCGTTATAACCGGCGATTTCCGAATGGGGAAACCCAGTGTGATTCGTCACACTATCATTAACTGAATCCATAGGTTAATGAGGCGAACCGGGGGAACTGAAACATCTAAGTACCCCGAGGAAAAGAAATCAACCGAGATTCCCCCAGTAGCGGCGAGCGAACGGGGAGGAGCCCAGAGCCTGAATCAGTGTGTGTGTTAGTGGAAGCGTCTGGAAAGGCG
>NZ_PTRE01000009.1 GCF_002965065.1 Escherichia sp. MOD1-EC7003
GCCAAAACCTACCAGAATATGGTGTTGGTTTATTAGCGCTGATTTATGGGGATTCCTCAGCGCCGATGGCGGGATTTTAAGCAAATGTAATCTACAACAGATTATTGCTGGATCAGGAAATCGTCGAGGGATTTACCTTGCTCATCCATTGCTTTTTTGATTACAGCTGGAGTACGGCCCTGGCCAGTCCAGGTTTTAGTCTCGCCGTTTTCGTCAACGTAGCTATATTTAGCCGGACGCTGTGCACGTTTAGCTTTAGTGCCAGATTTAACGGTACCAATGCTATTCAGCAGTTCGTTCGGGTCAATACCGTCAGCGATCAGCATTTCGCGATATTGCTGCAGTTTACGAGTGCGCTCTTCAACTTCAGCAGCCGCCGCGCTTTCTTCTTCGCGACGTTCGTTAACAACAACTTCTAATTTTTCCAGCATTTCTTCCAGCGTTTCAAGAGTACATTCTCTTGCCTGCGCACGAAGAGTACGGATGTTGTTCAGAATTTTAAGTGCTTCGCTCATTGTAGTAATCTCAAACTTATATTGGGGTGGTTTGTTGAGGTAATAATAGAGCCTTAAATTCAGTTGTGCAATAGCCAGGAATGTAAGGAATTCAAAATTGTTCTTTATTTTGCGCCGCCAATAAATATCTTTTCATAAAATTAGCCAGAAAAGACGCGGCATATAGCCCTATTTGCACCGATGATTTCGCAGCACGTGAGGTTAAAACTTCCTGATTCATGTCACATTTTATGGGGAGATTATCGTAGGCTGACGACCTTTCAGACTTCTGTATTAGTCGTGTTTACGAGAATTCCCTATTAAGCGGATGATGAAAAGTAGAACAGTCGCAATAAGCGCAGGGACTTAGTATTGCGCTATCCCGAGGAGGTCAACAGAGGGCTATTACTTGTGCAACAGGTTAGAGATTGTGAATCGTTACCAGCAGTCATTTACCCGCTTATAGCAAGCGAGGCAGTTGTAATGATAGCTCAGAAGGATTATGCAAGGCGTCGTAAGGGAGAACGCATATACTACTTCGGTGCATACTGTTGCGCTGAAAAACTGACGAATTATGATAAACTCTAGCCAACTTTATTTCATATCATTGAGGGCCTGTGGCTGATGGCACAGCTATATTTCTACTATTCCGCAATGAATGCGGGTAAGTCTACAGCATTGTTGCAATCTTCATACAATTACCAGGAACGCGGTATGCGCACTGTCGTATATACGGCAGAAATTGATGATCGCTTTGGTGCCGGCAAAGTCAGTTCGCGTATAGGTTTGTCATCGCCAGCAAAATTATTTAACCAAAATTCATCATTATTTGATGAGATTCGTGCTGAACATGAACAGCAGGCAATTCATTGCGTACTGGTTGATGAATGCCAGTTTTTAACCAGACAACAAGTATATGAATTATCGGAGGTTGTCGATCAACTCGATATACCCGTACTTTGTTATGGTTTACGTACCGATTTTCGAGGTGAATTATTTATTGGCAGCCAATACTTACTGGCATGGTCCGACAAACTGGTTGAATTAAAAACCATCTGTTTTTGTGGTCGTAAAGCAAGCATGGTACTGCGTCTTGATCAAGCAGGCAGACCTTATAACGAAGGTGAGCAGGTGGTTATTGGTGGTAATGAACGCTACGTTTCTGTTTGTCGTAAACACTATAAAGAGGCGTTAGAAGTTGGCTCTTTAACGGCTATTCAGGAAAAGCATCGCCACGATTAATAAGAATTTCTTTACTGACAGGGCGAGCAATGCGCTTTTATCCTGTCAGTTCGTTTTGCTCACCACTTCCAGTGTATATACCCTTCTCGACAGTTCGTTAACGCCGCTATACGCCTCTCTGAGCGCTTTTACATCGATGTTGACTTGAACCTGTAAAGCACATATCGCCGTGTGGACGCGGTCGACATCGCCGCAAATATGATGAAGGTAAATGCTGTTGGTTTATGGGAACGTTGCTTTTGGTAAGACAAAAAAAACGGCCCCAGAAGGGACCGTTCATGTTGTCAGATAGCGTTACTGATTAAGCGGATTTTTTCGCTTTTTTCTCAGCCTTAGCCGGAGCGGCTTCTTTTTTCGCTGCAGTTTCACCTTCTACATAATCACGACCGTAGTAGGTATCCAGCAGAATCTGTTTCAGCTCGGAGATCAGCGGGTAACGCGGGTTAGCGCCGGTGCACTGGTCATCGAATGCATCTTCAGACAGTTTATCCACGTTCGCCAGGAAGTCTGCTTCCTGAACGCCAGCTTCACGGATAGATTTCGGAATACCCAGTTCAGCTTTCAGCGTTTCCAGCCATGCCAACAGTTTCTCGATCTTAGCAGCAGTACGGTCGCCCGGTGCGCTCAGACCCAAGTGGTCAGCAATTTCAGCATAACGACGGCGAGCCTGCGGACGGTCATATTGGCTGAATGCAGTCTGCTTGGTCGGGTTGTCGTTCGCGTTGTAGCGAATGACGTTACAAATCAGCAGGGCGTTTGCCAGACCGTGCGGAATATGGAACTGGGAACCCAGTTTGTGCGCCATTGAGTGACATACACCCAGGAAGGCGTTCGCAAACGCGATACCCGCAATAGTAGCTGCACTGTGAACACGTTCACGCGCTACCGGGTTTTTAGACCCTTCGTGGTAGGACGCTGGCAGATATTCTTTCAGCAGTTTCAGCGCTTGCAGAGCCTGACCATCAGAAAACTCAGATGCCAGTACAGAAACATAAGCTTCCATCGCGTGAGTTACTGCGTCCAGACCACCGAAAGCACACAGGGACTTCGGCATGTCCATAACCAGGTTGGCGTCGACAATTGCCATATCCGGGGTCAGCGCATAGTCTGCCAACGGATATTTCTGACCAGTAGCGTCGTCAGTGACAACCGCAAACGGAGTGACTTCAGAACCTGTACCGGAAGTTGTGGTGACAGCGATCATTTTCGCTTTCACGCCCATTTTCGGGAACTTGTAGATACGTTTACGGATATCCATAAAGCGCAGTGCCAGTTCTTCGAAGTGAGTTTCCGGATGTTCGTACATAACCCACATGATTTTCGCGGCGTCCATCGGGGAACCACCACCCAGCGCGATAATTACGTCTGGTTTGAAGGAGTTTGCCAGCTCTGCACCTTTACGAACGATGCTCAGGGTCGGGTCAGCTTCTACTTCGAAGAAGACTTCAGTTTCAACGCCAGCTGCTTTCAGTACGGAAGTGATCTGATCAGCATAACCATTGTTGAACAGGAAGCGGTCAGTTACGATGAGCGCACGTTTGTGGCCATCAGTAATCACTTCATCCAGCGCGATTGGCAGGGAGCCACGGCGGAAGTAGATAGATTTCGGAAGTTTGTGCCACAACATGTTTTCAGCTCGCTTAGCAACGGTTTTCTTGTTGATCAGGTGTTTCGGACCAACGTTTTCAGAGATGGAGTTACCACCCCAGGAACCACAACCCAGAGTCAGGGAAGGTGCGAGTTTGAAGTTATACAGGTCACCGATACCACCCTGAGAAGCCGGGGTGTTAATCAGGATACGAGCCGTTTTCATTTTCTGACCGAAGTAAGAAACGCGAGCCGGTTGGTTATCCTGGTCAGTGTACAGACAAGAGGTATGACCAATACCGCCCATAGCAACCAGTTTCTCTGCTTTTTCTACCGCGTCTTCGAAATCTTTAGCACGGTACATTGCCAGAGTCGGGGACAGTTTTTCATGTGCGAACGGTTCGCTTTCATCAACAACGGTTACTTCACCGATCAGAATCTTGGTGTTTTCTGGTACTGAGAAACCTGCCAGTTCAGCAATTTTATAGGCTGGCTGACCAACGATAGCTGCGTTCAGCGCACCGTTTTTCAGGATAACGTCCTGAACTGCTTTCAGCTCTTTGCCCTGCAACAGATAGCCGCCGTGGGTTGCGAAACGTTCACGTACTGCGTCATAAACAGAGTCAACTACAACAATAGACTGTTCAGAAGCACAGATTACGCCGTTGTCGAAGGTTTTGGACATCAGTACAGATGCAACTGCACGTTTGATATCAGCAGTTTCATCAATAACAACTGGAGTGTTACCCGCGCCTACGCCGATAGCTGGTTTACCGGAGCTGTATGCGGCTTTAACCATGCCCGGACCACCGGTCGCGAGGATCAGGTTGATGTCTGGGTGGTGCATCAGCGCGTTAGACAGTTCAACAGAAGGTTGATCGATCCAGCCGATCAGATCTTTCGGAGCACCGGCGGCGATAGCAGCCTGCAGAACGATATCAGCCGCTTTGTTGGTTGCATCTTTAGCACGCGGGTGCGGGGAGAAGATAATGGCGTTACGGGTCTTCAGGCTGATCAGCGATTTGAAGATAGCTGTTGAAGTCGGGTTAGTGGTCGGAACGATACCGCAAATAATACCGATTGGTTCAGCGATAGTGATGGTACCAAAAGTGTCGTCTTCAGACAGGACACCACAGGTTTTTTCATCTTTATAGGCG
Organism: Escherichia sp. MOD1-EC7003; assembly: GCF_002965065.1. Taxonomy (GTDB): domain Bacteria; phylum Pseudomonadota; class Gammaproteobacteria; order Enterobacterales; family Enterobacteriaceae; genus Escherichia. Next base: position 4,481 of record NZ_PTRE01000009.1, read on the forward strand.
TTGTAGATATATTCAGAAGCAAAGTGGTTTTTGATTACTTTATCTTCGACAATACCCATGCCGGATTCGGCAACGGCCATTTTCGCGAGTGGGATTCGAGCATCTGCAGCAGCCAGAGCGGCGGCGCGGAAGATTTTGTCTACTTGCTCTTGAGTGAAACTGGCATATTCACGCTGGGCTTTTTTTACACGCTCTACGAGTGCGTTAAGTTCAGCGACATTAGTAACAGCCATAATGCTCTCCTGATAATGTTAAACTTTTTTAGTAAATCATCTGCTCGAATATGAGAGTATAGTCAGTGCGGTGATGATTTGCTTAACCGATAAAAATCAAAAGCTTACTCGCGCTCACACTCACTGTGATTTACTAAAAGAGTTTAAACATTAGAGTTGCTTATCTCTAATGCGTCACTTCCAAGTGGCGTAAGCAAGATTACTCACTTCTGGGTACTTATTACGTGATCTAAATCAAATTTTTGCAAAGCTGACTCCTTTCAGCATCGCTTTTCGCCATTATAGCTAACAGTTAATAAATTGTAGTATGGTTTGTTGGGTGCATTAGCATGTTTTGCACAACTAGATAACAATAACGAATGATAGCAATTTTAAGTAGTTAGGAGGTGAAAAATGCTGTCAAAAGGCGTATTGTCAGCGCGTCTTTTTAACCTTATTTATGGCTAACATTATCCGGCTTTTGCTTCGGAGCTAACCGTGATTCAGACCCTTTTTGATTTTCCCGTTTACTTCAAATTTTTCATCGGGTTATTTGCGCTGGTCAACCCGGTAGGGATTCTTCCCGTCTTTATCAGCATGACCAGTTATCAGACAGCGGCAGCGCGAAACAAAACTAACCTTACAGCCAACCTGTCTGTGGCCATTATCTTGTGGATCTCGCTCTTTCTCGGCGACACGATTCTACAACTTTTTGGTATATCAATTGATTCGTTCCGTATCGCCGGTGGCATCCTGGTGGTGACAATTGCGATGTCGATGATCAGCGGCAAGCTTGGCGAAGATAAACAGAACAAACAAGAAAAATCAGAAACCGCGGTACGTGAAAGCATTGGTGTGGTGCCATTGGCGTTGCCGTTGATGGCGGGGCCTGGGGCGATCAGTTCCACCATCGTCTGGGGTACGCGTTATCACAGCATTAGCTATCTGTTTGGTTTCTTTGTGGCTATTGCTTTGTTTGCCTTATGCTGCTGGGGATTGTTTCGCATGGCACCATGGTTGGTACGGGTTTTACGCCAGACCGGCATCAACGTGATTACGCGTATTATGGGGTTATTGTTGATGGCATTGGGGATTGAATTTATCGTTACTGGTATTAAGGGGATTTTCCCCGGTCTGCTTAATTAATTCCTTTCAAATGAAACGGAGCTGCCATGCTCCGTTTTTTCATCATTATTTTTACTTTGTTCCCGCACAGTTATCAAAAGCGAAAGGAATGGGTAAAAATATTATTCACAAATTACAGTTACTTATAAGGATTTCCTTAACTGTTTCTCTTCACCATCATGTTATTTTCGCCACATCATAATCTTGGGCTTGCTGAAGAATAATTGAAATGATATTAGTAATTCCACTGCCTTTGGTAGAGGAAAGTGCTAAATAATAATCAATTGTTAAATTATTGTGCATTTCACTGTTGGGGCTGTAATCAGAAAAGACGGTTATGCTTGGCAAATCTCTATTTGATTGAATTGAAAGATGTTTGTTAAACCATGGATGCAAGCAGTAGATTCTGATACGGTCAATAAAAGAGAATTACTTAACAACTTTGCAAAATGTATTGGCGAGTAAGAAGCACATTTGGTACTTTCCGGCCAACCGCCATACGATTTTTATTGGTAATGAGAATAATTAACAATTAAAGATCGATGCAAAGAATAATGTGTCTCGACAGGGGAGACACAGTACGAATCGACATAAGGTGATCGTCTGAATCACCAGAATGAATAAAGTCGGTGAAAATAATCCGTAACGATAAAGTAACCTGACAGCAGAAGTCTCCGAGCCTGTACAGGGTCCCAATTCGGGATTACACATGCTGGTTAAAACCAGTCATTATAATGAGGGAGTCCAAAAAACAATGACCAACATCACCAAGAGAAGTTTAGCAGCAGCAAGCGTTCTGGCTGCGCTTATGGCAGGGAATGTCGCGCTGGCAGCTGATGTACCCGCAGGCGTCACACTGGCAGAAAAACAAACCCTGGTACGTAACAATGGTTCAGAAGTTCAGTCATTAGATCCGCACAAAATTGAAGGTGTTCCGGAGTCTAATATCAGCCGTGACCTGTTTGAAGGCTTACTGGTCAGCGATCTTGACGGTCATCCGGCGCCTGGTGTCGCTGAATCCTGGGATAATAAAGACGCGAAAGTCTGGACCTTCCATTTGCGTAAAGATGCGAAATGGTCTGATGGTACGCCAGTCACAGCACAAGACTTTGTATATAGCTGGCAACGCTCTGTTGATCCAAATACCGCTTCTCCGTATGCCAGTTACCTGCAATACGGGCATATCGCCGGTATTGATGAAATTCTTGAAGGGAAAAAACCGATTACCGATCTCGGCGTGAAAGCGATTGATGATCACACATTAGAAGTCACCTTAAGTGAACCTGTTCCGTACTTCTATAAATTACTTGTTCACCCATCAACTTCACCGGTGCCAAAAGCCGCTATTGAGAAATTTGGCGAAAAATGGACCCAGCCTGGCAATATTGTCACCAACGGTGCCTATACCTTGAAAGATTGGGTCGTTAACGAACGTATCGTTCTTGAACGCAGCCCGACCTACTGGAACAACGCGAAAACCGTTATTAACCAGGTAACCTATTTGCCTATTGCTTCTGAAGTTACCGATGTTAACCGCTACCGTAGCGGTGAAATCGACATGACCTATAACAACATGCCGATCGAATTGTTCCAGAAGCTGAAAAAAGAGATCCCGGACGAAGTTCACGTTGATCCCTACCTGTGCACTTACTATTACGAAATTAATAACCAGAAACCGCCATTCAACGATGTGCGTGTGCGTACCGCACTGAAACTGGGTATGGACCGCGATATCATTGTTAATAAAGTGAAAGCGCAGGGCGACATGCCCGCCTATGGTTACACTCCACCGTATACTGATGGTGCAAAATTAACTCAGCCTGAATGGTTTGGCTGGAGTCAGGAAAAACGTAACGAAGAAGCGAAAAAACTGCTGGCTGAAGCGGGTTATACCGCAGACAAACCGTTGACCGTTAACCTGTTGTATAACACCTCTGATCTGCATAAAAAGCTGGCGATTGCTGCCTCTTCACTGTGGAAGAAAAACATTGGTGTCAACGTCAAACTGGTTAACCAGGAATGGAAAACGTTCCTCGATACTCGTCATCAGGGCACTTTTGATGTGGCCCGTGCAGGCTGGTGTGCTGACTACAACGAACCTACTTCCTTCCTGAACACCATGTTGTCGAACAGCTCGATGAATACCGCACATTATAAGAGCCCTGCGTTTGACAGCATTATGGCAGAAACACTGAAAGCGACTGACGAGGCGCAGCGCACAGCTCTGTACACGAAAGCAGAACAACAGCTGGATAAGGATTCGGCCATTGTTCCGGTGTATTACTACGTGAACGCGCGTCTGGTGAAACCGTGGGTTGGTGGGTATACCGGCAAAGATCCGCTGGATAATACCTATACCCGGAATATGTACATTGTGAAGCACTAATGGCAATACGTGGGGCAGGTGCTTCCTGCTCCACGGTGTCTGACTTTTATCGCATTACATAAGGCACAGGCCAGAAGGTACGGCAATGTTAAAATTTATTCTACGTCGCTGTCTGGAAGCGATTCCGACGCTATTTATTCTTATTACTATTTCGTTCTTTATGATGCGCCTCGCGCCGGGAAGTCCTTTTACCGGCGAGCGTACTTTACCGCCAGAAGTGATGGCCAATATCGAAGCGAAATATCATCTTAATGATCCGATCATGACTCAGTATTTCAGCTACCTGAAACAACTGGCGCATGGCGATTTCGGACCGTCTTTTAAATATAAAGATTATTCGGTCAACGACCTGGTAGCATCCAGTTTTCCCGTTTCAGCAAAACTGGGAGCCGCAGCATTTTTTCTCGCAGTGGTACTGGGCGTTAGTGCTGGCGTTATTGCCGCATTAAAACAAAACACCAAATGGGACTATACCGTCATGGGGTTGGCAATGACCGGGGTGGTTATCCCTAGTTTTGTGGTTGCGCCATTATTAGTCATGATATTTGCGATCATTTTGCATTGGCTGCCGGGCGGTGGCTGGAATGGTGGGGCGCTTAAATTCATGATACTGCCAATGGTGGCGTTGTCACTCGCCTATATCGCCAGTATTGCGCGTATTACCCGTGGTTCAATGATTGAAGTATTGCACTCCAACTTTATTCGTACTGCCCGGGCGAAAGGTTTACCTATGCGGCGAATCATTTTCCGTCATGCCTTAAAACCCGCTCTGTTGCCAGTCCTCTCTTATATGGGGCCTGCGTTTGTCGGTATTATTACCGGCTCTATGGTCATCGAAACCATTTATGGTTTACCGGGGATTGGACAATTGTTCGTTAATGGCGCGTTAAACCGCGACTACTCTCTGGTATTAAGCCTGACCATTCTGGTTGGTGCATTAACCATTTTGTTTAATGCCATTGTCGATGTGCTGTATGCGGTTATCGACCCGAAAATCCGTTACTGATACTGGAGCTCGCGATGATGTTAAGTAAGAAAAACAGCGAGACGCTGGAAAATTTCAGTGAAAAGCTGGAGGTCGAAGGGCGCAGCTTGTGGCAGGACGCACGTCGACGTTTTATGCATAACCGTGCGGCGGTCGCCAGTCTGATCGTGCTGGTGCTGATCGCGTTATTTGTTATCCTGGCACCGATGCTTTCGCAGTTTGCCTATGACGATACCGACTGGGCGATGATGTCCAGCGCCCCGGATATGGAGTCCGGTCACTACTTTGGTACTGACTCATCTGGTCGTGACCTGCTTGTGCGCGTTGCGATTGGCGGGCGTATTTCACTTATGGTCGGGGTCGCTGCGGCGCTGGTGGCAGTGGTCGTGGGTACACTTTATGGTTCGCTTTCCGGTTATCTTGGCGGCAAAGTGGATTCGATAATGATGCGTCTGCTGGAAATCCTCAACTCCTTCCCATTCATGTTCTTCGTTATTTTGCTGGTGACCTTTTTCGGTCAAAACATTTTGCTGATTTTCGTGGCGATTGGCATGGTCTCCTGGCTGGATATGGCACGTATCGTGCGTGGACAAACCCTGAGTCTGAAGCGCAAAGAGTTTATTGAGGCGGCACAAGTTGGCGGTGTATCTACGCCAGGCATTGTTATTCGCCACATTGTGCCGAACGTACTCGGTGTAGTGGTGGTCTACGCATCGCTACTGGTGCCCAGCATGATCCTTTTTGAGTCTTTCCTTAGTTTCCTGGGGCTGGGTACGCAGGAACCGTTGAGTAGCTGGGGCGCATTGCTGAGCGACGGTGCAAACTCGATGGAAGTCTCTCCATGGTTACTGTTGTTCCCAGCGGGATTCCTCGTGGTGACGCTGTTTTGTTTCAACTTTATCGGCGATGGCTTGCGTGATGCCCTCGACCCGAAAGATCGTTAAGGAGTGCAGCCATGAGCGTAATTGAAACTGCAACTGTGCCGCTCGCACAACAACAGGCTGACGCACTGCTGAACGTGAAAGATTTGCGTGTCACCTTTAGTACCCCGGACGGCGACGTTACGGCGGTCAATGATTTGAATTTTTCCCTACGTGCCGGGGAAACGCTGGGCATTGTTGGTGAGTCTGGTTCGGGTAAATCGCAAACTGCATTTGCGTTAATGGGCCTGCTGGCTTCTAACGGACGTATTGGTGGATCCGCAACCTTCAATGGCCGCGAAATCCTTAATCTGCCAGAGCGTGAACTCAATAAACTGCGTGCTGAACAAATCTCAATGATTTTTCAGGACCCGATGACCTCGTTGAATCCCTATATGCGCGTCGGTGAGCAGTTGATGGAAGTGCTGATGCTGCATAAGAACATGAGCAAAGCTGAGGCGTTTGAAGAGTCAGTGCGGATGCTCGATGCAGTAAAAATGCCGGAAGCGCGTAAACGCATGAAGATGTTCCCGCACGAATTTTCTGGCGGTATGCGTCAGCGAGTCATGATTGCGATGGCATTGTTATGTCGACCTAAGCTGCTGATTGCGGATGAACCCACTACTGCGCTGGATGTCACCGTACAGGCGCAGATCATGACACTATTGAATGAACTGAAGCGGGAATTTAATACCGCCATTATTATGATTACCCACGATCTTGGCGTGGTGGCAGGGATCTGTGACAAAGTGCTGGTCATGTACGCCGGGCGCACGATGGAATATGGCAATGCACGTGATGTCTTTTATCAACCCGTTCATCCTTATTCTATCGGTTTGCTCAATGCGGTGCCGCGTCTTGATGCAGAAGGTGAAACGATGTTGACCATCCCGGGTAATCCACCAAACCTGCTGCGATTACCGAAAGGTTGCCCGTTCCAGCCACGTTGTCCGCATGCGATGGAAATTTGTAGTAGCGCACCACCGCTGGAAGAGTTCACGCCTGGTCGCTTGCGAGCCTGCTTTAAACCGGTGGAGGAACTGTTATGAATGCTGTAACCGAAGGAAGAAAAGTCCTCCTCGAAATCGCCGACCTGAAAGTGCACTTTGAGATCAAAGATGGCAACCAGTGGTTCTGGCAACCGCCAAAAACGCTCAAAGCCGTCGATGGTGTAACTCTTCGCCTGTATGAAGGAGAAACATTAGGTGTGGTAGGGGAATCGGGATGCGGCAAGTCCACCTTTGCTCGTGCCATCATTGGTTTGGTCAAGGCGACCGATGGTCATGTAGCCTGGTTAGGTAAAGAGTTGCTGGGCATGAAACCCGATGAATGGCGTGCCGTTCGCAGTGATATTCAGATGATTTTCCAGGATCCGCTGGCATCGCTGAACCCGCGTATGACCATCGGCGAGATCATCGCTGAACCGCTGCGTACCTATCATCCGAAAATGTCACGTCAGGAAATTCGCGAGCGTGTGAAGGCGATGATGCTGAAAGTCGGGTTGTTGCCTAACCTGATTAATCGCTATCCGCATGAGTTCTCCGGCGGGCAGTGCCAGCGTATCGGGATTGCACGTGCTCTTATTCTTGAACCGAAGCTGATTATCTGCGATGAGCCGGTTTCGGCGCTGGACGTGTCAATTCAGGCGCAGGTGGTCAATCTGCTCCAGCAGCTGCAACGCGAGATGGGATTGTCATTAATTTTTATCGCTCACGACCTGGCTGTGGTAAAACACATTTCCGATCGTGTGCTGGTGATGTATCTCGGCCATGCGGTAGAACTGGGGACGTATGATGAGGTCTACCATAATCCTCTGCATCCTTATACCAGGGCATTGATGTCGGCAGTCCCTATTCCTGATCCGGATCTGGAGAAGAACAAAACCATCCAGTTACTGGAAGGGGAGTTACCGTCGCCGATTAACCCGCCTTCCGGTTGTGTTTTCCGTACCCGTTGCCCGATTGCCGGTCCGGAGTGTGCCAAAACACGACCCGTGCTGGAGGGGAGTTTCAGACACGCTGTTTCTTGCCTGAAAGTCGATCCACTTTAAAAACAAAAAGGGCTGACAGTTGTCGGCCCTTTTTCACGCCAAAAGCAATTATTTATTCCCGCCAGATGATATGGCAAAGTTTGTGATCTTTTTCGCGGCATAACAGAATTCGGGCGAAAATATCGTTCATTTCACCATCTTCACTGTCCGCAAGCCCAATCACCACTTCGGCAAAAAAGTCCGGATTCAAATCGAAATCAACATGTTCCTGCCAGTCTTCTGCCGGATCGAATAACTCCGCTCCACCGCGCTCTTCAAACTGAAGATTGAACAACAGAACATCAGCCGGATCGAGATTGTCGGCAGCCAGTTCGAGAAAAATATCGTAGGCCTGCTCAAGCGTTTCCTCTTCAGTCAGGCGATTGTTTAGATCCATATCCATAGTTACTACCTGTTTAACCTCTGTTAGCGACGTTTTACAGCAATGGGCTGAAGAAGTAAAATAGTCGCTCGACGACACGTTGCCATAATGGACGTTTTAGCCATAAACGGGCATCGAGCCGACGTGAACGCGAAATATAATCATCCTGAACGGCGGCGAGGTCAGCACCAAAACCTTTGTCGTCGATTGCCAGGGTAATCTCGAAGTTCAGCCATAGACTACGCATATCGAGGTTAACGGTGCCAACCAGACTTAATTCGCCATCGACCAGCACGCTCTTGGTATGCAGTAACCCGCCTTCAAACTGATAAATTTTAACCCCGGCGGCCAGCAGTTCCGTAAAGAACGCGCGGCTGGCCCAGCCTACCAGCATTGAGTCATTTTTTCGCGGGAGGATAATACTGACATCCACCCCGCGCTGCGCCGCAGTGCATATCGCGTGAAGTAAATCATCGCTGGGCACAAAGTAGGGCGTCGTCATGATCAAATATTCACGCGCCGAATAAGCCGCAGTTAGTAATGCCTGGTGGATAAGATCTTCCGGAAAGCCAGGGCCGGAAGCGATAGTGTGGATGGTGTGACCGCTGGCCTGCTCAAACGGCATAATGTTGACATCTGGCGGTGGCGGCAGAATACGTTTCCCGGTTTCAATCTCCCAGTCGCAGGAATAAATAATCCCCATCGCGGTGGCGATGGGGCCTTCCATACGCGCCATTAAGTCGATCCATTGCCCTACGCCCGCATCTTGTTTGAAGTAGCGTGGGTCGACCATATTCATGCTGCCGGTGTACGCGATGTAATTATCGATCATGATCATCTTGCGATGCTGGCGCAGGTCCATACGGCGTAAAAACACACGCATCAGATTGACCTTTAAGGCTTTGACCACTTCAATACCGGCATTACGCATTAGCTCGGGCCACGGGCTGCGGAAAAAAGCCACACTCCCGGCAGAGTCGAGCATCAATCGGCAATGAATACCACGCCGTGCAGCGGCCATTAATGATTCAGCCACCTGGTCTGCCATGCCGCCGGGCTGCCAGATATAAAACACCATCTCAATATTATGGCGAGCGAGCTGGATGTCGCGGATTAAGGCCTGCATCACATCATCTGACTCGGTCATCAGTTGTAGCTGATTGCCTTTAACCCCAGCGATACCCTGACGACGTTCACAGAGCTTGAATAATGGCGCTGCGACACTGCTATTTTCTTCGGCGAAGATATGGTTACAGGCTTTAAGGTCGTTAAGCCATTTTGCGGTGGAAGGCCACATCGCTCTGGCGCGCTCAGCGCGGCGTTTGCCTAAATGGAGCTCGCCAACAGCAAGATAGGCAATAATTCCGACTAACGGCAGAATGTAAATGATCAGAAGCCAGGCCATCGCGGAGGGAACTGCGCGTCGTTTCATTAGAATGCGTAAAGTTACGCCGGCAATGAGCAACCAGTATCCCAGAATGGCCAACCAACTCACCAACGTATAAACGGTTGTCATAGATTAGAAATCCTTTTGAAAGCGCATTGTTATGAGTTTACGCATATGGATTCATCTGGCAAATAAAAACGCGGGAAAAGCACTGGTCAGCGTCCGGGGCGAAGGTATAATGACCATTCTGTTATTGCATAGAGTAGTTAACATGAAGCGGAGTAGAACGGAAGTGGGGCGCTGGCGCATGCAGCGTCAGGCAAGCCGACGTAAATCGCGTTGGCTTGAGGGGCAGTCGCGCCGAAATATGCGTATCCACAGCATCAGGAAGTGCATTCTAAACAAACAGCGTAACTCGTTATTGTTTGCGATCTACAATATCTAAATGTACTGGGCACCATAGCGGTGCCCATTAAGTTTACTCTTCCGTCTTTAAACTCTATTTTTGCGCCGATTCTTTGCAGTCAGCTTTCGATTCTTGTTCATCGTTATCGCTGAAAATACCATGACCGGAGTTCAACAACATTGAAACGAGCATATCATTATTAATCTCTTCACCATTTAAAACCCGCGCCAGAATTTCGCTGCCAAACAGCTGTGGCGAGAGAATGATATCCGGATGTACCATCTTAATCTTATTCAGGTTTTTGCTATCACTGACGGCGAGAACTGTTTTGACATCACTGCTCATATCTTTTGCCGATAGAACAACAAACGCGTTATCTGCATCGTTATCACTCAGCGCCAGAATGGCCCGGCAACGATCGATTCCCGCTTTCTTTAATACCGAACTGTCATTGCTGTCACCGGGGATAACATCCGCGTTATCGCCTAAGCGTTGCTCAAGTTGCTTGATATCATCTTCAGGCAAGTTGCTGATAACCGTTACGTTTTGTCCGCGTTGATTCAGTTGCAGAATCGTATTGATGGCGAGAATCGAATGTCCGCAAACAATAAAATGATCTTTACGATGCATTGTATGATTGTTTCCTTTTACAAGTTTGTTGAATCCCCCGCGGATAAGCGGACCAAAAATTGATGTCATGGAGGTGGCAAAAACGGTAATGCCGGAAATAATGACCGAAATAGTGAACAATCGTGCTGATTCAGAAACCGGGACAATATCGCCATAGCCGACGGTTGACATGGTTTCTATCGAAAAATAGAACGCGGTCATCAAACTTTCTATTCGCGGATTAAAGCCTTCACTTAAATAAAGCGCACCGTAGGTGGAGTAAAACAGTAACGTCGTGAAACTAATAAATGCGAAAATTGTCCCGGCAGCGGCGCTACTGTGGGAGAAGTCTTTGCGCAGTATCAGCAAAAACACCAGCGTAAAAATGCAAAAACCAATACTAAATTTCAGCCAGGGATAAAAATGCAATGTGTAAATCAGCGCAATCAACAACAAAATAATACTGATTGCCCATGCGAGCTTTGCCCGGAACAGTAAGCCAATGGAGTTCAGGACAAGAAAGACGCCAAGGATAAATAGTGGAGCGTTCGCCAGCAAGGAGAGATCCAACTCTGAAAATGCTTTGATATGGAAAATATCAAGCAAATTGACCGACATACCATAGATTGTTTTAAAAATAAGCAAGCCATTTAAAAAAACGGCCAGTGCGAGAATGTCGTGCCGTAGGATCACCCATAAATTTGTTGCTGTTTGTTTGAATGTAGCCCAGTGACTCACTGATACCTCTGTAACCACAGTTTTGTTTAATTATCTTAACGTGCACATTTTGTGAAGACACATGCAGCACGTGAATGTATTAAACCATAGTAGATGACTTTATCCGCAGTAATCAAAGGATTTGAGTGAGCAACTCTGCGTCTGGGAAGGGCATTTTTCCTGAATATGCTCACATCATATAAAGAAATACAGATAAAGTTATTATCTGATTGTGGTGGTGAACCTGTAAGGAAAGGCCAAACAAGAACACGATTGCTAAAACCGTGTCCTTAAATATTGAATCTCTACTCAGAACACTTTCTTAAACGGTTTCACTGAAACGTGTTCATAGACTCCTGCCGCTACGTACGGGTCAGCGTCGGCCCAGGCCTGAGCGGCTTCCAGCGATTCAAATTCAGCAATAACGGTTGAGCCAGTAAATCCCGCAGCCCCTGGATCGTTACTGTCTACCGCTGGCATTGGACCGGCGGTCAACAAACGACCTTCATCATGCAGTAACTGTAAACGTGCTAAATGTGCCGGACGAACGGAAAGGCGTTTTTCGAGGCTATCAGCTTTGTCTTGAGCGTAAATAACATACAACACGGGCACAACTCCTTGTTCGGGAAAGTTGTAAAGTACGTTATTTGAAAGGGCGAAGATCTGCAACGGAAAGATGATGTCATTGTCAACCCCATGCATAAAGTAAGGTCAATTGCGCCAAAAATGCCATTTTCACTGATCCTGATCGCCTTGCCTTATTGAATATGATTGCTATTTGCATTTAAAATCGAGGTCTGGTTTTTCTACTGAAATGATTATGACTTCAATGCCCCTTGATTTACCTCGCCGATTCCCCTGGCCGACGTTGCTTTCGGTCTGCATTCATGGTGCTGTTGTGGCGGGTCTGCTCTATACCTCGGTACATCAGGTTATTGAACTACCTGCGCCTGCGCAGCCGATTTCTGTCACGATGGTTGCGCCAGCGGATCTCGAACCGCCACAAGCCGTTCAGCCGCCACCGGAGCCTGTGGTAGAGCCAGAACCGGAACCTGAGCCGATTCCTGAACCGCCAAAAGAAGCACCGGTGGTCATTGAAAAGCCGAAGCCGAAACCTAAGCCAAAACCGAAGCCGGTGAAAAAGGTACAGGAGCAGCCAAAACGCGATGTCAAACCAGTAGAGTCACGTCCGGCATCACCGTTTGAAAATACGGCACCCGCGCGTCCGATCACTAGCACGGCAACGGCTGCAACCAGCAAGCCGGTTACAAGTGTGGCTTCAGGACCTCGCGCATTAAGCCGTAATCAGCCGCAGTATCCGGCACGTGCACAGGCATTGCGCATTGAAGGGCAGGTTAAAGTTAAATTTGACGTCACGCCGGATGGTCGCGTGGATAACGTACAAATCCTCTCAGCTAAACCGGCGAACATGTTTGAGCGTGAAGTGAAAAATGCGATGCGCAGATGGCGTTATGAGCCGGGTAAGCCAGGCAGTGGGATTGTGGTGAATATTCTGTTTAAAATTAACGGTACCACCGAAATTCAGTAAGCAGAAAGTCAAAAGCCTCCGACCGGAGGCTTTCGATTATTACTCAACAGGTAAGGCGCGAGGTTTTCCTTCAGGATCAACTGCGACATACTTAAATAACGCTTCTGTCGCTTTATAGCGTTGCCCAATCGGTTCAGACGCCACTTTTTTCACCCACACTTCAATATTAATGCTGACCGATGTCGTCCCTTTCTGGACACAGCGTGCATAGCAGCACACTACATCGCCGACCGCAACTGGCCGTAAGAAAGTCATTCCTTCAACCCGCACGGTTACTACGCGACCGTGGGCAATTTCTTTCGCCAGAATAGCGCCGCCAATATCCATTTGTGACATTAACCAACCACCAAAGATATCACCATTGGCATTGGTATCGGCAGGCATGGCTAAAGTACGTAAAACAAGATCGCCCTGAGGGACGTTATGTGTTGTAGACATGGTAAAACCGACTAAAAAGGAAAATCACAGGCGCGATGCTACTATGATTTTCCTGAGGAGAACAGAGGAGATGCAGCGCCAGCCCCGAAGGACTGGCAGTCTGGTCAGGATTTATCTTCCTGCGGCATATGGCGGTAGATATAGATACCGCTTAGCAATGTGAAGATTAAGGTAAGGGCGGTCAGGCCAAATACTTTAAAGTTGACCCAAATATTTTGCGGCAGCCAGAATGCGATGTAGATGTTTGCCAGACCGCAAAGGATAAAGAAAATAGCCCAGGCCAGATTCAGCTTCGACCATACCGGCTGCGGCAGAGTGAGTTCTTTACCCAGCATCCGCTGAATTAGCGGCTTTTTCATCACCCATTGGCTAACTAACAGGGCTCCCGCAAACAGAGTATAAATGACAGTAACCTTCCATTTAATAAACTCATCATTGTGGAAGAACAGCGTCAAGCCACCGAAGACGACCACCAGAATAAAAGTGATCAGGGCCATTTTCTCAACCTTACGAAAGCGAACCCAGCTATATATAAGCACAATCGCTGTGGCGACGATCAGCGCCGCAGTAGCCGCATAGATGTCATAAATCTTGTAAAACGCGAAAAAGACAACCAGCGGTAAAAAATCAAGAAACTGCTTCATTTTACGATTCCGTAATCAAATGCTTAAGGTTATTGGCGAATCAACATATACAGGCGGAACAGATAAATGAGCAATACAGCTGAAATCAGGTTGCTCAAGGTGTTCGCCAGTACGGCACCAATTTCCGGGGTTAATGCGGCAAAAGAAGAGGCAAAAAGCAGCAACAGTGTTTTTGCCAGCAACCAGCTCAAAACCGCGGGTGCCACCAGACGCATATTCGCCCATGTGAGTCGCATACTGCTACGCATCGAGGCAAAAACGCCCATTTTGTCCTGTACCAACATCACCGGTGCCAGAGCAAGTAAAATGGCCATGAGAATTCCCGGAACGACCACCAGCATGATGCCAATCTGTACTAAAAGAGTTGTCAGAAAAATCAGAATAAATAACTTTGGCAATATCGGCGCACTGACACCAATAGCTCGCAGTGCACTGACTCTCTGACCCGCAGACACCAGCTGGATAATTAATATTACGCCTCCGGCGAGAATGGCGTTACCGATTAATCCTGAAAAAGTGGACGCCGCTGAAGCTTGCAGCAAAATTTGTTGCTGTTCCGGTGACATATTCTGCACCAGGTCGAACAACCCACTACTGTCGCTAACGGGCATGCCGTCATTGAGCTGTGTAAGCTGTGCATCACTGGGTGAGAAAACATGCCCTAACACCACTGTGATAAACGCACATAGCAACGATACCAACAGAATGGTCATAAATTGATTACGGAAGAAATTTCCGGTGTCACGGTATACGGACTGCGCCGTGATAGACATGCACTCTCCTTGAGTTTTATGCAGGTGTTAATTAGCGGGCAATTGTACCCTGGTTAAGCCTCGGGTGGCAGCATCAGGTCTTGTATGGAAAAGCATATCTTTGTAAAGCGGAGGTAATTGCTGGCCTTCAGGCGTGGGCAAACCGCTGCAAGTGGCGAGCGAGTTAATATTTGCGTGGCGAAAATATATAAAAATTGATTTAAGTCACGTTAACCAGGATTGTCAATGCAACTTCTAAATTAATCCAGATCAATAAATGGTGAATTATCATATATAATGTGATCTATGTAGAATCATTTGTTACCCCAATGTAGGTATATTCGTCACGTTTTTATAACCATAACGACGGAGCGGATATGAAAAAGTTAACAGTGGCGGCTTTGGCAGTAACAACTCTTCTCTCTGGCAGTGCCTTTGCGCATGAAGCAGGCGAGTTTTTTATGCGTGCAGGTTCTGCAACTGTACGTCCAACAGAAGGTGCCGGTGGTACGTTAGGAAGTCTGGGTGGATTTAGCGTGACCAATAACACTCAACTGGGCCTGACGTTTACTTATATGGCGACCGACAACATTGGTGTGGAATTACTGGCAGCATCGCCGTTTCGTCATAAGGTTGGCACAGCCACAACCGGGGATATTGCTACAGTCCACCATTTACCGCCAACACTGATGGCACAATGGTATTTTGGCGATTCTGGCAGTAAATTCCGTCCTTACATTGGCGCGGGTATTAACTACACCACCTTTTTTGATGATGGCTTCAATGACACCGGTAAGGGGCTTGGTTTATCCGACCTTAGTCTGAAGGATTCATGGGGTGTAGCGGGGCAAGTAGGCCTGGATTATCTCATCAACCGTGACTGGTTACTTAATATGTCGGTCTGGTACATGGATATCGACACTGAGGTGAAATATAAATCCAATGGCGCAGTGCTGCCTGCAGGACGTTATTCTGACAACGTACGCCTCGACCCGTGGGTATTCATGTTCTCAGCGGGTTACCGGTTCTAATTTTTTACCATCAATAAACCGCCAGATATTTTCTGGCGGTTTGTCTCAAATTAGCTTCGTGTTGCCGCTTTCATTGGTTGTACAAAAGCTTTCAGTGCCACCAGCATTTTCTCTGGCTCATTAATATGTTGCTCGATGATTTTAACAATTGCAGAACCAGAAATCGCGCCCGCAGCTCCTGCATCAATCGCTGCTTTTACCTGATCTGGGGCAGAAATACCAAATCCCTGCAACGGAGGCGCAGCGTTATATTCTTTCAGCTTCACAATGAGATGATTGAGGGGTAACGTGGCGCGGTTTTCAGCTCCGGTCACGCCTGCACGAGACAGCAAGTAGATGTAACCACGACCGTAAGACGCAATCTGGCGCAGCAAATCATCGTCGGCATTCGGCGGGCAGATGAAAATAGGTGCGACGTTATGGCGTAACGCAGCCTGACGGAAGGGCGCAGACTCTTCTACGGGCACATCGGCAACCAGCACCGAATCGACGCCGACTTTCTCGCACTGGGCATAAAACTCATCAATGCCTTTGTTAAACACCAGATTGGCATACATCAGCAGGCCAATGGGAATGGTCGGATGCTTTTGACGAATCAGTGCCAGCATTTCAAAGCACTGCGCCGGAGTCACTCCCGCCGCAAAAGCACGCAGTGTTGCGTTTTGAATGGTCGGGCCATCTGCCAGCGGGTCGGAGAAGGGGATGCCTAACTCCAGCGCATCGGCACCGGCTTCAATTAGCGTATCGATAATTTTCAGCGACTGCTCAATACCCGGATCACCGAGGGTGACGAAAGGAACGAATGCGCCTTCTTTGCGCTCCTTCAACTGGGCAAACAGAGATTCATAGCGTTCCATCAGATTTCCCCTCGTGCTTTCAAAATATCGTGAACGGTGAAGATGTCTTTATCGCCGCGACCGGAAAGGTTAACCACCAGCAACTGCTCTCTTTCCGGGTTTTCGCGCATCATTTTCAGCGCATGGGCCAGGGCGTGGGAGGACTCGAGTGCCGGGATAATCCCTTCGTGCAGGCAGAGCGTTTTGAAGGCTTCCAGTGCTTCATCATCAGTAATTGACACATAATCAGCGCGTCCAGTGCTGTTAAGATACGCGTGTTGAGGGCCGACAGACGGGAAATCCAGTCCGGCAGAGATGGAGTAAGATTCTTCAATCTGCCCGTCTTCGGTTTGCATCATCGGCGCTTTCATACCGAAATAGATGCCCACGCGACCATGTTTTAACGGTGCGCCGTGCTCGCCAGTTTCGATACCGTGACCACCTGGCTCTACGCCAATCAGCCCGACGTCTGTTTCGTTGATGAAATCAGCAAACATGCCGATGGCATTCGAACCACCGCCAACACAGGCGATAACGGCATCCGGCAGACGACCTTCTCTTTGCAGAATCTGCGCTTTTGTTTCTTCGCCAATCATCCGCTGAAACTCACGCACAATCGTCGGGTAAGGATGCGGGCCAGCTGCGGTACCCAGCATATAGTGCGCGGTTTCATAACTGCCGGACCAGTCGCGTAGTGCCTCATTACAAGCATCTTTCAGCGTCGCAGAACCGCTATGTACGGGGATCACTTCCGCACCCATTAAGCGCATCCGGAAAACGTTAGGCGACTGGCGTTCAACGTCTTTGGCACCCATATAAATACGGCATTTCAGGCCGAGCAGGGCGCTGGCAAGGGCAGACGCCACGCCATGCTGACCGGCACCGGTTTCGGCAATGATTTCCGTTTTACCCATCCGCTTCGCCAGTAAAGCCTGACCGAGCACCTGGTTAGTTTTATGCGCACCACCGTGCAATAAATCTTCGCGCTTCAGATACAGCGTGGTGTTCGTGCCAGCTGTAATGTTCTGGCATTTGGTCAACGCGGTTGGGCGACCGGCATAGTTTTTCAGCAGGTCGTTAAACTGGGCCTGAAATTCAGGATCTTTTTGTGCGCTGACAAAAGCTTCTTCCAGCTGGCGCAGAGCAGGCATCAGGATTTGTGGCACGTACATGCCGCCAAACTCACCAAAATACGGGTTAAGTAATGTTGTCATTGTTCCTTTCCTTAATATGCACGCAGCGTCTGGAAAACCGAGTCTAAAAGACGTGCGTCTTTGATGCCCGGTTGTGACTCTACAGCAGAATTAAAATCAAGCCCGGCGCAGCCGGTTTGTGCCGCTTCAACGCAATTATCTGCACCTAAGCCACCCGCCAGCAGAACGTTGCTAAGCGATTGACCGTTTAACAGTGACCAGTCGAAACGTTGCCCGCTTCCACCCTGGCCGTTGTCGAAAACATATTTATCAATGTGCTGAAGATTGCGTACGGGCAGCGTTTCACCAACGCTTAATGCTTTCCAGATGGCAACGTTTTCCGGCAATGCCTTACGTAACTCATTGATATATTGCTGGTCTTCACTGCCATGCAGTTGTACTGCCGCCAGCGATAACACTTTCGCTTTGTCCACCACATCGGCAATATTGTGATTGCGGAACACGCCAACATATTGCAACGGTGCCGCAGCCATCACTTCCTGCGCCTGTTCAACGCTGACGCAGCGCGGTGACGTTGTAACAAATATCAACCCGCCGTAAATCGCCCCCGCATCATAAGCGGCTTTAGCATCTTGCCCACGCGTCAGACCACACACTTTATTCTCACCCAGCAACACCCGGCGCACGGCGGCGTTCAAATCGTCGTGGGCCATCAACGCCGAACCAATTAAAAAGCCGTTAGCAAAGTGGCTTAACTCACGCACCTGGGCGTAAGTATTGATGCCAGATTCGCTGATCACCGTCACGTTGTGCCCCAGTTTCGGCGCAAGCTCGCGGGTACGGTTGAGATCAATCGACAAATCACGCAGATTGCGGTTGTTGATGCCGACAACTTTGGCCCCCAACGCAATGGCGCGTTCCAGCTCCTCTTCATTACTGACTTCGGTCAGCACGCCCATCTCCAGACTGTGGGCGACAGCAGCAAGCTGGCGATACTGTTCGTCGTTCAGAACTGAAAGCATTAATAAGCAGGCATCGGCCTGGTAATAGCGCGCCAGATAGATCTGGTAAGGGTCGATAATAAAGTCTTTACATAAAATCGGCTGTGGGGCGATTTGGCTGACGATGGGGAGGAAATCAAAGCTCCCCTGGAAATATTTCTCGTCAGTCAGCACCGAAATTGCCGAGGCGTAATGCTTATAAATCGACGCAATGCGTGCCGGCTCGAAATCATCGCGGATCACGCCTTTTGACGGTGACGCTTTCTTACATTCCAGAATAAACGCTGTGCGCGCACCCTGTAGCGCATCATAAAAATGTCGCGTGCTCGGCTGAACCTCATTCTGGAAACTGGCCAGCGGTTGCTGCTGTTTGCGGGCTTCTACCCAAATCGCCTTGTCTGCAATGATTTTCGCTAAAACGGTTTGCATCATTTACCCTCGTGCCGCCAGTGCGGTGACTTTGTCGTAAGCGGAACCATTGCGCAGCACCTCAAGAACGGTTTGCACATTGGCTTGCAGATCTTCCTGACCATGCAGGCGCATTAACATGGCGACATTCGCCGCGACGGCGGCTTCATGGGCGATGTCGCCTTTACCTTGTAACAATTGTGTTAAAATATCACGATTTTCTTCCGGTGTTCCGCCCGCAAGTTGTTCCTGGTGGTAGGGCGTCAGGCCAAAATCTTCAGCGGTCAACTGATAGCTCTTAATTTCGCCGTCATGCAGTTCGGCAACGATTGTCGGCGCGTGTAATGAAACTTCATCCATCCCGCCGCTGTGCACCACCGCCGCGCGTTGATACCCCAGCACGCGCAAGGTTTCGGCAATCGGCAGCACCAGTTCCGGGCTGTAGACACCAATTAACGCCAGCGGAGGATGCGCCGGGTTAATCAATGGTCCCAGCACGTTGAACAGGGTGCGGGTTTTCAGTTGTTGGCGAACCGGCATTGCGTGGCGAAATCCGGTGTGATATTTCGGCGCAAAAAGGAAACAGACGCCTAACTCATCCAGCGCCTGGCGCGATTTATCGGCGTTCATATCAAGATTAATACCGAATGCCGCCAGCAGATCGGACGAGCCAGATTTACTGGAGACGCTGCGGTTGCCGTGTTTCGCCACTTTTAGCCCGCAGGCCGCGGCAACAAACGCACTGGCGGTAGAAATGTTGATACTGTTGCTGCCGTCACCGCCAGTACCGACGATATCGGCAAACAGATAATCCGGGCGTGGGAACGGCGCAGCGTTTTCCAGCAGCGCCGTTGCCGCCCCGGCGATCTCGTTCGGGTGCTCGCCGCGAATTTTCATGCTCACCAGCGCCGCCGCCAGTTGTTCCGGCTTCAGCTCACCACGCACCACCGCTGAAAAAAGTTGGTGGCTTTCTTGTTGGCTAAGGGTCTGCGCCTGATACAGTTTTTCCAGAGTCGGTTGCAGTGTGTTAGTCGGTTCCAGTTTCTGCTGCGCCCAGGCCAGCGTTTGTTCCAGCAGGCGAGCGCCCTGGGTGGTGAGAATAGACTCCGGGTGAAACTGGAATCCGCAAACGCGATCCGCATCATGACGCACCGCCATCACCATGCCATTAAAATGGGCATTGATGGTTAAACCTGCCGGAATGTTACTGCCAACCAGCGAGTGATAACGCGCTACCGGCAATGGGTTTGTTAATCCGGCAAACATCGCCAGACCGTCGTGTTCAATGCTGGAGGCTTTACCGTGGAGAATTTCGCCCGCCTGACCGACATAACCCCCGTAGGCTTCGACAATCGCCTGATGACCGAGGCAAATGCCAATTATTGGCAGCTTACCGCGCAGGCGGGTAAGCAGTTCTGGCATACAACCGGCCTCACTTGGCACACCAGGACCTGGAGAAAGCATCAGCACCGGATTGCTCATGGTCGCCAGACGTTCAATTAAGGTTTGCGCCGGAATATGGTTGCGGTAAATCACGACGTTATGCCCATTGCTGCGCAACTGATCTGCCAGGTTAAAAGTAAAAGAGTCGATATTATCGAGCAGCAGAATGTCAGCCATCAGAACGTCTCCTGTGCATGATGCGCGGTGGCGATAGCGCGCAGTACAGCGCGGGCTTTATTACGGGTTTCGTCGGCTTCCGACTGCGGAACAGAATCAAGAACCACGCCAGCACCGGCTTGCACGGTGGCGACGCCGTTTTCCACCAGCGCCGAGCGGATCACAATGCAGGTGTCGAGATCGCCGTGCGCGGTGAAATAACCTACTGCGCCACCGTAGCTGCCGCGTCGACGACCTTCTGCCTCGGCAATTAACTGCATGGCACGCACTTTCGGCGCACCGCTTAACGTGCCCATATTCATACAGGCGCGGTAAGCGTGCAGGGCGTCGAGATCGTGGCGCAGCTCACCGACAACGCGGGAGACGAGATGCATCACGTAAGAGTAACGGTCAACTTTGGTGAGGTCGGCAACGTAGCGGCTGCCTGGGGTGCAAATGCGAGCCAGATCATTACGGGCGAGATCCACCAGCATCAGATGTTCAGAAAGTTCTTTATGGTCGGTACGCATTTCCAGTTCAATGCGGCTGTCGAGATCTCTGTCCAGTGAACCATCGGCGCGACGACCGCGTGGGCGTGTTCCGGCAATCGGGTAGATCTCAATCTGGCGGCTGGTGGCGTCATACTTGAGCGAACTCTCGGGTGACGCGCCAAACAGAGTGAAATCATTATCCTGCATAAAAAACATGTATGGGCTGGGATTACTCTTTTTCAGCACGTAATAGGCCGCCAGTGGTGACGGGCAGGGTAGAGAGAAACGGCGAGATGGTACGACCTGGAAAATTTCTCCGGCGCGAATCGCTTTTTGCAACGAACGCACTACGTCACCGAACTCTTCATCACTCTGATTACATTCACAACGCATATGCGGTACGGAAACCACCGGCAGCGGCGGCGCAGTTTCGGTCAGTTGCTGGCGAAGTTCGTTCAGGCGAGCAGTGAGACGTTGTTTTTCTTCTTCATTCGGAGCAAACAGGCTGGCCTGAATGCGGGTGCTTTTCTTCTGATGGTCAATCACCATCAGCGTTTCAGCGAGATAAAAACAGAAATCAGGGCAGTTATTTTCCGCTGACAATAGCGGTAAATCTTCAAACCCCGCCACAAGGTCATAAGAGAACAGGCCGCCGAAGAACATTGCTTCCCGTTCTTCCTTCGGTACATTCAACAGATTTTGCAATAAGCGGAAAGCGTCAAAAACCGAAAGGGAGCATAAGCGGGCGTCTTCATCCAGCAATGGACTGACAGGGGGAAAGCGTAGCACGCGGCAGCTTGGTGATTGTTCATTTTCCACACCCGCAGGCAAGGCGTCATCCAGTAGTGTCAGCAGGGCTTCGCCATTGCCAGAAAGTGCCTGAATTGTGACAGTGTCACCTAATGCTGTAATGCGCAGCGCACTGTCCACCAGCAGCAGGCTTTTTAAATCATCTTTACTGTCGATATCTGCGGATTCCAGCAGCAGCGTTGCTGGACGATCTCCACACAACTGGTGAAAAAGCGCGGTCGGGTTGTCGCGATAAGCGCCTTCGCAGGTTAACAGTTCGAGAGTCGGTTTTTGTGTTTGCATTGTTATTCTCTAATTTTGTTCAAAAAAAAGCCCGCTCATTAAGGCGGGCTGGGTATCTGATTGCTTTGCGCATGGTGAATACACTGCCCGTTTCAGGAAGTGCGCCACCAACCTTTCAGTACGAAAATTGCTTTCATTGTCGATACCCTTTTTACGTGAACTTTCGTACCAGTTAACTAGTTCGATGGTTAATTGTCAACAGCTCATTTCAGAATATTTGCCAGAACCGTTATGATGTCGACGCAAAAAACATTATCCAGAACGGGAGTGCGCCTTGAGCGACACGAATTACGCAGTGATTTACGACCTGCACAGCCATACCACAGCTTCCGATGGCAGCCTGACGCCAGAAGCATTGGTGCACCGTGCAGCCGAGATGCGCGTCGGCACCCTGGCGATCACCGACCATGACACCACAGCTGCAATCGCGCCAGCAAGAGAGGAAATTTCACGTTCAGGACTGGCGCTGAATCTTATTACAGGCGTGGAAATTTCCACGGTCTGGGAAAATCATGAAATTCATATTGTCGGGCTGAATATTGATATTACTCATCCGCTAATGTGTGAGTTCCTCGCGCAGCAGACAGAACGGCGCAATCAGCGGGCGCGGCTAATTGCCGAACGACTTGAAAAAGCGCAAATACCTGGGGCGCTGGAAGGCGCACAACGACTGGCGCAGGGCGGTGCGGTGACGCGCGGTCATTTTGCTCGTTTCCTGGTGGAGTGCGGCAAAGCCAGTTCAATGGCAGATGTCTTTAAAAAGTATCTGGCGCGAGGGAAAACCGGATACGTTCCACCACAGTGGTGTACAATAGAACAAGCTATTGATGTCATTCATCATTCTGGCGGTAAGGCGGTACTTGCTCATCCTGGGCGGTACAATCTTAGTGCTAAATGGCTGAAAAGATTGGTTGCGCATTTTGCCGAACACCACGGCGACGCGATGGAAGTCGCGCAGTGCCAGCAATCGCCCAATGAACGCACCCAGCTGGCGACGCTTGCCCGCCAGCACCATTTATGGGCATCACAAGGATCTGATTTTCATCAGCCGTGCCCGTGGATCGAACTGGGTCGTAAACTCTGGCTACCCGCAGGCGTTGAAGGCGTCTGGCAGCTATGGGAACAGCCGCAGAACACCACAGAGAGGGAATTATGAGCCAGTTTTTTTATATTCATCCTGATAACCCGCAGCAACGTCTGATTAACCAGGCGGTGGAGATCGTGCGTAAAGGTGGGGTGATTGTTTATCCAACTGATTCCGGCTATGCGCTCGGCTGTAAAATTGAAGATAAAAACGCCATGGAGCGTATTTGTCGTATTCGCCAGCTGCCGGATGGTCACAACTTTACCCTGATGTGTCGCGATCTTTCTGAACTCTCGACCTATTCATTTGTGGATAACGTTGCGTTTCGTTTGATGAAAAACAACACGCCGGGCAACTATACCTTCATCCTGAAAGGGACGAAGGAGGTGCCACGCCGCCTGTTGCAAGAAAAACGCAAAACCATTGGGATGCGTGTGCCGTCTAACCCGATTGCGCAGGCGTTACTTGAGGTGTTGGGTGAACCGATGCTTTCCACATCACTGATGCTGCCAGGCAGCGAATTCACCGAGTCTGATCCGGAAGAAATTAAAGATCGTCTGGAAAAACAGGTGGATTTGATCATTCACGGTGGCTATCTTGGGCAGAAACCAACAACGGTCATTGATCTCACCGATGATACTCCAGTCGTGGTGCGTGAAGGCGTCGGTGATGTGAAGCCTTTCTTATAACAAATTGCGTTCCACGGATGGAAGATTATGGCAGGGATATATCGCTGCATTTTGCTGTTGATAGTTGGGCTTTTTTTCTCTTCGTTGAGTTATGCGAAAAACACGGAGATCCCTTCTTATGAAGAAGGGATCTCGCTCTTTGATGTTGAAGCCACTCTGCAACCGAATGGGGTGCTCGACATCAAAGAGAACATTCATTTTCAGGCGCGAAATCAGCAGATTAAGCACGGATTTTATCGTGATTTACCACGACTCTGGATGCAGCCTGATGGGGACGCTGCACTGCTGAACTATCATATTGTTGGCGTCACCCGTGATGGTATTTCTGAACCCTGGCATCTTGACTGGCATATCGGGTTAATGAGTATTGTCGTGGGCGATAAACAACGTTTCTTGCCTCAAGGCGACTATCATTATCAAATTCATTATCAGGTTAAAAATGCTTTCCTGCGTGAGGGGGATTCTGATCTGCTAATCTGGAACGTGACCGGTAACCACTGGCCGTTTGAAATTTATAAGACCCGATTTTCTCTCCAGTTCTCTAATATTGCGGGTAATCCATTTAGCGAAATCGATCTCTTTACCGGAGAAGAGGGCGACACATATCGAAATGGCCACATCCTTGAGGACGGAAGAATTGAATCCCGCGATCCGTTTTATCGTGAAGATTTCACGGTCCTCTACCGCTGGCCTCACGCTTTACTTGGCAATGCCCCGGCACCACAAACGACGAATATTTTCAGTCATCTTCTTTTACCCTCTACGTCAACGTTGTTAATTTGCTTTCCGTGTCTGCTCCTGGTATGTGGATGGTTATATCTCTGGAAGCGCAGGCCGCAATTTACGCCAGTAGATGTGATTGAAACCGATGTCATTCCGCCAGATTACACGCCCGGCATGTTACGTCTCGATGCGAAGCTGGTTTACGACGATAAAGGTTTTTGCGCCGATATCGTAAATCTGATTGTGAAAGGAAAAATTCATCTGGAAGATAATTATGACAAGAACCAGCAAATCCTGATTCGTGTTAATGAAGGCGCGACCAGAAATAATGCGGTATTACTGCCCGCAGAGCAGTTATTACTGGAAGCCTTATTTCGTAAAGGCGATAAGGTCGTTCTTACGGGGAGACGCAACAGCGTCTTACGCAGGGCATTTTTACGGATGCAGAAATTTTATCTGCCGCGTAAAAAGTCTTCGTTTTACCGACCTGATGCGTTTTTGCAATGGGGCGGGATGGCAATATTGGCGGTCATTCTCTACGGTAACCTGAGTCCCGTAGGCTGGGCAGGAATGAGTCTGGTAGGCGATATGTTTATTATGATCTGCTGGCTTCTTCCTTTCTTATTTTGTTCCCTTGATCTTTTGTTTGCCCGCGATGATGACAAGCCTTGCGTTAATCGTGTAATCATCACTTTGTTTTTACCACTGATTTGTTCAGGTGTGGCTTTTTACTCTCTCTACATCAATGTCGGAGATGTATTCTTTTACTGGTATATGCCAGCGGGTTATTTTAGCGCGGTTTTCCTGACCGGTTATCTCACTGGCATGGGGTATATTTTTCTGCCAAAGTTTACCCAAACTGGGCAGCAACGTTATGCCCACGGTGAAGCTATCGTTAACTATCTTGCGCGTAAAGAGGCAGCAACACACAGTGGGCGGCGGAGGAAAGGGGAAACACAGAAACTGGATTACGCTTTGTTAGGTTGGGCGGTCTCGGCAAACCTTGGCAGAGAATGGGCTGCACGTATCACCCCATCACTCACAGCGGCTGTTCGCGCCCCGGAAATTGCCCGTAGTGGCGTTTTGTTCTCATTACAGATGCATCTGAGTCTGGGGGCCAATACCAGTTTGTTGGGGCGAAGTTATTCCGGTGGTGGTGCGGGTGGCGGAGGCGGTGGTGGCTGGTAATAAAGCTGATGTTAATCGAAACAAGCTTTAACCATAAAGATAGTGTAGTATGTTGCGCCTCAAAGCCAGGCCAGTTAAAACGTCGAGTCGTTTACTTAAGGCCTGAAGAGTTCAAACAGACTTTACTATCAGTGAGTCAGATGTAAATTTTGACTCACTGTTGCACAAAAGCATATCAGACGCCTGGGAAGGCGACACCAAAAGGAAGCTCTATGAGCGAAAAGCTACAGAAAGTGCTGGCGCGTGCCGGCCACGGTTCTCGCCGTGAAATCGAATCTATTATTGAAGCCGGTCGTGTGAGTGTTGATGGCAAAATTGCTAAACTCGGCGATCGCGTTGAAGTTACCCCTGGACTGAAAATCCGTATCGATGGTCACCTGATTTCGGTACGTGAGTCCGCTGAACAAATTTGTCGTGTTCTGGCCTATTACAAACCGGAAGGTGAGTTGTGTACCCGTAACGATCCAGAAGGGCGTCCAACGGTGTTTGACCGTCTGCCAAAACTGCGTGGCGCGCGCTGGATTGCCGTAGGTCGTCTGGACGTTAACACCTGTGGTCTGCTGCTGTTCACCACCGACGGTGAACTGGCAAACCGTTTAATGCATCCCAGCCGTGAAGTTGAACGTGAATATGCCGTGCGTGTATTTGGACAGGTTGACGACGCGAAACTGCGTGATTTGAGTCGTGGCGTGCAACTGGAAGATGGTCCGGCAGCCTTTAAAACCATTAAGTTCAGCGGCGGCGAAGGGATCAACCAGTGGTATAACGTTACTCTGACCGAAGGCCGTAACCGTGAAGTTCGTCGTCTTTGGGAAGCGGTTGGTGTGCAGGTAAGCCGCCTGATCCGTGTTCGTTACGGTGATATCCCACTGCCGAAAGGTCTGCCACGCGGTGGCTGGACGGAACTGGACCTCGCCCAGACTAACTATCTGCGCGAACTGGTGGAGCTACCGCCAGAAACCAGTTCTAAAGTTGCTGTAGAAAAAGATCGTCGTCGTATGAAGGCGAATCAGATTCGTCGTGCTGTAAAACGTCACAGTCAGGTGAGCGGCGGTCGTCGTTCTGGTGGACGTAATAACGGTTAACCAAAGAATGCCGGACGTCATATCCGGCATTTTTACAGATTAATAATCAATCCCTATCTGCGCTTTTACTCCGGCATCAAACGCATGTTTGACGGGGCGCAACTCACTCACTGTATCTGCCAGTTCAAGAATATCCCGATGGCAGCCACGGCCCGTAATAATGACTGTCTGCTGATGGGGGCGAGCATTCAACGCCTGTAATACTTCTTCCAGTGGTAGATAGCCATACGCCACCATATAGGTCAGCTCATCAAGCAAAACCATATCCAGCGAAGGATCGTCGAGCATACGTTTGGCATGTTGCCAGACTTCACGACAGGCAGCGGTATCGGCCTCGCGGTTCTGCGTATTCCAGGTAAAGCCTGTTGCCATCACCTGAAATTCGACGCCATGTGGCTCAAGTAGATTGCGCTCGCCGTTAGGCCAGGTGCCCTTAATAAACTGCACGACGCCCACTTTTTTTCCGTGACCAACTGCGCGTGTTGCCGTACCAAATGCCGCGGTGGTTTTGCCTTTTCCATTGCCGGTAAAAACGATGATAATGCCGCGTTCATCCTGGGCCTGGGCGACTCGGGCATCTACTTTTTCTTTCACTCGCTGCTGACGCTGCTGGTAACGTTCATCACTCATTGGGAAATTCCTGGTTTACGGCCCGGTTGGGCGTCAAAGGTCATACCGGTTTTACGGCGGCTGTCATCGCCCATCAGCCAGAGGTATAGCGGCATGATATCAGCGGGTGTTTTAAGTTTCTGTGGATCTTCAGTCGGGAATGCACTGGCACGCATTGCGGTGCGCGTACCGCCAGGATTAATGCAGTTGACGCGCAGGCGCTGCTGATATTCATCGGCCAGTACCTGCATCATCCCTTCAGTGGCAAATTTCGACGTTGCATAGGCGCCCCAGTTTGCACGCCCCTGGCGTCCAACGCTTGATGAAGTAAAGACCAGCGAACCGGCATCTGATTTGAGTAATAAAGGAAGCAGTGCCTGGGTGAGCATAAAGGTGGCATTAACGTTGACCTGCATGACGTCCTGCCAGACCTGCGGATTTTGTTCGCTCATTGGGCAAACATCGCCGAGTAATCCGGCATTATGCAAAACACCATCCAGACGTGGATAATTAACGGCAATGCGCTGCGCCAGTTGTTGGCAATCTTCGGACGTGCAGGTCAGCAAATCGAGAATAAACCACTGTGGCTGGCGCCCAGTTTCTTCGTTTATATGTCGGGCTACCTGACGCAATTTTTCTTCGTTACGGCCCAGCAAAATAACCGTCGCGCCATAGCGTGCATACGTCATCGCGGCTTCACGGCCAATACCATCGCTGGCTCCCGTCACCAGGATAATGCGATCATTGAGTAAATCTTGTTTTGGCTGGTAATGCATGGCTACCCCTCAACGACGTTGTTTGTCGCCCTGCCAGTGTTCTTTATGACTTTGGGGCTTTATGCCTGAAACAGAAGGGCATTTCAATCAGCCTGGGGCGATAACACCGTAAAATGGATACTTTGTCATACTTTCGCTGCAATAACATCTCTGCGAGACGGCTTAACATGCCTGTTGTAAACTGTGAGCCAAAGCGTTGTTTAACCAAGGTGGGGACTCGTGGAATTGTTGTCTGAATATGGTTTGTTTTTGGCGAAAATCGTTACCGTTGTGTTAGCGATTGCGGCGATTGCCGCCATTATTGTCAATGTTGCTCAACGTAATAAACGCCAGCGAGGCGAGTTACGGGTCAACAATCTCAGCGAACAGTATAAGGAGATGAAAGAGGAACTGGCCGCGGCGCTGATGGACACTCATCAGCAAAAACAGTGGCACAAAGCGCAGAAGAAAAAGCACAAGCAAGAAGCGAAAGCCAAACTGGGCGAGGTGGCAACTGACAGTAAACCCCGCGTCTGGGTGCTGGATTTTAAAGGCAGCATGGACGCCCATGAGGTGAACTCGCTACGTGAGGAGATAACGGCGGTACTCGCGGCATTCAAACCACAGGATCAGGTTGTGCTACGTCTGGAAAGCCCTGGTGGCATGGTGCATGGTTACGGGCTGGCAGCCTCGCAGTTGCAGCGTCTGCGCGATAAAAACATTCCTTTGACTGTTACGGTAGACAAAGTAGCTGCCAGCGGTGGTTACATGATGGCCTGTGTGGCAGACAAAATTGTATCCGCACCGTTTGCTATTGTGGGGTCCATTGGCGTGGTAGCGCAAATGCCCAACTTTAACCGCTTCCTGAAAAGCAAAGATATTGATATTGAACTGCACACCGCCGGGCAGTATAAGCGCACGCTGACGTTGCTGGGTGAAAACACCGAAGAAGGGCGGGAAAAATTCCGCGAAGAGCTTAACGAAACGCATCTGTTATTTAAAGATTTTGTGAAGCGTATGCGTCCGTCTCTGGATATCGAACAGGTGGCAACGGGTGAACACTGGTACGGACAACGGGCGGTAGAGAAAGGTCTGGTTGATGAAATCAACACCAGCGATGAAGTTATTCTTAGTCTGATGGAAGGCCGTGAAGTGGTCAATGTGCGCTATATGCAGCGTAAACGACTCATTGACCGATTCACCGGCAGCGCGGCAGAGAGCGCCGATCGATTGTTGCTACGCTGGTGGCAGCGTGGGCAAAAGCCATTGATGTAAAAGACAAATGCGAGGGTAATACCTCGCGTTTTACTTTAATCAACCAGATGATATTTTTCTGAAAGCACATGGGCCAGGTGTTTAAACATATTAAACACTGCGGTGCTTTTGGCTGTTGGCAATCCTTGTTCATCTAAAAAGTAGTCGCCAGTAAATACCAGCACGCCATTACGCTGCGTAACGCCGGTGGCTTCAATCCCTGCGAGCGTATCCTCATGCTCACGAATGATTTTGTTGGCCTCTTTCAACAGCGTTTCGCGGTCGATGGGTTGTGTCTCTTTGTTCATTATTTACTCCTTAAACAAGGACATTAGTCTACGCCAGGCATGGCTTGCAGACAAATATACCACGCTGGTGGCAAGAGCGCCTTACTGGCAACTTTGGATTTTGCATGCTAATAAAGTTGCGTATCGGATTTTATCAGGTACAGTGTGACGCTTTCGTCAATCTGGCAATAGATTTGCTTGACATTCGACCGAAATTCCGTCGTGCTATAGCGCCTGTAGGCCAAGACCTGTTAACTCAGTCACCTGAATTTTCGTGAACAGAGTCACGACAAGGGGTTGATATCCGCAGAGAATGAGGCCATATCGGTAACTCGTTGCCAGTGGAAGGTTTATCAACGTGCGACGCATTCCTGGAAGAATCAAATTAGGTAAGGTGAATATGGGTAAAGCTCTTGTCATCGTTGAGTCCCCGGCAAAAGCCAAAACGATCAACAAGTATCTGGGTAGTGACTACGTGGTGAAATCCAGCGTCGGTCATATCCGCGATTTGCCGACCAGTGGCTCAGCTGCCAAAAAGAGTGCCGACTCTACCTCCACCAAGACGGCTAAAAAGCCTAAAAAGGATGAACGTGGCGCTCTCGTCAACCGTATGGGGGTTGACCCGTGGCACAATTGGGAGGCGCACTATGAAGTGTTGCCTGGTAAAGAGAAGGTCGTCTCTGAACTGAAACAACTGGCTGAAAAAGCCGACCACATCTATCTCGCAACCGACCTTGACCGCGAAGGGGAAGCCATTGCATGGCACCTGCGGGAAGTGATTGGTGGTGATGATGCGCGCTATAGCCGAGTGGTGTTTAACGAAATTACTAAAAACGCGATTCGCCAGGCATTTAACAAACCGGGTGAGTTGAATATTGATCGTGTTAATGCCCAGCAGGCGCGTCGCTTTATGGACCGTGTGGTGGGGTATATGGTTTCGCCGCTGCTATGGAAAAAGATCGCTCGTGGTCTGTCTGCGGGTCGAGTGCAATCCGTGGCGGTTCGCCTGGTGGTCGAGCGTGAGCGTGAAATTAAAGCGTTCGTACCGGAAGAGTTCTGGGAAGTCGATGCCAGCACAACCACGCCATCTGGTGAAGCGTTGGCGTTGCAGGTGACCCATCAGAACGACAAACCGTTCCGTCCGGTCAACAAAGAACAAACTCAGTCTGCGGTAAGTCTGCTGGAAAAAGCGCGCTACAGCGTGTTGGAACGTGAAGACAAACCGACAACCAGTAAACCTGGCGCTCCTTTTATTACCTCTACGCTGCAACAAGCTGCCAGCACCCGTCTTGGTTTTGGCGTGAAAAAAACCATGATGATGGCCCAGCGTTTGTATGAAGCAGGCTATATCACCTACATGCGTACCGACTCCACTAACCTGAGTCAGGACGCGGTAAATATGGTTCGCGGCTATATCAGCGATAATTTCGGTAAGAAATATCTGCCGGAAAATCCGAATCAGTACGCCAGCAAAGAAAACTCACAGGAAGCGCACGAAGCGATTCGTCCTTCTGATGTCAATGTGATGGCAGAATCGCTGAAGGATATGGAAGCAGATGCGCAGAAACTGTACCAGTTAATCTGGCGTCAGTTCGTTGCCTGCCAGATGACCCCAGCGAAATATGACTCCACGACGCTGATTGTAGGTGCGGGTGATTTCCGACTGAAAGCACGCGGCCGTATTTTGCGCTTTGATGGCTGGACAAAAGTAATGCCAGCACTGCGTAAAGGTGATGAAGATCGTATTTTACCGGCAGTCGATAAAGGCGATGCTTTGGCACTTGTTGAATTGACACCCGCCCAGCACTTTACCAAGCCACCAGCTCGTTTCAGTGAAGCATCACTGGTTAAAGAGCTGGAAAAACGCGGTATTGGTCGTCCTTCCACCTATGCGTCGATCATTTCGACCATTCAGGATCGTGGCTATGTGCGAGTAGAAAACCGACGATTCTATGCGGAAAAAATGGGCGAAATCGTCACCGACCGCCTGGAAGAGAATTTCCGCGAGTTAATGAACTACGACTTCACCGCGCAGATGGAAAATAGCCTCGACCAGGTGGCAAATCACGAAGCAGAGTGGAAAGCTGTACTGGATCACTTTTTCTCGGATTTCACCCAGCAGTTAGATAAAGCTGAAAAAGATCCAGAAGAGGGGGGGATGCGCCCGAACCAGATGGTTCTGACCAGCATCGACTGCCCGACTTGTGGTCGCAAAATGGGGATTCGCACCGCCAGTACCGGGGTTTTCCTGGGCTGTTCCGGCTATGCGCTGTCACCGAAAGAGCGTTGCAAAACTACCATCAACTTGGTGCCGGAAAACGAAGTGCTGAACGTGCTGGAAGGTGAAGACGCTGAAACCAACGCGCTGCGCGCAAAACGTCGTTGCCCGAAATGTGGCACGGCGATGGACAGCTATCTCATCGATCCGAAACGTAAGTTGCATGTCTGTGGTAATAACCCAACCTGCGACGGTTATGAGATCGAAGAGGGCGAATTCCGCATTAAAGGTTATGACGGCCCGATCGTTGAGTGTGAAAAATGTGGCGCTGAAATGCACCTGAAAATGGGGCGTTTCGGTAAATACATGGCCTGCACCAACGAAGAGTGTAAAAACACACGTAAGATTTTACGTAACGGCGAAGTGGCACCACCGAAAGAAGATCCAGTGCCATTACCGGAGCTGCCGTGCGAAAAATCAGATGCCTATTTCGTGTTGCGTGACGGTGCTGCCGGTGTGTTCCTGGCTGCCAATACCTTCCCGAAATCGCGTGAAACACGTGCGCCGCTGGTGGAAGAGCTTTATCGCTTCCGCGACCGTCTGCCGGAAAAACTGCGTTATCTGGCCGATGCGCCGCAGCAGGATCCGGAAGGTAATAAGACAATGATTCGCTTTAGTCGTAAAACCAAACAGCAATATGTCTCTTCGGAAAAAGACGGAAAGGCGACTGGCTGGTCAGCATTTTATGTTGATGGCAAATGGGTTGAAGGGAAAAAATAACCTTTAATTTTGTCAGGTTTTTATAAACAAAGGGGCGCGAAAGCGGCCCTTTTTTATTGCATATTATTTTTTCTTCACACCTATACACTAAGGCTATAAATGATATAGTGGTTATAGTTAGCACCTTTTTTATTATTAAATCGTATTAATCACCCGCCAGGTGTGACGAAAAAACGATGTTCTGATGGCGTCTAAGTGGATGGTTTAACATGAAATTACAACAACTTCGCTATATTGTTGAGGTGGTCAATCATAACCTGAATGTCTCATCAACGGCGGAAGGACTTTACACATCACAACCCGGGATTAGTAAACAAGTCAGAATGCTGGAAGACGAGCTAGGCATCCAAATTTTTTCCCGTAGCGGCAAGCACCTGACGCAGGTAACGCCAGCAGGACAAGAAATTATTCGTATCGCTCGCGAAGTACTGTCGAAAGTCGATGCTATAAAATCGGTTGCCGGAGAGCACACCTGGCCGGATAAAGGCTCGCTGTATATCGCCACCACGCATACCCAGGCGCGCTACGCGTTACCAAACGTCATCAAAGGCTTTATTGAGCGTTATCCTCGCGTTTCTTTGCATATGCACCAGGGCTCGCCGACACAAATTGCTGATGCCGTCTCTAAAGGCAATGCCGATTTCGCTATCGCCACAGAAGCGCTGCATCTGTATGAAGATTTAGTGATGTTACCGTGCTACCACTGGAATCGGGCTATTGTAGTCACTCCGGATCACCCGCTGGCAGGCAAAAAAGCCATTACCATTGAAGAACTGGCGCAATATCCGTTGGTGACATATACCTTCGGCTTTACTGGTCGTTCAGAACTGGATACTGCCTTTAACCGCGCAGGGTTAACGCCGCGTATCGTCTTCACGGCAACGGATGCTGACGTCATTAAAACTTACGTCCGGTTAGGGCTGGGAGTAGGGGTCATTGCCAGCATGGCGGTAGATCCGGTTGCCGATCCTGACCTGGTACGTGTTGATGCTCACGATATCTTCAGCCACAGTACAACCAAAATTGGTTTTCGCCGCAGTACATTTTTGCGCAGCTATATGTATGATTTCATTCAGCGTTTTGCACCGCATTTAACGCGTGATGTCGTTGATGCGGCTGTCGCATTGCGGTCCAATGAAGAAATTGAGGTCATGTTTAAAGATATAAAACTGCCGGAAAAATAATTTTCTGCGTTATTTTCGGCACCTTTTATACTGCGAAGGTGCCGGTATATATTCTCTTTTGTTACTTATTGGTATCCGGTGAACAATATTTTTATCCCTCATATTTATAGGGTAAATTACCTGTAAAGTAGAGTCTAATTACCCGCCTCGCAAACTTCATTTTTCAAATATCTATTTCAGGTCAAAAGATAGAATTATTTACTGGAGACGATTCGTAAATTAGCTGGATTTTTGACTAAATTTTCTTCAGGATTTGTCTCATCGCGTGATTAGTTGCGTCAATCGTTCAGCGCCTTGCTGATAAGTGATGGCGATTATATGAGGTTAGCAATGCCTTCTGGAAATCAGGAATCGCGCCGGGACCCTGAATTAAAACGCAAAGCCTGGCTGGCGGTATTTCTTGGTTCTGCACTTTTCTGGGTGGTTGTCGCACTGCTGATTTGGAAAGTGTGGGGATAACGATGATCGATCAGGAGCCGCAGGCGTCGTCACCATTATGTCAGCATAGTGACAATGAACCAGAAGCGAAACGGGAATGTACCGTCGTTATTCCAGACGGCTGGCAACTAACATCGCAGCAGCAAGCCTTTATAGAACTATTTGCTGAGGATGATCAGCTGAAACAATAATTATCATCATTCTTATTACCTGGTTTTAATGAATTAAAGGGCTTTTAATGCACCGCAGCAATAACAGGTGAGTTATCTCAACACAAAGTAATAACCGTTAAGGGGGTAGCCTGTGATCAACACAAATATGAAATATTGGTCATGGATGGGCGCATTTTCGCTGTCGATGCTCTTCTGGGCCAAACGTCTCTGGATCGTTACTCACTGATCCCTGCCTCGCTGCGGCGCTGAGGAATCCCCAGTAATGGGCGGGTAAAAAAAGACAGGCATAGAGTTTTGTGATCT